>JBDHQK010000057.1:0-16218 GCA_039807025.1 Lacunisphaera sp.
ATCGGCTGCGAACGCGGAGCCTTCAACCATTCAGCCGCTCGCTGCACCAGCACGTCAGCCTGGTAACCCTTGAAGTGCCTGGGCTGCGGGAGCCGCGTGCCATGCAGCCACGGGTCATTCAGCAGAAACCCGCTCTCGAAACCCTCCCACCATTCAAAGCCCCCGCGCCGTTCCGGCGGCACGATCTGCTTCGCGTGCGGCTCACCGACCAGCGGCGCCGAGCGGTCCCGCTCCCCCAGATGCCACTTCCCAAACCACGCCGTCGCATACCCCCGGTCCTTCAGCGCATGGGCCACGGTCCGGGCCTCCATCGGCAGCGCATCCCAATACCCCTTCACCCCATTCTCCGGACAAAGCTTCCCGGTCAGCAGCGCCGCCCGCGCCTGCGGCCCGAGCGGATGAGGCGTGACGGCCTGCGTGAAATTGACCGCCTCGCTCGCCAGCCCGTCCAGCCACGGCGTCCGCGCATTCGGGTCGCCGGCATAGCCCGTAGCCTGCGCCCGCCACTGCGTCGTGAGGATCCACAGGATGTTCGGTTGGCTGGCCATGCAAGCGATTCGGCCACAAAAAACACAAACCGCCGCAAAAGCGAACCCCGCCTGTTGCCCGAGGATTCAGCTCACCAGCCGCAGCAAGCGGCGGATATCCGGCGCGAGGGCCTTGGGCAGGTTCGAGGCCGCGATGGAGAACTCCCAGCGCGCTTCCGCCTCCTGTGCCTTCGTCAGCGGCATCCCCGGGGCTCCGTTGTCCAGCGGCGCCGCCCGGAAGGTCACGTCCGCCTTGTTCTTGAACATGTCCGCCCCCGCCGTCGGCAGCGCCGCGGCAAACCGCGCCATCGTGTAATCAAAGCCCGCCAGCGCGCGCTCCGGCTTGTTGTCCCGCCACACCACCAGCTTCGTGTGGCCGGGGCCGCTGAATTCCTCCCGGTAGAATCCCGGCCGGTCACTGTCACTCGTGCCACCCTTCAGCGTCGAGCTCGCGACGATGGCCTTGAAATATGGCAGATACGCCTTGTCCCAGCCGGCGGAGAAGGCGTCGAACTTCACCCCGCACACCGAGTGCCGCGCCGAGCAGACGTAGTGGGCGAGCGTGCCCCGCAGCTCCGTCTTCACCCCCGCGTGGCCCAGCGTCAGCACGCAGGTATCGCCGGTGTAGGCCACCGCCCCGAGGCTGATCTGGATGTGGGCTCCCCCGGTGGACACATCCACCAGCGTGCCTGGCCAGTCCTTGCCCGCCGTGGCGGCGTCGGCGCTGCGGATCTTGATGGAAGCGCGGATGCGGCAGTCGTCGCTCACCCCGTAGCGCACCTGCTTGCGTTTTGATTCGCCGGTTTTGGTGTCGTTCGAACCCATGTGAAGCCGGGACTATGGGTATTTTTCCGCAAAGCACAACCCACCTCCTGTCATATCTCTGCCCCCATGGCGGGAGGCCTGGCTTGCCGCCCACCGCACGCGGCCTGATGAATTACCGGAAGATGAAACGGAGGAGGCCCGGCTCAGCCTGCCCAGACCCGCGAGTGCACAGCTGCCGGCGGGACGGGCGGTGATTGAAGCCACGCTCTAGGCCATCGCCGCCTCACCCAAGGCGCAGGCCCAGTGGGCGGAGATCGCGCCCAATGCGTGCCAGAACTGGGAGCTCTGGCTCAGTTCGGGCAAGCTGGCGGCCACCCGCCAGACCCGGATCAAGACCGCCTGCTCCATGCTGGCGCGGGCAAAAAACGCGTCGGTTGCTCCGGCGCCTGGGCTGGCTGCGCAAGGACCACCCCGCCGCCGGCGCGAACTGGCAGCCCTTGCCGAAGCCCGGGACGTAAGGTTTTCCCGGGGCCTTGGCGCCGGAGCCGCGCCCCGGGCGGCGATCCCCTTCCCTCAGGCGCCGCCGGCCCCCTTGGGATTCAGCAGGCGGCCGGCCGCGCGCGAGGCAATCAGCATCACCAGCCCGGCGCCGCCGACCAGCCCGGCATGCAGCAGCCAGAAGTTCACCCCGCTCATCGTCTCGACGTAGCTGCCGAGTTTCCCGACGAGGAAGTTGCCGGCAAAGAGATGCAGGTAATAGATGCCCATGATCGTGCCCGCGACCTTCTGCGGCGCCACGCGCACATACATCGCGAGCCCGACCGGGAACACGTTGGCGAAGCCGATGCTGTTCAGCACCTCGAAGCCCAGGATCCAGCCGATGCCGGCCTTTGTGCCGCCTGCGGACGCAAGCGCCGCACCGACCATGCAGAGCTGGCCCGCGGCGCTCAGGGACAAGCCCAGGATGATCTTCGTGATCTCGGTCGGCTCCTTGAATTGTTTCGCCCACCAGCGCCAGAACGCGACCGCCGCGACCAGCGCCGACACGCTCACGGCCGCATCGAGCGATTGCAGCCAGGAGGTGGGCATCGTCTGGCCAAAGAACACGAGGTTCACATGCTCCGGCACCCAGATCATGTAGGCGTTGAAGAGCTGCTGGTTGCCCACGGCACCCACCGCGAGCACCGGGATCAACCCGATGAGCACGGCGATGGCCTTCCACTCGTCGCCCGTGAGCGGCGCCTTGGCCCCGGCGGCCGCCTTGGTCCTCGGTTGCTCCTTCGGCAGCCACTTGCGCCCCGAAAGATAAATGACGAGACCCAAGACCATGCCGACCCCCGCGGCACCGAAACCCCAGTGCCAGCCGACCTTCTCGCCCAGCGTCCCGGTGACCAGCGGGGAGACGATCACCGCCGCGTTGATGAACAGATAATAGATCTGGAAGGCATCCGCGCGCCGCAGGTCGCCGGGCGCGTAAAGCTCTCCGACCTGGCTTGCGAGGTTGCCCTTGAAGCAGCCCACCCCGATCTGCAGGCAGAGCAACGCCGCGAGGAACGAACCCTCGAACGCCATGAGGAAATGGCCGATCGACATCAGGATGGCGCCAATCGTGACGGTCGCCGTGCGGCCCAGCCAGCGGTCGGCAACGAGGCCGCCCAGGATGGGCGTCAGATAGACCAGGCTCGTGTAGGTGCCGAAGATGGCCGACGACAGGCCGATCACCGTGAGGCTGTCGCCGCCATTGTAGGCGGCCTCCATGACGCGGCGGAACCAGCCCATGCCCGCGATGTTTTCCACATGCCCCGGCAGCAGGAGCTGGCGGGTCATGTAGAGCACCAGCAGGGTCTGCATGCCGTAGTAGGAGAATCTCTCCCATGCCTCGGCGAAGGCGATGTAACCGAGGCCACGGGGATGGCCGAGAAAGGCGCGGTCGTGATCCACGGTCGCGCCGCTGGGGGCAGGGGTTGTGCTCAAGCCCCCCACGCTTGCGGCGCCCCGCTCCCGTGGCAAGCCGCCCCTTTGTTTTCCGTCGTGCGCTTCGTGGCCCTCGTGTTAGATCGTCCGCCATGCTCCCGACCAAGGACGCCGCCCTCGCCCTGCTGCACCAGCACGTCCGCGACGACTACCAGCGCCACCACGCCCTGATGGTCGCAACCGCGTTGGAAGGCTATGCCGGCCCGTTCGGTGAGGACCCGCTCCTGTGGCATCTTACCGGCCTGCTGCACGATCTCGACTATGAGGAGCATCCCGACACCCACCCCGCCCCGTCGCTCCAGTGGTTCAAGGATTGGGGCTACCCGCCGGAGATCATCCACGCCGTCGAGGCCCACGCCTACGGCTACCACGGCTTCACCACCCTGCCCGCCACGAAACTCGCCGCCGCGCTCGTCGCCTGCGACGAACTCACCGGCATCTTCTACGCCTACCGGAAGATGAACCCGGTGCCCTACGGCCAGATGAAGCCCGCCTCGATCAGGAAGAAGTTCAAGGACGCCACCTTCGCCGCCAAGATCGACCGCGCCACCATCCAGCTGGGCTGCGACCGGCTCGGCGTGCCCCTGGACGATCACATCGCCAATCTCGTGCGCTTCCTCGCCCCGCTGCCGTAGCCCGGCCGGCCCTCGCGGCCGGTTCAGGACTTGGTGACCCGCTGCACCTTGAAGCAGTCGGTGCACATGCCGTGCGTGAACTCGATGTGGCTGCGCGCGCTGAAGTAATCCTCCACCTGCTGCCAGTAGCCGGCATCGTCCCTCACCTTCTTGCACCAGGCGCAAATCGGCAGCAGCCCCGAGAGCGTCTGCACCTCGGCGTGGGCGCTGCTCAGTTCCTCGTGCCGCAATTGGAGATTTGCCAGCAGCAGGCTGACGAACAGCGCCACCATGAAAAAGCTCACCTCCAGGTCCCCGATGATCTGCAGCGAAGCCGCGGCTTCCGTCCAGCCGAGCCCGCCGAAAATCACGGCCAGCCCCACGCGCAGGCCGTGGAATATTCCATGAAACAGGAAGGCGTTGGCCGGCGCCACGAGTGCTTGCCAAAAGACCGGCCGGGCCCGGCGCAGGCACCCGTAGGAAGCCAGCGAGAGCGCGCCCCAGATGACACCGTTGCTGACCATGCGCCACACCGAGGGCTGGGCGATGGCCAGGAAACTCGCCAGCAACGTCAGGTGGAACAGGACCAGCCCGGCGACCAGCCTCCCCTGCCGGGAAATCTCGGCCGTCCGTTGCGCGCCGAGGAGCAGCACCGCGTGCCCGACCGTGACCAGCAGGGTCGGGATGAGCTTGGCCGCCCAATGGGGCAGCTCCGGCCGCAGCGCGAAAAAGACGTCGGCCACCGTCATCACCCATGCCGACACCATCCAGCACCGCATGGCCGCCGTGCGTCCCTGCCGCCACCAGAAGTGTGTCAGCAAGCCCGCCAAAATCGCGCCGATGACGATGTTCGTCAGATAGGTGATGGTCTCCTGGCTCATCCGGGCGCCGAGCATGTCCGGCGTCGGTTGGTTGGAAAGACCTATTATTTCCGAGGCCCACTCTTCCCCTCCCGGCCCCACCACTGGGGCCCGGGCAACCTGAAACTAAGGTTCGCCAGCGGCGGGTTTCACGTGCCTGCTGGCCTCCTGAAAATCAAGACCGCCACCTTTGCCCTCAGCGCCCCGGACCTCGCCTCGTGTCCGCCGCCCCGCCTGCCGGAGTTCGCGCTCATCGGCCGTTCCAACGTCGGCAAGTCCTCCCTGATCAATCTGCTGACGGAGAAGCCGGGCCTCGCGAAGGTCTCCAACCTGCCCGGCAAGACCAGGCTGATCAATTTCTTCACGATCAACGGCGGGTGGAGCCTCGTGGATTTGCCGGGCTATGGCCATGCGCACGGGGCGAAGACCGAGCGCCAGCTCTTCAACACCGCCGTGCGCGACTATCTCGGCCACCGCCCGAATCTCCGCCGCACCTTCGTGCTGATCGACTCCCGCCACGAACCGCAGGAGCTGGACCTCAAGTTCGTCCACTGGCTGGGCACGCGCAGCCTCCCCTTCGCGCTCATCTTCACCAAGATTGACAAGCAGGCCGCCCAGCACACGCGCAACACCATCGCCCGGTTCCGCGCCGCGATGGCGAAGTCCACCGACGCCCAGCCACCCGTCTTCGCCAGCTCCGCCACCACCCAGAGCGGCCGGGCCGACATCCTCGCGTTCATCGCCGAGGCCCTGCCGGCGCCCAACGCACCCAAGCCCTTCGCCGGCGCCCCGATGATGAACCATCCGCGGCGCCCGCCTTCCCCTCCGCCCGGCGATGACATGCTCGGCGACGATCTCGATGATTAGCACGCGGCGGTCGGTGCCGCGATGGGGCCAACCATCGCGACCGACGGCCAAGCGGCCAGGCCGGTAAGGGTTCCCACCACCCTACGTAGAAGCGCGTAGAAGCACCCCGTTGACTTGGAGCAGCTTGCTGTCGGCATGGATGCATCTGCCCGTGGTCCCACCCCGCAACTGCCCCACCTCGATATCCGGCGCACGGCGCGCCGGACTTTTTCGGCAAGGCCCGGTTCGCAGCTCACACTCATCCATGAAATCACGCCTGCTCGCTTCCGTCCTCGCCCTCGCGCTGCTCCCTTGCGCCCACGCCGCTGATGCCGCCGACCTCGCCCGGGCCCAAATCGTCTTCGCCAAGGTGATGAACAGCCTCCAGCAATTCCAGAAAGTCGCCGGCGCCACGGGTGCAGTCACGCCGGCGCCGATCGCCCCCACGCCGCTGCCGGGCAAGACGGGCAAGTATTTCGCCCCCTACGACAACAACGGGCAGCTGACCGAGTGGGCCAACAAGGCCCTCAGCGCCAATGTCGGTGCGGCGGTCGGATCCAAGGCCGGGGAGAAGGCCGGCACGATGGCCGCCTCCAAGGTTCCGCTGGCGGGCGGCCTCCTCGCCATGGGCGCCAAGAAAAAGGGCAAGGAACTCGGCGCCCTGGCCGCCGTGGGCGGAGCTGACTTCGTCAAGAACAGCTCCGACGCCTCCTTCAACAGCGTGCAGGACCTCGCCGTCCACATGCACCTCAACCACGCGGGCAAGGCGGACTACCTCAAGGCCTTCGCCGCCACCATGGCCATCTACCCGGACTTCGAGAAGAACTACGAGCAGGCGGTCAAGCAGGCCTACGGCGCCCGCTGAGGCAATCGTGCCGGCCTCAGGCCTTCAGCAGGCAGCACTGCTTGTATTTTTTCCCGCTGCCGCAGGGGCAGGGCTCGTTGCGGCCCACCTTCGGCGCCGCTGACTTGTAGGGCGCGGGCCCGAGCCGCGCCTCGCGCTCGTAGAGCCAGGTCCCGTTGATCCGCAGGAACTCCGCCTTCTCGTGCAGCACCTTCTCGACCTTGTCCTCGATCCCGTAGGCTGAGAAATCCACGTAAGCCTTGTCGGGATTGCCCGCGACCACCTCGTGGCCGTGCACCTCCAGCCGGGTCCAGGTCACCGCCGGCTCGCCCTCCTCGGCGACATACGGCTTGCCCGCCGTCGGCCGGTAAGTGTCGTGCAGGAACTTGAAGTTATGCGCCACGTGCGCCGTGAACCGCGCGCGCATCAGCTGCTCCGCCGTCGCGGGCAGCTTCTTGCCCGCATGGTAGGGCCCGCAGCACGCCTCGAACAGCTGGCCGCTGCCGCAGGGGCAGGGTTGTCCGGGTTTCGCTTTGTGATCAGTCGTTTCGGAAGGCATCCCCCAGACCTAGCGGGCCCGGCGGGGCCAAAGCGAGGGCAAATCAAGCCTCCCTCCGCCGGCCGGGCACGGCGTGGAATCCAACGCCCCCGCGGCCCGGAGTCGTTTGACTCCCAACCTCCACCGCTCATCTCTCAACCCCCGCCGCCATGCTCCGCCTGCTCCTGCCGCCCAATCTCGCCGCCGCCGCCCCGCGCGACGCCATCGCCGTGCGCGTGGAGCTGGACCTCGCGAGCCCGCCCGCCCCCGGCTTGGTGCCGGCCCTCGCCATCCTCCAGCGCCTCGGCGTGGCCCCGCAACCCGTGTCGCTCATCCAGCTGAAGCGCGCCCAGCTCCGCGAACTCGTCCAAGCCCTCCTCGGCGAACGCGTCTTCTTCCGCGCCGACCGCCCCACCCTGCCCCTCGCTTGGAACGGCCTCGATCTGCCGGGCGTGAGCGAGCATTTGCGCGAACCCGCCGCGCCGACCCCGGCGCCGCCTCGCCCGGTCAAGCCCCAGCCCCGCGAAACCACCGCGCCCGACCTCGCCCCGCTCACCGTGGACGGCTCGGAGCATTACCTCGCCATCACCCTGCCCTCGCGCGAGTCGATGGCATACGACGCCGCCCTCGAGTTCCTCCGCGCCCACCGCTTCATCCTCGACCCGCTCACTCGCAAGTGGTGGCTGCGCGACCGCCACAAGGTCCTCAACCTTCTCGCCACGCACGGCGCGCTGTTGCGCGACAACCTCCACGCCGAGTTCACGGCCAATTTCGAGAAAAACACGGCCCGCCTGCAGACCGCCACGATCGCCGCCCAAATCACCGAGGCCGCCGACGGCTACGACGTCACCCTCGGCCTCGCGGCCGGCACCGCCCCGGACGCGCAGATCCGCTCCGCCGTGGCGACCGGCCGCGGCTACATCGAGGCCGACGGCGCCATCTACCTCATCGACGCCGCCAAGCTCGCCGAGTTGGAGGCCGCGCAGCGCGCGCTCGCCGGCGAGCTCTCCGCCGCCAGTGCCAACGGCCGCCACCGCATCGCCAAGGCACGGGCCGCCGAGGTCACCGATCTGCTGGAGAACATCGCTCCGCACTTCTCCGCGCCCGAAACCTGGCACGCCCGCAGCGCCGCGCTGAAAAATCTCTCGACGCTCCAGCCCGCGCCGGTGCCGGCCGGATTTGCCGCCACCCTCCGCCCCTACCAGCAGCTCGGGGTCGCCTGGCTCTGGCACCTGCACGGCCAGGGGCTCGGCGGCATCCTGGCCGACGAAATGGGCCTCGGCAAAACCCTGCAGGCATTGGCGTTGTTGTGTGCGGCCAAGGTGGAACCCCAGAAGAATCCGGCGCTCGTCGTCGTGCCCGCCTCGCTCGTGGAAAACTGGCGGCGCGAGGCCGCGCGCTTCGCGCCGGCGCTGCGCGTGTTCGTCCATCACGGCACCGCCCGCCTCACGGCGACGGAGTTTGCCGGCTACGATCTCGTGCTCACCTCCTACGGCACGCTGGCGCGCGACGCGGAGCTGTTCGCGGGCGGCCGGTTCGATGTCATCCTCGCCGACGAGGCGCAGCACCTGAAGAACCGCCGCACGCAGGCCGCCCAGGCGCTGCGCGTGCTGCACGGCCGCAGCCGCTTCCTGCTCACGGGCACGCCGCTGGAAAACTCGCTCGACGACCTGCGCTCCCTCTTCGAGTTCCTCATGCCCGGCTTCCTCCCCAAGCTGCCGCCGGGCCTGAAGCGCGAGGAACGCGCCTTCCACGACGAGCGCCTCCGCGTCCAGACCGCGCCCTACATTCTGCGCCGCACCAAGGCCGCCGTCGCCCCCGAGCTGCCGCCGAAGATCGAGCAGGTCGTCTGGTGCGAGCCCACCGCCGCGCAGGCCGCGCTCTACCGCCGCCTGCAGGAGGACACCGAGCGCGCACTCATCGACCTCGCGGCCGGCGGCGCCTCCGAAGGCCGCCTGCACCTGGCCACGCTCACCCAGTTGCTCCGGCTCCGCCAGCTCTGCTGCGACCCGCGGCTGGTGGATCCCGCGAAGGGCGCGGCCGCCGGCTCCGCCAAGCTCGGTGCTTTCCGCGAGCTGCTCGCCGAATCCATCGACGAGGGCCACCGCATGCTCGTCTTCTCCCAGTTCACCTCGCTGCTGGCGCTGTTGCGCGAGGAGCTCGACGCCGAGGGCGTCACCCACTGCTATCTCGACGGCTCGATGTCGCCCAAGGCCCGGCAGGCCGCCGTGGACCAGTTCCAAAACGACGCGACCATCCCCGTCTTCCTCATCTCCCTCAAGGCCGGAGGCACGGGCCTCAACCTCACGGGCGCCGACACCGTCGTGCACTACGACCCGTGGTGGAACCCCGCCGTCGAGGCGCAGGCCACCGACCGCACCCACCGCATCGGGCAGACCAAGGTGGTCACCAGCTACCGCCTGATCTGCTCCGGCACGGTCGAGGAAAAGGTCCTGGCCCTGCAGGACGAGAAACGCGCCCTCCTCGCCGGCGTGTTCGAGGCCAGCGACGCGGCCGCCGCCAAGCTCAGCCTGGCCGACCTGCGCGCGCTGTTGAAATAGGGCGCGGCGCCATTTTCCGCGTTTTCATTTCGCCCGCGGGCGCCCATCTTCCCGCCGATGTTTCGCCGCCTGTTGCATTTCTCCGTCCTCGGTGCCGTTGCGGCCGCCGGCTGGGCCCAAAGCGCCGCCGCCCCGCTGCGCCCCGAGGACACCCCGGCGCAACCGGCCGACGCGGCGCCGGACTCCCCGCCCACTCCGCCGGACGGTCCGCCCGTGGCCAACTGGTTCGAGGCCCAGGTGGAGCTGCATCGCCGCGGGTATTCCTGCGGCTCCATCGACGGCGTGCGCGGCGCGCAGACCGCCGAGGCCCTCATGGCCTTCCAACGCAACGAGGGACTGCCGCCGACCGGCGCCCTCGATGCCGCGACCCGCGATCTCCTCCGCCTCACCGCCGCACCCCTGACCACCCACACTTTCACGGCGGCGGATCTGGCCGGCCTCGAGCCCGCCGCCGTCACCTGGCTGGAAAAATCCCAACGCCCCGCCCTCGCCTACGCCTCCGCCCTCGAGTTGGCCGCCGAGCTCTCCCACGCCAACCCGAAGCTCCTCCGCACCCTGAATCCGGCCTTCAACTGGGATGACCTCCTGCCCGGCGCCACCATCTCGGTGCCGGCCGTCGCGCCGTTCACCAGCCCGCTCAAGGTCGCGCGCATCCACATCCGCCTCGCGGAAAAAGTCCTCGAGGCCACCACGGAGGAGGGCCGGATCGTCCTGCACTGCCCCGTGAGCATCGCCCGCAACGTCGAGAAGCGCCCGGTCGGCGAGCTGAAGGTCACCGTCGTCATCCCCAATCCCGACTACACTTTTGATCCGGCGGTTTTCCCCGAGTCCGCCGAGGCTCAGACCCTGGGCCGCAAGCTCATCCTGCCGCCCGGGCCGAACAATCCCGTCGGCCTCGCCTGGATCGGCCTCGACCGCCCCGGCTACGGCCTGCACGGCACGCCCGACCCGGAAAAGGTCGGCCGCACTGAATCCCACGGTTGCTTCCGCCTCGCCAACTGGGACGCCGTCGCCCTGCTCTCCCTCGTCAAGGTCGGCACGCCCGTGCTGGTGGAGCCGTAACCCCGGGATTTCCTTTTCGCGGCGAATCTGCCTTCCTCGGGTCCATGTTGACGCGCCACCTGCTGCTCGCCCTCCTGCTTGCCACCGCGGCCTTCGCTCAGGATGACCACGCCAAATCCATCGAGGCCTGGCGCGCCGAGCGCGTCGCCCGCCTGACCGCCCCGGACAGCTGGCTCACCCTGGTCGGCCGCCACCTGCTCGTCCCGGGCGACAACTCCCTCGGCACCGAATCCGACAATTCCATCCGCCTCGCCGTCGGGCCACCCTACCTCGCCACCGTCACGCTCGCCGCCGATGGCTCCCTCACGCTCACGCCCGCCCCGAGCGCGTTCCTCGCGGCCAACGGCGTGCCGGTCCACCGCCCGGTCCCCCTGGTCTGGCAAGGGGACGCACCCACCCGCGTGACCTTTGGCACGGCGAATTTCTACGTGATGCGGCGCGGCGATGGCCTCTACCTGCGCGTGCGCGATACCGAGGCCGCCAGCCGCGCGCACTTCGCCGGCCTCGACTACTTCCCCATCGACCCCGCCTGGCGCATCGAGGCCGCGTGGGTGCCCTTCGATCCCGTGCAGCAGGTCGGCATCACCAACATGATCGGCGTCACCGAGCCTGCGCCGGTGCCGGGCAAGGCCGTCTTCACCTGGCAGGGCCGCACCGTCGAGCTGCTCCCCATCGACGAGGGCGGCGCGGACCTGTTTTTTGTGCTCACTGACTTGACGGCCGGCGAGGAAACCTACGGGGCCTCGCGCTTTCTCTACGCGCCGAAGCCCAAGCCGGGCGAGACCAAGATCGTCCTCGACTTCAACCGCCTGCAAAATCCGCCGTGCGCCTTCACCGCCTTCGCCACCTGTCCGCTCCCGCCGAAGGAAAACCGGATGCCCTTCCGCGTCACGGCCGGGGAGAAAATCTACCGCGGCGCCCATTGAGCCCGCGCGGCAATCCCGGCTTGCGCCGCCCGCGCGCGGCGGCTTCCGTCGGCGGCGTGCAACCGCGCGGCATCCAGCCCATGGCCGTCAACCCCGGCACCTCCACCCGATGAACGCCCGCGACTGGGACCGCTTGGCGGCGGCCTATGACTCCGAGGTGTGCGACATCTTCGTCCGCGACCGCCGGCATGTCATCCGCCGCTGGCTCCGGGCGCGGGGCCTGCTGCGGAGGCGCCGGACTGTCCTCGATCTCGGCTGCGGCATCGGTTCGTTCTTCAAGCTCCATGGCCGGCACTTCGGCGAAAAGACCGGCACCGACCACTCGCGGCGCATGCTGCAGATCGCCGCCCGCCGCTGCCGCGCCGTGCCCGGCTGCCGCTGGCTGCAGGCCGACGCCCGGGGCCTGCCCCCGGCGCTCCGGGACCGTGCCGATTTGGTGGTCTGCTCCAACGTCATCACCTTCGTCTCGGCGGCCGCGTGCCACCGCGCCATGCGCGAGACCGTGCGCGGGGCCAGGCCGGGCGGCTGGCTGCTGTTCATCCTGCCCGCCTTGGAAAGCCACGACCAGGTCGTCGCCGTCGAGTCCGGCCGCCCCCGGGCCGTGCGCACCTCGCCCACGGCCATCGTGCGCCGCGATGACCGGATGCAGCGTTTCTACACGGCGGAAGGCGCCCGCCAGCTCGCCGCCCGCGCCGGCCTGCAGTCCATCACCGTGCGGAAGGTCTGGTATCCGTGGAGCGACGAGGGCGTCGCGCGCCCGCCGCGCGGGGCCGAGGCACCTTGGGATTGGATGCTCACGGCGCGGCGGCCGTTGCGGGCTCGCCGCGGGGAATGAGGTGACATGACCGCCTCCCACGCCCGCCAGCCGGCCGTCGGCTTCATCTTTGTCACGCTGACGCTGGCGATCACCGGCTTTGGGCTGCTCGTGCCCGTGCTGCCCAAGCTCATTGTGCAGTTCCAAGGCGGGGACCTCACCACCGGTTCACATTCCTACGGCTGGCTCGTGAGCATCTACGCGCTGATGCAGTTCGTCGGCGCGCCCATCCTGGGCTCGTTGTCGGATCGGTTTGGCCGGCGCCGCATCATCCTGATCGCGACGGCGGGCTCGGCCGTGGACTACGTCATCATGGCCGCCGCCCCGTCGCTGGCGTGGCTGTTTGTCGCGCGCATCATCGCGGGGTTCACGGCCGGCGTCTATGCCACGGCCAACGCCTACCTGGTGGACATCACTCCGCCGGAGAAGCGGGCGGGCGCCTTCGGGCTGCTCGGCGCCGCGTTCGGCATCGGCTTCGTCGTCGGGCCGGTCGCGGGCGGCCTGCTGGGTGAGGTCGATCTGCGGCTGCCGTTCTGGGTGGCCGCCGGTTGTTCCGCCCTCAACTGGCTCTGGGGTCTGCTGGTGCTGCCGGAGTCCCTGCCGCCGGCCCACCGGCGGGAGTTTTCGTGGGCCCGGGCCAATCCCCTCGGCGCGCTGCTGGCCCTGAAGCGCCTGCCGGCGGTGCTGGGCCTGACGGAGAGCTACTTCATCCTGATGCTGGCGCAGACCATGATGTTTTCCATGTGGGCGCTCTACACGGCCTATCGCTTCAACTGGAGCCCGGCCGAGGTGGGCCTCTCGCTGATGTTCACCGGCATCCTCTCCGGTTTCGTGCAGGCGGTGCTGGTGAAAAGAATCGTGCCAAGGCTCGGGGACACGCGTGCCGTCGTGGTCGGTCTTTCCGTCTCCGCCCTCGCCTACCTCGGCTACGGTCTCGCGCCGCACGGCTGGGTGATCTACGTGATCATGACCTTCGCCTGCTTTGCCGGCCTCTCGGGCCCGGCCCTGCAGTCCTACATCAGCAAGCATGTGCCGGCGAACGAGCAGGGCGCCGTGCAGGGCGTGTTCGCCGGCCTCGCGAGCCTCGCGGGCATCCCGGGGCCGTTCATCGCGACCTGGAGCTTTGGCTGGGCCATCGCGCCGGGCAGCCGGCTCCACCTGCCCGGCATCGCGTTTTTCGAGGCGGCGCTCCTCATCACTCTCGCCCTCGGGCTGGCGCTGCGGAGCTTCCGGCGCGACGCCGCGGCCCGGGCTTAGCCCGCCGCCCCGCGCCGCTTACTTGATCTCGAGGAGCTCGACCTCGAAGATCAGCACGGCGTTGGGCGGGATGTCGCCCTTGCCGCGCGCGCCGTAACCGATGGCCGGGGGGATGGTCAGCCGCCACTTGTCGCCGACGGACATCAGCTGCAGCGCCTCCGTCCAGCCGACGATCACCTGGTTCAGGGAAAACTCGATGGGCTCGTTGCGCTCGACGGAGCTGTCGAAGACCTTCCCGTCAACCAAGGTGCCGTGGTAGTGCACCTTGACGGTGCTGGTCGCCGTCGGCTTCGGGCCGCTGCCACTCTTGAGCACCTCATACTGCAGGCCGGAGGCGGTGACGTGCACGCCGGGCTTCGCCTTGTTCTTCGCCAGGTAGTCGTTGCCGAGGGCGAGCTGCTTCTCTCCCGCCGCCGCCGCCGCCGCGGCCATCTTCTGCTGCAAGGCCATGAAGGCGGCCTCGAGCTCCGGCTCGGGCACGCGGGTCTTGGCCTTGGCCAGGCCGTCGGTGAGGCCCGCGATGAGGGCCGCCCGGTCCACCGTCAGCGCGCCGTCGCGGGCGAGGCCGGCCCCCATGTTGTGGCCGATGCCATAGCTCACCTTCTGGTCCACCGAGTCGAGGGTGGCGGCAGCCGGAGACGGGGCGGCCGGCGCCGACTGGCTGGAGGCAGGCTGCTTGCCGCAGCCCGCGAAGGTGAGGGCCGCGACGGCCAGGAGGAGGGAAACCGGGGAGGTGATGCGTTTCATGAAGCCGCGACTGTGGGAGCTGCGGTGGGAGTGACAAGTCCGGGTTGGCACCCGTCGCCACTTTTCACGGCTTCCCGTCGAACAGCTTCTTGATGCTCTCGCCGGCCTTCTTGGCGGCGTCCTTGGTTTTTTCGAGCGAGGTGGCCCCGGCGGTGGAGCCGAGCTGGCCGAGCGCGTTGGCCGTGCCGCTCACGATGCTGCCGAGCACGTTTTTCATCAGCACGCCGGCCAGCTGGTCGGCGGTGATGCCGCCCTCGGCCACGCCGAGGTCGTCCAGGCTGATGGGCGGCAGCGGCACGGGCAGGGCCGCCCCCGCCGCGCCAAGCGTGGCCTTGGCGTTGGTCATGCGGAATTTTTTCACGACAAACTTGATGGCCTTGCCGTCCTTCGTCTTGGCCGGCTGGCCGCCGGTGCCGGTGAACTGCTCGATGTTCTTCAGCAGGTCCTTGATGTTGCTGGAGACGATCTTGGTCTCATAGGCGAACTCCGGCTGGTCGATGCTGAGCTCGTTGATGACGACGTGATCGCCGAAAATGGAGAGCGGATCCACATCGAGGTGGACCTTGCCGAGGGCAAAGGCGTTGCCCTCGCTCCAGCCCTTGGGATTGCCGACCGCCAGGCCGCTAAGCGTGCCCGAGCCCGTGAGCGGCGAGATGCTGGCCCCGGCCAGCACCACCTTGGTCTGGGTGAGCTTCGGGCCGAAGCTGTTCACGCCGGCCTTCACGATCGAGCCGAGGGCGTAGGCCACGACAAAATAGCCGACGATCAGGAGCACCACGGCGGCGAGCAGGGCGAGCTTCAGGAGTTTCATCATGGAGGATTGGATGACGCGAAACGTGTTCGGTTCCCGTCCAATCCGCAAGTCCTCGCTTGCCAGCCCGCGCCGTCCGTCCTCTCAATTTCCGCCAACACTCATGGCATCGAATTACACGGAAGCCAGCATCAAGACCCTCAGCTCCCTCGAGCACATCCGCCTCCGCCCGGGCATGTATATCGGGCGGCTCGGCAACGGCGCCCACGCCGAGGACGGCATCTACGTCCTGCTCAAGGAGACCATCGATAACTCGATTGACGAGTTCATGATGGGCGGCGGCCGCAAGATCGAGGTCGAGCTCACCGACCGCTCCGTCAAGGTCCGCGACTACGGCCGCGGCATCCCGCTGGGCAAGCTCGTGGACTGCGTCTCCATCATCAACACCGGCGCGAAATACGATTCCGAGACCTTCCAGAAGGCCGTCGGCCTCAACGGCGTCGGCCAGAAGGCCGTCAACGCCCTCTCCCTCACCTACCGCGCCCAGGCCATCCGCGACGGCGAGACCAAGGTCGTCGAGTTCGAACAGGGCAAGCTCAAGTCCCAGTCGCGCGTCACCAAGTCCGTCGAGGAAGCCGCCGAGGAAGCGCAGAAGATGCTCGGCCGCACCCTCGTCACGCACCAGTCGGGCCCCGCCGGCAAGGCGGTGAACCGCATCTACATCGAGGACGGCTCCGACATCGCGCGCGAGCTCTACCTCGCGCTGCTGATCGACCGCAAGTCGAGCCGCATCGCCTTCGTCTGCTCGACCGAGGGCGGCATGGACATCGAGGAGGTCGCGGCCAAGACGCCGGAGAAGGTGCTGACCTTCACCATCGACCCCGCCTCGGGCATCTCGGGCTTTCACGGCCGCCGCGTCGCCTTCGCGCTCAAGCTCGAGGGCAAGCAGGTCCGCCAGTGCGTCGAGCTCATCAACCGGCTCTACCGGCTCTTCGTCGAGAAGGACTGCGAGATGCTGGAGATCAACCCGCTGATCGTCACCACCGACGGCGACCTCAAGTGCCTCGACGCCAAGATGGGCTTCGACTCGAACGCGCTCTACCGCCAGAAGGACATCCTCGCGCTCCGCGAC
>JBDHQK010000058.1:0-16184 GCA_039807025.1 Lacunisphaera sp.
AAGTGGGCGTTTTCCTGGAAGGTCTTGGCACCGGGGCGGTCAACCGGTTCGAGTTCGCTGGCCCAGATCTCGGCGCCGGTGGCGGCGAGGCGGTCGAGGTCGGCGATGTGGTCGTCGTGGGTGTGGGTGATGAAGATGTTTCGCAGGGTCAGACCCTCGGCGGCGATGGTGTCGAGCATCGCGGTGGCGTCGGCCCCGGTGTCAAAGGCGGCGGCGAGTTTCGTCTTCGCGTCCCACACGAGGTAGCTGTTCACGGTCATGTCCTCGAAGGTCGTGTTGAACATGGCGAAGCCGCGCTTGAAGAGCGGCTGCTCGGGATACCACTCGCGGCGGGCAATGGCCAGCAGGGCGTTACGCTCCAAGCGAAGCACGGGAGCGAGGGCGAGGAGGGTGTGTTCGCGGATTTCACCCGCCTTCACGGCCTGGATATCCGCGACGGGGATGTGGGCGGCGGCGGCGAGGGCGTCGTCTGTCAGCTGGAGCCCCCGCTGGGTCTTGCCGATGATGTCGGTGAAATTGTCTTCGAGTGGAATGCGCGGCATGGATGCTCAGGCTCCGGAGAAAATTCGCCTACCGCAAGCCAGCTTTGCGCAGCTGAAATTTCAGGTGGCTTGGCGAATCGCACCGGAAATCCACAAACCACGATTCCGTGAAAAGGCGAGGCGCGCCTTCGGCGCGCCTCGCGGGATGTAACCACTGACAAAGGGATTATTTTGGGGCTCGATGCCGATGTTGAGCTTCGCCAAGGTGACGCTGAGTTGGCGGTCGTATTAGGCGAGGGACTTGGCGTAGTCGGACTGGGCATCGGCCTCGCTCGCCAGGCGCTGGGCGAGAAGGATGCCTTCCTCGCGTGTGGCGCGCGGGATTCCGGGGAGGTGACATCGTATTCGGACATGCTGCCGACCTTGAAATGCTTGCGGCTTTCCTCGAGCAGCTGTTGGCGAGTTCCTACGAGCGCGCGGCACTGCGGGGTTGGCGTGGAAGAAGTTGAGGTCGTGCTGACGCGCGTGACGGTGTCGATCACGCCTGCCGGAATTGCCACTGGCTGATGCTGCGGTTGGCCTGGGCGATCCGGATGGAGGCATGGTCGAGCCTCCTCGTTGAGCTGCTTGAATAGCTTTATTCACCCGGCGCGATACGCCCGTTGGCGTGGGTCCAATGCTGCAGGCCGGTGGCTTCGCCCTGCTTGAGCGCCTTGAACAGATCCGGGGCGTCACGCTTTTGCAGCATCAGCTCGACCACGCCGCCAGCGTCGCAGTTGAAAACCTTGGCGTAGCCTTTGTAGAGGCGCGGCGCGCCAATGATGCGGGATAAACCGGCGGGCCGGGCGATCGGCCGTCGATCCAAGGCCAGGAATGAATACGGTAGCGAGCGCAGATCGATGCCGGCGCGCTGGCCGAACTTCACCCACGCGGAATCGGCATAGAGGCCCGTGGGTGGCGACGCGAAGAAATGGCACCAGTGCCGCTCGTTGCCCGCCGCGAGGATGCCGCAGGCGGCCTGGTGCGGGCAGGGTGCCACCGCCTGCAGGCCGGTGGCTCGCAGTTTCTCCCGCCAGCCACCGAGGGCGCGGCTGACCTCGTGCGTGCCCGGCTCAACCCAGAGGATGGTTTGGGCACGGGAGCAGAGTTCGGTGAGCTCGGCTCGCGCATTGTCATCGAGCTCGTTGAGCACATGGCTGAGCACGAGGACGCCGATCGGCTCGTTGCCGCGCAGGAAGCGGACGTCGGCGCGCACCACGTCGAGCCGCGGAAATTGCTTCCGGCCGTGGTGCTCGGCAAAGTCTATGGCCAGCTCCGAATGGTCGTGCACGAGCAGGCGCGTGAAGTTTGCAGGACCGAAGGCGTTGAGGACGCGCCGCCCGGCCACACCGCTGCCGCAGCCCCAGTCGAGGAGCGTGGCGCCCACCGGGGGCTCCCAGCCGCGCCGACTCAGCTCGGTAAGCACGGCGTCCCATTTCCAGCCGATACGCTCACCGTAGGTGAGGTTGTAGGCCTCGAGATCGGTGATGGTGTGCCAGTAGGGGCCGGCCGATTTTGCGTCGGTCAGGAACGTCTCGCGCAACCGGTCGAGCACCTCCCAGTCGAGGGATTCGAGGTTCATCGGGTTGTCGGCTTGTAACCTGATAGGTTACAAAGGGGATTGCGGGCGGCGCTCATGAGGCGAAGGAGAAGTCGAGGTGCCGGGCCAGCGCCTGGGACTTGATGCCGTAGAAGGCGGCGAAATCGCGGATCTTTCTCGCCGCCTCCTCGGTGCGCGCGGCCCCAGTCCTTTTCGTGGCGGCGATCATCAGGTTGCGCGCCGTGTGCTCGGTGGAGATGAACTCGAAAACCTTCGTGTCGTAGCCGGCCCATTCGAGCAGGAGCGCGCGGAGCGCGTCGGTGGCGAATTCCGCGTGTCTCTCCTGAAAAATCCCGTGGCGCAACGCGGGCGCGAGCACCGGTGCCGCCGTGAGTTGCGGCCGCAGTTCCTTCTGGCAGCACGGGGACACGACGAGTAGCGCGGCGCCGGCCTGAACGCCCTGGGCGAGCGCATCGTCGGTGGCCGTGTCGCAGGCATGCAGGGCGATGAGCACGTCGAGGGCGGGCAGCTTCGCCGATTCGATCGTGCCTTGAACGAAATCGAGGCGCTCGCGGCCGGTCTCGCGCGCGATGCGATTGCAGGCCGTGACCAGTTCGGGGCGGGCCTCGACGCCGCGGACGTGCGCCGGGCGCGACGCGACGAGGTTGAAGTAGTCATGCGTCGCAAATGTCAGGTAGCCCTTGCCGCAGCCCATGTCGGAGATCTCGAGCGGGCGGTGCGTCGGCAACGCAGCCTCGGGGGCGAGGTGGCTGAGTATCTCGACGAACTTGTGAATCTGACGGTGCTTGTCGGCCATGCTTTCGCGCACGGTGCCGGCCGCGGTGGTGACGCCGAGTTTTTCCAGCCAAGGCTGGCTTTCGGCCGTGAGCAGGCGCTGTTTGGCTCGGTCGTGTTCGCCATCCGCTTTCTCCGCTGCGGCCGGGCCGTAGGTCAGGCGCGGTTCGCCCTTCTTGTTGAACTCGAGCTGGGCCATCCGGGCGGTGGTGAAGAGATGGGCGCTGTGGAAATCCGCGCCGATGAGCGCGGCGAGCTCGGTGATGGCGTCCTCCGGCGCGTGGTTCTTGGTGATGTCTTGCCGCTCATGACGCCAGACAAAGGAAAGGCGCGGGCCGTCGCGCAGGGTGACCGGGCGCACGAGGAGGTTGTGCAACGTGGCGTCGGAACCGCGGGGCTTGCCGAGTGTGAGCTTCACAAAGCTGCCGTCGCGGATACTCGCGCCGAGTTGGGCCAGAAAATCCTCACGGAGCAGTTGGTGGGTCATCGGATCAAGCATAGGAAAAAACCGGCGATTGCGAGCCGCGAAGCCGGCCGGGTCAGAATTTTGCAAGGGATTCGACCGCCAGTGGAAACCTGGGAGCGTCCTTCAGCGCGGTTTTGTAGGTGCGCGAGCGCCGGCTTTTTCGCTCTGTCTTTCCGGGATGTTGCCGAGGCGCTAGTGAACGCTGGCTGCCCGGGCCTATCCTCCGGCAGCGTGCGCCGAGACACTGCGGAGCGTGGCAAGTCCGCGATCGAGTTGCTGGCTGGAGACGACTACGGGCGAACGACTTGATAGGGTGCGGCCAGTCGTTCAGCTTTTCGTTCAGCACGGCTCGAATTCGGCGAAGACTTCGGGATGCTTTTTCTACGTCGTAGAGCCCCGCGACGGCCTGACGGCTGTTGGCGGTGTCGGCGTCGATGCGGGCGCTGGCGGCGATGGAGCCTCGATGTCGAGCGCGCACTGTTCTTGTCGCGCGGTTGTGCGCTTGTCGCAGGGATAGGCTCGTCTGAGGCCAGCGGAAAATTCTTGGTGGCCTATTGAACTACCAAGGATGCGGGGTGCTTGCCAAATGGCGAGCAAGAGGGCTCGGTTCGGAGCGCGCGCGTGACGTGCGTTCGCCGCCGGAGCAGCCCTGAGTCAATTCTGCGTGGAGCGCCGTCTGACCCAGGCGATGGTGGCGGCGTCATCATCCAGGTTGCGCCAGACGAGGCTGAGGAACTCGGCGGGGTGAATGTCGTGCTGCTTAAAGAAGGCGCGGTCGCCACCGCAGGAATACATCAGGGTGGGTGGAAGCTCGCCGCGGAGCTTGGCCTTGGCCTTCGGGATGATGCGCGGGAGCCAGGAGATGCCCTGCACCGCGTCGGCCTTGGCGGGCAGGGCGGCCGGATCGATGCTGCGGCCCGAGGGCTGGCCGCCCTGGGCGTTGAGAAAGTAGTCGCGGCGGATGAGCTCGATGGCGAGGGCGCGGTCGTAGCCAGGTTCGCCACAGTCGTGGTGGTCCTCGGCGTAGTCGTAGAGATTCTGAGCGGTGAGGCCGTTGGCCGCGAGGTAGGCCGCCTCGTCGGCGGAGAAGTAGGTGCCTGCGCCGGTCTGGCCGGAGGCGTAGAGCTTGACGGCCTTGTCGTAGAGCGCGCGGAATCGGTCGGCGAAGTCGTAGTGTTTCATGGATGGTGCAGGCCAAAAGAAGAACAAAACGCGCAAAAGCAATCGCGCGGCCGACGACCGGCGCTCGCCGGATCACGGCACGGTGAAATCGATGAGGCGCTTCTGGCGGTCCACCTTGTCCACGACGACCGGAACCTTGTGGCCGAGCTCAAACTTGCGCTTGGTCTTGCGGCCGATGAAGGCCGTGCCGGCGCCGTTGAGCACGTAGAAATCGTCCCGGAGGGAGGAGACGGGCACCATGCCGAAGGCACCGGCCTCGGCGACCTCGACGAAGAAGCCGTGATTGCGGACGTCGGTGATGATGGCGGTGAATACCGTCTTTTTCTTCTTCCCGGCCTCGCGTTCAAAATATTCCAGGAGCTTCAGCTTCTGCGAATCGCGCTCGGCCTCGGTGCTGTTGATCTCGGTGAGGCTGAGGTGCTCGGCGAGGCTGTCGATCTGCGCGATGCGGTAGCTGGTGGTGGGTTTGCCCGCGGCCTTGGCGAGGTGGGTGGCCAACACGCGGTGCACCACGAGATCGGCGTAGCGGCGGATGGGCGAGGTGAAGTGAGTGTAGTCGGGCTTGTTGAGGCCGTAGTGGCCGTCGGGGGTGGCGCGGTAGCAGGCCTTGCGCATCGAGCGGAGGAGTTGCGTGCGGAGGATGTAGCCCTGCGGGTGGTCCTTGAGCAAGGCGAGCAGCTTCACGACCTCGCCGCGGTTGGAGAGGTCGCCGACCTTGATGCCGAAGGTGCCGAGGAACTGGCGGAACTCGGCGAGCTTTGTCTCGTCGGGATCGTCGTGGACGCGGTAGAGCGAGGGAAGGTGGCGGCCGCGGGTGAGGCGGGCGACAGCCTCGTTGGCGAGGAGCATGAACTCTTCGATGAGTTGGTGGCTCTCGTCGTTGTGAATGAGCTCGATGCGGTCGGCATAGCCGGCGGCATCGACGAAGATTTTCGTCTCCGGCATGTCGAGATCGAGGCTGCCGCCGGTCATGCGATCGCGGCGGAGCTTGCCGCCGATGGCCCAGAGCTGGCGGACCCATTTTTGCAGCTGGGCGAGCTCGGGTGTCGGGAGTTCGCTGAGCGCGCGGCCGGTCGAGCCTGTCTGGTGGGCGGCGGGGAGGGGCAGGGCGCGGATCCTGGCGAGATCGTCCTCGAACATGAGGGCGAAGGCCTGCTTGTAGGTCAGGCGCTTGCGGCTGCGGATGATGGTGTTGGCGAACTCGGTGGTCTTGAGGCGGCCGCTGGCGGCGAAGGTGAACAGCGCGGCCTTGGTCACGCGGTCCTGGGCCTCGACGAGCGAGCAGAGGCCGTTGGAGAGTTTCTCAGGCAGCATGGGGACGACGGTGCCGACGAGGTAGGTGGAGTTGCCGCGGTGCTGAGCCTCGCGGTCGAGGGCGGTGCCGGGCTGCACGTAGTGGCTGACGTCGGCGATGTGCACGCCGATGCGGATGTCGCCGTGGTCGAGGTATTCGATGGAGAGGGCGTCATCGAAGTCCTTGGCGTCATCCGGGTCGATGGTGAAGGTGGGGATGCTGCGGTAGTCGCGGCGGCCGGCGAGGTCGGCGGGGCCGACTGCAGTGGGCAGCGAGGCAGCCTCGCGGACGACGGCCTCGGGGAACGCAGTGACGAGGTTGTATTTGTGGTAGATGGCGGCGAGCTCGGCGCGCGGCTCGAGGGCTCGGCCGAGCTTCTCGACGATGACGCCGTCGGGTTGCTGGTGCCGCTCCTTCCACTCGTTGAGCCGGACGACGACCTTGTCCCCGACGGCGGCGGGCGGCTTCAGCGGGGCCTTGGCCGGATCCTGCACGATGATGTCGTGGCCGATGCGCGGGTCGTCGGAGGAGACGTAGAAGTAGTTGCGGCCGCGCTGGAGGGTGCCGGTGAGGGTGGCGCTGCCCCGCTCAATGATCTTGATGACCTTGCCGGCCTGCTCGCCGGGCTTGAGGAAGTGAGGCCAGTCGCGGTCCTTCGGCGAGCGGAGGCGCACGACGACCTTGTCGCCCTGCAGAGCCACGCCGGAGTCCTCGGCAGCGATGAAGATGGCGGGTTTGCGGGGCTCGGTGACCTTGACCTCGGGGAAGACCATGGCCGACCCCTTCTGGCGGAAGTTGATCGTGCCGGTGACGAGGTCGGCCTCGCGGGGCAAGCATAGGCGATCGCCCTTGATCAGGACAATGCGGCCGGACTGGAGGAGTTCGGCGACCTGCTGGTTGAATTTGCGGCGATCCTTGGGGTTGAGGCGCCACTCCTTGGCGATGGCCGCGGCGGCGGACGGGATATAGCTGCGGCGATTGAGCTGGGCCAATAGGCGGTCGGAATAACTCATGGGAATACGATGGCGGCGCGCCTGCCGGAGGCAGGGTGCCATGTCCGCCCGGCGCCAAGACGATGGACGCACGGCAGGATTTTCTGGTGGAACCGTGCGGGCGGGTCCGTAGTGTTGCAACATGCGAATTGCCCACGCGGCCAGCGAACTGTTCCCCTATCTCAAGACCGGCGGCCTGGCGGACGCGGTGGCGGCCTTGACCGGAGCCCTGGCTGACCGCGGCCACGAACTGGCCGTATTCATGCCCGGCTATCGCTCGGTGCTGGACGGTCCGCATGTGGCCGGCCTCAAACCCAGCCACAAGCTGAAGATCGAGATGGGCGATGCGTTTCTGGCGGGCGATGTTTACACGCTCAAGCTGCACGCCGGCCTGACGCTCCACCTGGTCTGTCGCGAGGAATACTTCGATCGCAAGCTGCCCTACTGGACCGGCGAGCGCGACTACGACGACAACGACGCGCGGTTCATCTTTTTCCAAAAAGCCGTGGTCGAGCTGCTGCGGCTGACGGATTTCAAGGCCGACATCATGCACTGCCATGACTGGCAGACCGGCCTGCTGCCCGTCTTCCTGCGCGACGCCGAGCGCCGCTACAACGTGACCCTCGCGTTGAAGACCATCTTCACGATCCACAACATCGCCTACCAGGGCGTGTTCCCGCGCAAATCCTATGCGCTGACCAACCTGCCCGAGGAGCTGCTCACGATTGACGGTTTGGAATACTACGACCAGATGTGCATGCTCAAGGCCGGCATCGTCTATGCCGACAAGGTCACGACGGTCAGCGCGCAATATGCGAAGGAGATCCAGACGCCCGAGTTCGGCAACGGCATGGACGGCGTCATCGGCACGCGGCTCGACGATCTGCACGGCCTGCTCAACGGCATCGACACGGCGGTCTGGAATCCGGCCACGGATCCGAGCCTGCCGGCGCGCTACAGCGCCGACGATCTGGCCGGCAAGGTGAAGTGCCGCGCCAAGCTGCTCAAGCAATTCGGGTGGAGCGCCACCTTCAAGGGACCGGTGTTCGGCATGGTGTGCCGCTTCACGCCGGCCAAAGGACTCGATCTCGTGCTCGGGGCTAAGGAATTTTTTGCCCGGGAAAATTGCCGGCTAATCGTGCTGGGCAGCGGCGAGAAGAAATACGAGGAACTCCTGCAGGGCTTGGCCACCGCCCATCCCGGCAAGGTGGGCCTGTGCATCCGCCTGGACGAGGAGATGAGCCACCTGGTCGAGGCGGGTTCCGACTTCTTCCTGATGCCCTCGCAGTTTGAGCCGTGCGGGCTGAACCAGATGTATAGCCAAGCCTACGGCACCGTGCCGTTGGTGAGCAACGTGGGCGGTCTCGTGGACACTGTGACCGACATCGACGCCAGCCCGGAGGACGGCACCGGAATCGTGGTCGCGCCGAAGCAGGAGGAGTTCGACGCCGGCTTGAAGCGCGCGCTGTCGCTGTTCGCCGACAAGACGCGCTACGCCGCCGTGCAACAGCGCGCGATGAGAAAGGATTTCTCTTGGACCAAGGCGGTCGCGGGCTACGAGCAGCTCTACACCGAGGCACTCTGAGTTCTCGGTAACTGCGTAACTTATTGCCAGAAATCCAGAAAAACGGATTGAGGCCCAGGAATCACAGCCTTTGCCAGGCGGCAAGATTCCTGAAATCGGAGCTTTTCAAACGAGTCCTGAAAAGTATGGTGGGCCGCTTATATGCAGAGAACATTCGTTATTTTTAAGCCGGACTGCATGGCCCAGCGCCATGTCGGCAACGTGCTGAATCGCTTCGAGGCGGCCGGCTTTACCGTCGTGGGCTGCAAGATGATGCGCCTGACGCCCGCCAAGCTGCGCGAGCACTACGCCCATGTGGCCGACAAGCCCTTTTACCCGGAGATCGAGGCCTTCATGAGCTCGCGCCCGGTCATCGCGATGGCGCTCGAGGGCGAGAACATCGTCCAGAAGGTGCGCGACCTGCTCGGGCCCACGGACTCCCGCAAGGCGGCCAAGGGCACGATCCGCGGTGATTTCGGCACCGAGATGATGAAGAACGTATGCCATGCCTCGGACACCGTTGAAAACGCTCAGGCCGAGCTGAAGCGATTCTTCGAGCCCGGCGAGCTGTTCAACGTCTGATGCCTTCTGCGCGCTTGACGGCCCGCCGCCGAGCGCTTGTTTGTTCTTTCGGTTTTTCGCCCCTATCGTCTAGCGGCTAGGACAGGAGATTCTCATTCTTCAAACCGGGGTTCGATTCCCCGTGGGGGCACCACTTAAAACGCGCATCGCAAGTGCGCGTTTTTTATTTGGTCCCATAGCAGTGCGGGCAGCTCGCGTCGGGGACGTAGCGGGGATCGCGCTGTTCGGCGGCGGTGAGGGGCATCTGGCAGGCGAAGCACATGACTGAGTCGGTCTCGCGCAGTCCAAAGGGTTCCGGCCTTTTGGGTCACCTCGTCCGTGCCGGGCCTGTGCCAGTCACCCGATGCGGCATTGATATTCGCTCAGTTGAGGCGATTCAGTGTTTCCTGATACCGAACGATGCCATGCGCAGGGCCCGGTGTTCGGCGCTGCCGGTGTCCGCTTCCGGCCGGCGGCCCAACTCGGCCTCGGCGCGGCTGATGGACAACGGAGGCGCCAACGCCACATCATCATCGACACCGACAAAGGATCGTGGCTTGGGTCACCGAGCGGAACGGAACCTGCCCGGTGCAGGTGCTCTGAGAAATCGCGGATACCCTGGCGAGGCTCCCTTCCTTATCTGCCGCCGACCGCCAGCTCCTCCTTCACCTCGCTCGCTTTGGTTTCAAGTCCCGTCAAGACCGAGTCCGCCATTTTGGGAGGGAATCCCTTCGGCAGCGTCCTTTTGATCTGGGCGACCACCGCTGGAGTCTGCTCGACCAGTTCGCGGAGGATCCGGTCCATGCCGGGAAACCTGCAGCGCTGCGCCGTTTCCCGCCAGTGCCTGACGCGGATGCCGCGCCACTCGTAGTGCTTGTTCTTTCCACGCGCGGCCATGGCCATCTTGATCTTTTGATCGGCCAGTTTGCCCTTCCCGTGACCCAGCACGGGATAGGCGGAAAGGATGTCGTAGAGGGGAGTCAGCCGGAAACGGCCGCCCGCTTCCAGAAAGACGCTGAAATTCTTGGCGTGGCCGTCAATGGCGGCCAGCAACCAGAAAAGAATCTGGGCGCGCATGAACGTTTCCCGGTCGGCCTCGGCGGCGGCCGAACCCAGCAGGATGTTCATGATGGGCTCGATGCCGGGCCCGCCGTCATTTTCATATTTCAGGGAGGGAGGCGTCCCCGTGGCCTGGCAGAAATCCTCCTGTGGCAGCCGCAGCCACCATTTGTCGCCGGGAGCGAGACGGCGGTCAAATCTCTCGACCACGAGGACCTGGAATTCCCCGAAGCGGGCGATTTCGCCGGCAGCGACGGCGAGGCCGAAGGCCCGGACAATCCGGGCGCACAGCCATTCGTTTTCCACCGAGGTGGAGAGGTCGAGGCCCTGCGGGCTCGTGCCGATGGGGAGCTTCAGGATGTGGGTCGTCGGCGTCGCCCCCGTCGGGGCGTGCCAAGCCCGATCGTGCCAGAGCAGCGCCGTCTTTTCCTGGGCGCCGGCGAGGGAGATTCGGAAGTCCTCTCCCGGCTGCTGTCCCCAAGTATCGCCCAGTGTGCCTCGCAGCAAATCCGCCACTTTCCTCTCGGAAAGGCGCGAGCCGGTGATGCGCCGGACCTCCGGAGTCTCACCTTCGCGCAGGAGTTGGATGGCACCCACGCAATCGCGGCCGGCCTCCTCCAGCAGGTCGAAGGCGGAGTCCGATTCGGAGCCGAACCGTCGCTGCATGCGCTGGCGGATCGAGGCGTTATCGGGCAGCAAGTTTTCGAAAAAAGAGGCGACACCGGCCCGATGGGGCTGCGAGGCCGGGCGCAAGGGCAGCGAGAGCGACAGCGGACGGCCCGCCGGGGAGCGGAGCCAGGTTTCGGCATAGGTTAATTCCTGGCTGCCGTTGGGGAGCAGCGTCCAGTGGCCCGCAAGTTCACCGTTGATCCACACCGCGAGGGTGCGGGTATGGGAGCGACGACCCATGGACTTACCAACCCACAGTGGGACGCTCCTTCCGGTCGCGCACTACGAGTTCAAGATTGAGGGCGGAGAGGAGCTTGAAAATCTGCGCCAGGCTGGTCGGGCCGGGGTTGGTTTCCATGCCGGAGACTGCGTTTTGGCGCAGGCCGACCTTGGCCCCGGCTGCCGCTTGCGTGAGCTTGCGTGAGCGCCGGACGCCCTGCACGACGGGGCCGAGCTGCGCGGGGGTTTGGAGGATGTATTCCATATTAGCCAAGAGTGATAAACAGGCTAAATCTGTTATACAAGATAAATGGCATCTATCTGTTTTAGTGATATTCCCCGTTGCGACCGATCCGAGCATCCGCCGGGAGCTTCCTGCGCGCGAACCGTTCGCCGCCGAGTGTTCGCCGCCGGTGCGGGCGCGCCCAGTTCCGTCTCCGCGCAAGTGCGCGTTTTTCATTCACTATGGGTCCGATACCGCGGAGCTTGCTCCGGGGCATCTTTACTTGGGCGCGCAGCAGTGCGGGCAGCTCACGTCGGGGACGTAGCGGGGATCGCGCTGTTCGGCGGCGGTGAGGGGCATCTGGCAGGCGAAGCACATGACTGAGTCGGTCTCGCGCAGGGCCGGGTCGACGCCGACGCGCTTGTCGAAGACGAAGCACTCGCCCTCGTAATGGGCTCCGCCGCACTCCTCGAAATATTTCAGGATGCCGCCGTCGAGTTGGTGCACGTCCTTGAAGCCAGCCTGTTCCATGAATGGGCCGGCCTTCTCGCAGCGGATGCCGCCGGTGCAGAACATGACAATGGGCTGCTCCTTCAGGGTTGGCAGCAATTTCGCGACGGCGGCGGGAAAGTCCCGGAAGTTCTCGATGCCGGCGCGCACGGCGCCGCGGAAGGTGCCGAGGCGGATTTCATAGTCGTTGCGGGTGTCGAGCAGCGTCACCGGCCGGCCTTCGTCGAGCCAATTTTTCAGTGTGTGAGCCGACAGTTTGGGGGTCGGTCGGCGGGCGGGATCGATGCCGGGCACGCCGAAGGCGATGATCTCCTTTTTGATCTTCACCAACATGCGGTTGAACGGCTGCTCGGCGCTCTCGCTTTCCTTCGGTGTCAGGTCGGCGAGGCCCGGGACGGCGCGGAGGGCGGCCAGCAGGCGGTCGGTGGCCTCGCGGGTGCCGGCGACGAACAGGTTGATGCCCTCGGGGCTGAGCAGGATGGTGCCGCGCATCCCGATCGCCAGGGTCAGGGTCCGCAGCTGGCCCTTCAGTCCGGTCAGGTTGTCCAGCAGGGTGAAGCGGTAGGCGGAGAGATTGATGAACGGGGGTTGGGTGGCAGAGACAACCGCCGTCTCGGTTTCAGTAGAAGACATTCCGGTCGAGGCTGCGGTATTGGATGGCCTCGAGCAGGTGCGGCGAGGCGATGCGTTCGGCGCCGGCGAGGTCGGCGATGGTGCGCGCGACCTTGAGGATGCGGTCGTAGGCGCGGGCGGAAAGTGAGAGCTGTTCCATTGCCTGCTGGAGGAGGTCGCCCAGCGCGGAGTCGAGCGGGCAAAATTTTTTGAGCAGCGAGGGAGGCATTCGGGAATTGGCCGTCAGATGGGAGCCATAGAAGCGCCCCAGTTGGATCTGGCGCGCCTGCTCGACGCGTTCGCGGATGGCGGCGGTGGATTCCCCGGCTTGGTCGTTTCGGAGTTCGGCGAGGGAGAGGGCCGGGGCTTCGATGTGCAGGTCGATGCGATCGAGCAACGGACCACTGATGCGGGCGCGGTAGCGTTGGATCTGGGCGGGGGCGCAGCGACACTCGTGCTTGGGGTCACCCAAATAGCCGCAGGGGCAGGGATTCATCGCCGCCACCAGCATGAAGTGGCAGGGGAGGGTTATTTTCCCCGCGCTGCGCGAGATGGTCACGTGACCGTCCTCCAAGGGCTGGCGGAGGACCTCCAAGGCGGAGCGCTTGAACTCGGGGAGTTCGTCGAGGAAGAGCACACCATGGTGGGCAAGGGATATCTCGCCCGGGCCGGGGATGGCGCCGCCGCCGAGAAGGCCGACATCCGAGATGGTGTGGTGCGGCGCGCGGGCGGGCCGCTGCAGAAACCGCAGGCCGCCGTCCAGCGTCTGCCCCGCGGCGGAGTGGATGCGCAGGATGTCGAGATACTCCTCAAGCGTGGGTGAGGGCATGATGCCGGGAATCCGCTTGGCGATCATGGATTTTCCCGAACCCGGCGGCCCAATCATGATGAGGTTGTGGCCGCCGGCGACGGCGACCTCGACCGCCCGGCGCACCGCCTGCTGGCCCTTGATGTCCGCAAAATCGGGCTCGTGGTCGCGGCTGGTGGTGACGGCGGTGGCGCGTGGCGCGGCGATCGGGGCGAGCTTGAGCTGGCCGCCGAGAAACCGGGTGGCTTGGTCGAGCGACGTGATTTCGTAGACGAGCAGGCCCTCGGCGAGGGCGGCCTCCTGGGCGGCTCCGGGCGGCAGCAGGATGGCGCGGCGCCGCAGGCTCCGGGCGAGCACCGCCATGGCCAGGCCGCCTTTGATCGGCCGGGTGGCACCGGATAGGCTGAGCTCACCGGCGATCAAGTAGTCGGTGAGATGGTCGCACACGAGCTGACCGGTGGCGACGAGGATGCCGAGAGCGATGGGCAGATCGTAGATGGCGCCTTCCTTGCGCAGGTCGCCGGGCGCGAGATTGATGGTGGTGCGGGTGCGCGGCATGCGCAGGCCGGAATTGCTGAGGGCGGAAAACACCCGGTCCTCGGATTCCTTGACGGCGGCGTCGGGCAGACCGACGAGAATCAGGTTGGGCACGCCGGACTCGCCGGTGTTGACCTCGACCTGCACCGGAACGGCATCGATCCCGAGGAGCGCGGCGGAGCCGATGGTGGCTAGCATGGGCAGGGCGGGACGGTCGGTGGCGCTTAGCCGGCGGCTTTACCCAAACGGCGGCCTAGTTCCGCCAGATTGGCTTCGACGGCCTGCATGTAGGGGTTGCGATGGTCGGCGGTGGTCAAATAGCGATACGCGCCACCGGCTTCGAAATCGAGCATGGGACGCACATAGTTGCCCCAGAAGGCCGGGCTTTTTTGCAGGAGCTCCTCCAGGCTGTGATAAGGACGCTTTTCCGGCGGCATCTGCTCGAAGTCGAATGCTTCCTGGAATTCCCTATAGAGCTTGGGCAGCTTCTCCAGATAGTCGGCCGCACTCATCTGCGCCAGATAGTCGGCCGTGACCAAAAGGAAGGCCATCTGCCGGGCTTCATCGCGGTGAAAGGTGACCTGGCTGATGCGGCTGCGCGGACCGGTGCTAATGATGGCCGAGCAGACGTCTTCAATCTCCGAGGCGGTCACGCCCATGCGTGGCAGGTATTCGCGCGCAAAATCGCAGCTCCGGCGCTCGTGGACAAAGGTGTATTTCGCCCCGGTGCCGGTCAGGTCGCCGGATTTCTTGAGGAAGCCGCTGTCGTGGAGCAGCACGGACATGATGGACAGCTCCCAGTCACGCGTGCGGAGGACCGGCCGGTCAAAGGTGCGGCTGCGACCCTGGAGGAGATGCGTCAGGCACACCGTGGCCTGGAGGGTGTGCTCGTAGTCGTGATACTGCATGTCGATGGCCTGATAGCCTGGGTATCGCCCCGCGAACATCCCGGTCACGTCTGCGAACAGCCGCTCAAGCAACGGAAAGCTCGCCTCGGCGCCGATCCCGGCAAATGCCGCTTTCACGGCCTCCGTCACCGCGGCGGGCTGCTTGGTGTCTACTGCGTGCGGCGGAACCATGCGATACGGGTAAGAGATAGGGGTTGCCCCCCATATCCAGCAAGCCCATATGTCTGCCCAGCGAGCAATGGTAAACAGCACCAACTTGATAGTCGGCCTGACGGGCGGCATGGGCTGTGGCAAATCGACGGCGGCAGCGCGCTTCGCCGAGCGCGGATTCCGCCTGCTGGACGCCGACCGGGTCGTCCGGGACGAACTGCTGCCCAGCCGCGAGGTGGCGCAAGCCATCGGGGCAAGACTCGGGCCAGCGATGCTGGCGGCCGACGGCAGCGTGCGGCGCGACCGGGTGGCGGAGAAGGTGTTCAAGGATCCGGAAGCCCTCGCTTGGCTGGAGCAGTTGCTGCACCCGCTCCTTCTGGAACGCTGGCGGGAGACGTTTCAGGCCAGCCACGGCACGGCCTTCATTGTTGAGGTTCCGTTGTTGTTCGAGAAGGGTTTGGAAAATTGGTTTGATTTCATTGCCTGCGTCACCACAGACTCCGAATCGCAATTGAGGCGGCTGGAAAAGCGAGGCATCCCCCCGGATCAAGCCCGCGCGCGCATCACCCAGCAACTGCCGCTAGCCCGCAAGTGCGAGTTGGCAGACTACGTTCTCCTGAATGACGGCACTCCAGAATTTCTGTGTGAACAGGTCGATGCCTTGGCCGACCGCCTCTTGAAATCCCAACCCGACCGGCCCGCAGGCCGCATTCATGTCAGTCCCGCCTAAATCCGACGAAGACAAAGCTGCCGGCAAAAGCCCGGCCGAAACCAAGAAGCCCGCGCGATCCCGCCTGACCCGGGGCGGCAAGAAGACCTCGAAGGTCGCGACCAAGGAGATGGATTTTTCCGAGCCTCCTCCCGCACCTCCCCCGGCCCCCGAGCCTGTGCGCGAGGCTGCGCCGCCTCCGCCCCCGCAGGCCGAAGCGCCCGTCCCGCAGGGACAAGCCGGCGACCAGGATCAGCCTCAGCACGCGCCTGATGGTGGCCAGCCTGAGGGCGGCTACGGTGGCGGCAACGGCGGCCAACACCAGCACGGCAACGGTGGTGGCGGCAGCAAATGGGGTCGTCGCCAACGCGGCAAGTTTCGCGGCGGTGGTGGCGGCAAATGGGGCGGCAACCCGAATTTCCAGCCCAGTCCCAAGCATCCGCCGCAGTCCGCTCCGCCCAAGGAAGCTGTCCACTATGGCGACCTGCCGGATCCCGCGCGTTTCCAGGACCTTGAGGCCGTCAGACAACTCGCCGAGGAGATCGCAAAAGCCAAGACGGAACCCGTCTGGCTGAACGAGCTTTTCGCCCTCAACCTCGCCGAGCTGACGGCACTCGCGAAGAGGATGGAGGTGAAGTTCGAGGGCGCGCCCAACCGCCGCCAGCTCATCACCCAGATATTTGCCGCGATCACCGATCAAAAAATCCCGCTCTACGACCGGGGTTATCTCGACCAGACCGACCGCGGCCTGTGGTTCGTCGTGCATGACGACGTCAACTACCGCCTCTATCCCGAGGACGCCTTTCTGCCCGATATTTTCGTGAGGCATTACGGCCTCAAGCGCGGCCACGCGGTCGAGGTGCAG
>JBDHQK010000059.1:0-15840 GCA_039807025.1 Lacunisphaera sp.
TCGGGCCGCCATGTGCCGGTCCGCGACTCCGTCACGACCATCAATGCGGACGGGTCCCGGCATTTCCTCTATCCGGCCGATGCGCGTGGCCGGTTCACCGATTGGCGCCGGATCAGCGCCTACCTGCTCATCGCGGTCTATCTGTTGCTGCCGTGGATCCCGGTGAACGGGCATCCCGCCGTCTTCCTTGATATCGCTGAGGGGCGCTTCCATCTCTTCGGCTACACCCTCGCCGCACAGGACACCTGGCTGCTCTTCTTCGGCGTCAGCGGGCTGGGCTTTGCCCTGTTCTTCCTCACCGCGCTCTTCGGGCGTCTGTGGTGCGGGTGGGCCTGCCCCCACACCGTCTTCCTTGATCACGTCTACCGCCGCATCGAGCGCTGGCTGGAGGGCGACGCCGTCGCGCGCCGTGCGCTCCACCTCGCGCCGATGAGCGCCGGCAAGTTCCTCCGCCGCGCGGCCAAGCACGGCCTCTACATCCTCGTCTCGCTCGCCATCACGCACCTGTTCCTGGCCTACTTCGTCAGCCTGCCCGAGCTGTGGACCTACATGCAGGCGGCGCCGGGCGAGCACTGGGCGGCCTTCCTCTTCGTCTTCATCGCCGCCGGCGTGCTCTACTTCAACTTCGCCTGGTTCCGCGAGCAGCTCTGCATCGTCATCTGCCCCTATGGCCGCCTGCAGTCCGCGCTGACCGACGACCACACGATGGTCATCGGCTACGACACCCGGCGCGGCGAGCCGCGCGGCAAGCCCGGCACGCCGGACGCGGGGGCCTGTGTCGATTGCAATCGCTGCGTGCAGGTCTGCCCGACCGGCATCGACATCCGCCACGGATTGCAGCTCGAGTGCGTCGGCTGCGCGATGTGCATCGACGCCTGCGACGAGGTCATGACGAAGGTGTCCCGCCCCACCGGCCTCATCCGCTACGATTCCTTCGCGGGCTTCGCCGGCGGCCGCACCCGCTGGCTCCGGCCGCGCACGCTCCTCTACGGGGCCCTGCTCGCCGTCGGCGCCGCCGTGGCGGCCTTCGCCTTTTCGTCGGTCAAGCCCGCCAGCTTCCTCGTCTATCGCACCGGCGGCGCGGCATATTTCGTCGGGCCCGATGAGGTGCGGAACCAGTTCCTGGTGCGCCTCGTCAACAAGCGCACGGAGCCGGCAACCTTTGTCGTGAGCACCGAGGGCCTGCCGGCGGGCGTCCGGTGCTCCGGCTTCGAGGCGCCGGTCACGCTGGCCCCGCTGGTCGAGTCGGTCAGCCCGCTCGTGCTGCTGGTCCCTCGCCAGGGTTATGCCGGCCCGTTCCACTTCACCGTCCGCGTGCGGGATGCCGCGCAGACTTTCACGCTCGCCCGCGAGGTCGAGTTCATGGGCCCCGATGCCCGCCTGCTGGAGGAGGAAGACCATGCCAAGGGCATCAAGCGCTGATCTCCCGCCGCGGTCGCCATCGCCCGCTGGTCATCTATTGCATGACAAGCCGTCCGCGCGCGGAGGAGCGGCCCTGTGGCTCTGGGTGGGCGCGGGCTTCCTGTTTGTCGCCATCTTGTGGGCGGCGATGTTCACGGCGGCCCGCCAGGCCGACACCCGCACTGTGCCGCTGACAACCAAGGGGGGCCGGCCATGACGGGCGAACTCGCCGCCATCACCGGACCGGGCACGGCGTTCCTCGCCGGGCTGGTCACGAGCCTGCACTGTGCCGGGATGTGCGGGCCGCTGGCCTGCGCCCTCATGCCCGCCGCGCGGGATGACGCGGATCCGCAGGTGGTGGCCTCCGTCTATCATCTCACTCGCCTCGCCGGCTACACGGTGCTTGGGGCGCTGGCCGGCGGCTTGGGGCGCTGGCCGCTCCTGCTGCTGGGCGAGGGCGTCGTGCGCTACCTGCCGTGGCTGGTGGTGGTTTTCTTCGTCGCGGTGGCCTTCCGCCTCGACCAGCGCCTGCCGCGCCTGCCGTTGCTCGGGCGCGCCTATGCCGCACTGCTCGCGCGGTTGCGCGGGGGCTCGCGCGTCCGGGCGGCCGCCGGGCTGGGCGTGGCGACGCCGCTGCTGCCCTGCGGCCCGCTGTATTTCCTGCTGTCGCTGGCGCTGCTGTCCGGGTCCGCGTTGCGCGGGGCGGAGACGCTGCTGGCCTTCGGCCTCGGCACGGTGCCGCTGCTCTGGCTGGCGCAGGCCAACTTCCACTGGCTCCGCCTGCGGCTGGGGCCGCGGGTGTTGGCCCGCACGCAGAGCCTGCTGGCGCTGGGCCTCGCGGCGCTGCTGGTCTGGCGGCTGCGGGGCACCATCGGCCTGGGCGGGCCCGGCGTGGCTGATTTCGCCTGCTTCTGATCATGGATTTTCCGGCCAAAGATTTGGTGGACGGGGGTGTGAGCCCGACGGTGCGAGTGCGTGGACTGCGTGCCCCGCAAGCCGCTCCCGTTCACCTTTGCCGGCACTGCGGTGCGCCGCTCGCGGGCCCGGCGGCGCAGGCCGCGGGCTTCTGTTGCGCCGGTTGCCAGCATGTTTTCCAGCTGGTGGCGACGCACGGGCTCGAGGGCTACTACAAGATCCGCGACACGGTGGTCGCCCCGGTGGGCGAGGCCGTGTTCCAGCCGCGCGACTACACCTGGCTGGCCCGCCTGCAGGCCGGGGCCGAGGCGCAGCCCGGCACGCCGACGCTGACGCTCGAGGTGCAGGGCATCTCCTGCGCGGGGTGCGTGTGGCTGATCGAGAGGATTTTTCACCAGCAGCCGGGCGCGCTGCACCTCGAGACCGACGCCCAACTCGGCCGGATGCGGCTGCGGTGGACGCGCGGCGCGTTTGACGCCCCGGCCTTCGCGCGGCGGCTGCAGTCCTTCAACTACCTGGCCGGCCCGCCAGGCGAGGAGCCGGTGGTGCCCGAGAGCCGGCGGCTGGCGCGGCGCGTGGGCTTGGCGGCGGCGTTCGCGATGAACGTCATGCTTTTCACGCTGCCGGTGTATTTCGGCATGGCGGCGACGTTCCCCTATGCGCGGCTGTTTGGCACGCTCTCCTTGGTTTTCGCCACGCTGAGCGTGCTGACCGGCGGCGTGTATTTCCTCGGGCGCGCCGTGTCGGCGTTGCGCGCGGGCGTCATGCACATCGATCTGCCCATCGCGCTGGGCATCGGCGGCGCCTACCTCGGTTCGCTCTACGGGTGGCTGGCGCACCGGGAGGAGTTCGTCTATTTCGATTTTGTCGGGGCCTTTATCCTGCTGATGCTGGTGGGCCGCTGGGCGCAGGTGACGGTCGTCGAGCGCAACCGGCGCCAGCTCCTCACCGCGCGCGACCGGCCGCAGCCGGTCCGGGTCGAGACGCCCGCGGGCCCGGTCGAGCGGGCGGTCGCCGATTTGCAGGTCGGGGAGGTTTTCGCCGTGCGGTCCGGCCAGGTGGTGCCGGTCGAGGCGAGTTTGGAGACGCCGGCGGCCACGGTGGGCACGGCCTGGATTTCCGGCGAGGCTGATCCGCGGGAATGCCGCGCCGGGGCGCGCGTGCCGGCGGGGGCCGTCAATCTCGGCCTCGGCGACATCCGGCTGCGCGCCGCCCGGCCGTGGGCCGGGTCGCTGCTCGCGCAGCTGCTGCAGCCCGTGGCGCGCGATGCCTACCGTCACCGATTCCTCGAGCGGGTCGTCAGCGGCTATCTGCTCGGCATCCTGCTGGTCGCGGTCGCCGCCGGGCTCGGCTGGTGGCTGGGCACGCACGATGTCGTGCGCACTTGGGCGGTGGTGACGGCCGTGCTCGTCGTGTCATGCCCCTGCGCCATCGGACTGGCGTTTCCGCTGGCGGACGAGATGGCCGCGACGGCGCTGCGCCGGGCGGGGGTGTTCGTGCGCGAGGCCGACCTGTGGCCACGGCTGGCGCGCATCCGCAAACTCATCTTCGACAAGACCGGCACGCTCACCCTAGAGACGCCCGTGCTGGCCAACCCGGCGGCCCTGGCGGCGCTGGCCCCGCCGGCGCGCGCGGCGCTCGCCACACTGGTGGGCGACAACCCGCACCCCGTGGCCCAATGCCTGCATCAGGCGCTCTGCGCCGCTCACCCGCTGGCGGCGCCGGCGGCGGCCGCGGCCGCTTCCCCGGTGCAGGAGACGCCGGGCCAGGGCGTGGCGCTGACCAACCGGGATGGTGCCTGGACGCTCGGCCGCCCCGGCTGGCGCGGCCAGGCCAATTCTTGCTTAATAAGCAAGGATGTGGAGAGCTCGGCGGACGCGGAGTTCGCTTGCGATGGCGTGGTTCTGGCGCGGTTCCGGTTCACCGACGAGGTGCGCGCGGACGCCCGGGCCGAGATTGCGGCGCTGCAGGCGCGCGGCTTCGCGGCCTACATCCTCAGCGGCGACCGCCGCGCCAAGGTGGACTCGATGGCGGCCGCGCTCGGCTTGCCGCCGGATCACTCCCTGGCCGAGGCCATCCCGGAGGAGAAGGCGGCCTGGGTGCGGCTGACGGACGCCCGGGACACGCTCATGCTCGGCGACGGCGCCAACGACAGCCTGGCCTTTGATGCGGCGTTCGCGCGCGGCACGCCGGTCATCCACCGCGGCGTGCTGGCCGGGAAGGCCGATTTCTATTACCTGGGCCGCGGCCTCGCCGGCATCCGCCGGTTGTTCGAGGTTAATGATGCCCGCCGGCGCACGCAGGTGTGGCTGCTGGTGTTTTCCGTCGCCTACAATCTGGCGGCTGTCGGCCTCGCGGTCGCGGGACGGATGAGTCCGCTGCTCGCGGCGGTGCTGGTGCCGGTGAGCTCGCTGGCGACACTCGCCATCGTGGCCGGCGGCATGCGGCGCTGGCTGGCGCGGTAGGGCACTGGCCCGGGCCGCGAAAATTCCGCCTTTATTTCGGGCCGGAGTCTGCAACGCTGCCGCGACACGCGCTGCCCCCCGGGGCGTTCCAGCATGAAATTCGGCCGCCTCCGCTTCATCCTCATCCTCGCCTTGCTGGCTTCCAACCTGCTGGTGGGCGTGCTCAGCCTGCTGTTCCTGCGCTCGATGGACCAGCGCTATGCGGCGCTGTTCGACCGCAGCGTGCCCATCATCAACCACCTCCGCACGCTGACCCGCGAGCTGGGCGGGGTGCAGCGTCTGGCGCGACGGATCACCGATCCGCAGAATGAGGCCGCTTGGACGGCGCTGCTGCCGCAGATGGCTGAAGACAGCAACCTCGCCCGGAACCACGCCCTCGAGATCAGCGGCATGCACTCGCTGAAAGACAGCCGCCATGTGGCGGCGATGGCCGATTCCGGGCGCAATTACGACGGGAAGGTGAACGAGTTTCTGGCCTTGGCCCGGGCGGACAGGATGGCGGAGGCGAATCGGTTCAACAGCGAGGTGCTGCGTCCCGCCTATGATCAATACATGGAGGCGCTGGACGATGTGGCTGACTTCGTGGAGCGCGAGGGAAATGAGCTGCGCGACCGCTATGCCGCGGACTCCCGGCTCTTCGGCGGCTTCCTGCTGGCCTTTGCCGGCTGGCCGCTGCTGGCGGCGGGCGGGGTCATTGTCGTCATGGGGCTGCTTGTGACCGGGCTGTTTGTTGCGGTGTTCTTCCCGAAGCTCTTCGCCTCGAAGCCGTCGGTGGCCTGAAGGCTCAGATCCCCTTCGGGATGGCGGCCGTCAGGTTCACCGGGGCGGCGTCGGTGATGAGCAGGTTGTCCTCGAAGCGCACACCGCCGAGGTGGAGGTGTTGCTCGACGAGCGGCCAGTTCACGGCGTCGCGGTATTTTGTGCGGCGCGCGGGGTCGTTGAGGATCGCGGGGATGAAATACAGGCCGGGCTCGACCGTGGTGATGTAGCCGGCTCGGAGCACGAGGTCCATGCGCAGGCTACGGAGCGAGGGACGCGGGTCCTTGGTGCGGCCGGGCTCGAGACCGCTGGCGTCGCGCACGCCGAGTCCGAGCAGGTGGCCGAGGCCGTGGGGATAGAACAGCGTGTGCGCCTCCTGCTCGACCAGAGACTGCGGGTTGCCTCGGAGCACGCCCATGGCGACGAGGCCGCCCAGCATGTCCGCGGCGGTGGCCAGGTGCAGGTCCTTCCATTCGGCGCCGGGTCGGCAGCGGTCGCAGGTGCGCTGCTGCGCCTCGAGCACGACCGTGGCGAGGTCGCGCTGGAAGGCCGAGGGCTTCCCCGCCACGTAGGTGCGGGTGACGTCGATCACATAGCGGTCGAGCTGCGGGCCGCTGTCGATGAGGATGAAGTCTCCGTCCCTGGCGATGCGATCGGGTGACGGCGAGCCGTGGAAGACGGCGCTCTGCGCACCGACGCCCACGATGGAATCGTAGCCCGTCACCTGTGCCCCGTGGCGGAAATACTCGGCCTCGAGCTCAATCTGCAGCGTGCGCTCGCTGACGCCCGGCCGGAGGAGCGGCCGGATCTTTGCGTAACCGGCGGCCGCGGCCGCGGCACAGCGTTTCATCAGGTCGATCTCCGCCGGCTCCTTCGGGCGGCGCGCGTGCTTGTAGGCCTCGCGCACCCGTGCGCTGCGGGCCTCGTCGAATGCCACGCCCGTCATCGGCGCGCCGAGCATGATAACCTTGCGGCCTTGGCGCGCGACCAGCCACGCGGGGAAGTTGGCGAGAAGTTCGCCGGGGAGCTGTTCCTTGCCTTCCCACACGCGGTCCATTTCGGTGACCTCTGGCACGAAGGATGCCCAACCTGTCTTCGGGTCGTAGGCGGCGATGCCGCCGTTCGCTTCGGCGTGGCCGGTCAGATAATAGTATTCCTGATGGGCAATGAAAGGTAGCAGGGCATCGCTGATCTCGGGCTTGGGGAGCGGTTGGCCGGCGCCGACAAGCAGGATCTCGTCGGGCTGGAGGCCGAGGGCGGGGGCGATGCGGGCGCGGCGGGCGGCGTAATCAGTGCTCATGGGAAGATGTGCAACGGAATGACACGAAATCGCCCGAAAAGAAAGGCGGCAGAAACTGTGCCGCTTCTGAATGCCTCGGCTTGAAGGCGGATCCTGCCTCCGGCCTGGTTCCACCTCTCAGCGCACGGGCTGGTCGAGCTCTGCCAGGCTTTTCTTGGCGCCTTCATGCTCGGGGTTGAGCTTCAACGCGGCCTCGAATCGGGCGCGCGCCTCATCTCTCCGGCCGAGTTTCACGAGGACGCGGCCGCAGCCGACCTGCACGCCGGCATGGGTGGGCTTCAGGTTCGCCGCCGCCTCGTAGTGGGCGAGAGCCCTGGCGTATTGCTCATCCTTGGCGGCGATGTTGCCCAGTTCGATTTCACCCAGAAACGGCTCCAGCTTTTGCACGCGGGTGGCAAACTCGGCGGCCTTTTCCAGGCTGCCGCCGGCGATTTTCGGGGCGTTGGTGTAGAAGCGGGCGAGACCGACGAGGCCGGACACGTGGTTGGGGTCGAGCTCGATGGATTTCTCGAAGGCCTTCCTCATGCGGCTGGAGAGCGCCGCCATTTGCAGAAAACTCACCTCGCCCATCCGCTGGCTGAGCGCGACGCCGAGTTGCGAGAAATACTCCGGCTTCGTCGGGTCGGCCTTGGTGGCCTGGTCGGAGAAGTCCACGGCTTCCTTGAACTTCTTCTTTTTGACGCTCTCGATGCTCTGCCGGTGGAGCGCGAGCGCACCGTTGTCGGCTGCTGCCGGCGCAGCCGGATTTTGGGCGAAGGTAACCGTGGCGAGGAGGACGGCGGCGGTGACCGGGAAGAGGGATTGGATTTTCATGGTGATGGATGATGGATTTTCCCGCGAGGAATCCTTATTCCTGTTGGAGGCCTCGCGGTTGAGCCGGGCGGCGGCGAGGGCGGCGAAGGACTGGCTGCGCTCCTTGAGGCCGCGGAAGTCGGGGGCGGACAGCGCGGGCATCGTGAACGCCTTGGTGGCGTTGACGGCCCCAGGCCGGCGAGCATGCGGCTTGATGCATCAGACCTAAGTCAAGGTCATGGGGTGGCATGACCCCGGATGTAATATAATACGTTGCACATTTCCGGGGGCTTCAGATTAGCCCCAGTTCTCTCGCACGCAGCGCGGCTTGGGTGCGGTCGAGCACGCCGAGCTTCCCGAGAATGTTTGTCATGTGGTTCTTCACGGTGCCCTCGGTGATGCTGAGCTTCGCGCCGATCTCCTTGTTGCTGCAGCCCTCAGCCAGCAGCTTGAGCACGGCGAGCTCGCGCTCGGACAGCGGGTCGGGCAGCGATTGCGAAACCTTTTTGCCCTCGCGGGCGGAAAGGCGGTTCAGCCCGGCCATCATCTTCGCCGTGACGGACGGCTCGAGGACGGAAGCGCCCTTGGCGGCAGCGCGAACGGACTCGTTGAGTTTGTCGGCCGAGCAGGCTTTCAACAGGTAGCCCAGCGCGCCGGCGCGCAAGGCCTCGAAGATCTCCTCGTCCTCGTCGAAGGTGGTGAGCACGACGACGCGCGAGCCCGGCACGGCGGCCATGATGCGGCGCGTGGCCTCGACGCCGCCCATGACCGGCATGCGGAGGTCCATGAGGATGACGTCGGGCTTGTGGGCCCGCGCGAAGGCAAGGGCGCGCTCGCCATTCTCGGCCTCGGCGACAATCTCGAAGTCCGGCTGCAGCGACAGCAGCGTGCGCAACGCCTCGCGGAAGAGCGACTGGTCGTCGGTGAGGAGGATGCGGAGCTTCTTCACGCCGGCACCTCGATGGAGAGGGCGAAGCCGCCGCCGGCGCGGTCGCCGGATTCCACGCGGCCGCCGAGCAGCTCGATGCGCTCGCGCAGGCCGGTCAGGCCGAAGCCGGCGCCGTGGGTGCCGTTGGCGCCGACGCCGTTGTCGGCCAGTTCGAGGCGGACGCGCGACGGCTCGCGGAAATCGAGACGCACGACGGCGTTCGTGGCGCGGGCGTGCTTGCGGATGTTGGTCAGGCCCTCCTGCGCGGCGCGGAACAGCGCGTGCTCGACGGCGGGCGCGAGCGGGCGGGGCGTGCCGTCGATGGCGATGGCAGGCACGGGTTCGCCGAGGGCGGCGAGTTGTTTGACGGCCTCGGCCAGCGGCGGGCGCGCGGTGTCGGTGCGGAGCGCGCCGACAGAGTGACGGACGTCATCGAGCGCCTCGCCGGTGAGCTTGGCGGCCTTTTCGACGGCGGCGCGAGCGTGCTCGGGCCGGGTGGTGATGAGGCCGGCGGCGGCGTCGAGCTGGGTCTTCACGACCGTGAGGTAGTGACCGACGCCATCGTGGATCTCGCGGGCGACGCGGTTGCGCTCGCGCGTGGTGGCGAGGTCCTCGGCCTGGGCCGCGTAGGCCCGGAGCTTTTCATGGGCCGCCTCGATTTCCAGGCGGAGTTTCTCCTCGCGGGCACGCGAATCGAGTGCGCGCTTGGTGATGATAGTGAAGGCAATCGTGAAGGCGAAGCCGGCGGAATAGTTGTAGGCGGCCTCGAGGGCGGCACCCCAACCGAAGTCGAGGCCCCAAACCGCGAGGTTCACGCCCAGCAGGTAGGCGCCGTTCAGGAGGGCATGGCGCCGGGGGAGGTCGAAGATGCCCTGACTGACGAGCGGGAGCACAATCATCCCGAAAAAGCCGCGCGACGGGCTCACGAAGATCATCGCCGTGAGCAGGGCGTTTTGGACGAGGTAATAGGAGACCAGGGCCGTGCGCGAGCCGCCGCACTGCACGACATCATTGGACAAGATGCCGAGGGTGACATAGATCGCGCCCAAGGCGAAGGTGAGGGGCACCATTTCCGCCGGGCTGAAGAACCGATTGCTGAAAAAGAAGCTGCCGAAGGCGCTCAGCACAATGGTGCCAAAGGCAAAGGCGCCGTAGAGGGTGCCGCTGCGGTGCGGGGTGTGGGCTTCGGGGGGCATGGCGCGGAGACTACCACGCCCGCGCCGCTTGGCGATATAGGAAGGAAGTCATGGTCATGTCCGAATCATTCTCTTCCTCGTAATCGTTCTCGTTCTCATGGCTTTTGAAATCGAGAGAACGAGTAAGAGAACGAGAACGATCACTTCAGCGCAGCGTGGAGGATTTCCACCGGGTGCTGCGCCACGCGGCCGGTGCCGTCGAGGATCTGGTGGCGGCAGCTGGTGCCCGGGGCGGCGATGACCGTCTCCCCCGGGGCGGAGCGCACGGCGGGGAAGAGGACGAGTTCGCCGATCTGCTGGGAGAGCGCGTAGTGTTCTTTCTCGTAGCCGAAGGAGCCGGCCATGCCACAGCAACCCGAGGGAATCATCTGCACCTTGTGGCCGGCGGGCAGCTCGAGCATCTTCACGGTCGGCACCAGCGACGAAAGAGCTTTCTGATGACAGTGGCCTTGGAGCTTGATGGCGCGCGCCTGCGGCTTGAAGGCGGCCGGGGTGATGCGGCCGGCGTCGGCCTCGCGGGCGATGAACTCCTCGATGAGCAGCGCATTCCGTGCGAGTGCCTTGGCGGCGTCGAGCAGGCGGTCGGGCACGAGGTCGGGATACTCATCGCGGAAGGACAGGATGGCCGACGGCTCGAGGCCGATGAGCGGCGACTGGGCGGTGACGACATCCTTGAGCAGCTCCACGTTGCGCATGGCGAACTGCTGCGCCTCGCGGATGAGGCCCTTCGAAAAATGGGCGCGACCGCTCTCGACGTGCTCGGGAATGACGACCTGGTAGCCGAGCCGGTTCAGGAGCTGGATGGCCTTGATGCCGACCGGCGTGTCGCTGTAGTTCGTGAACTCGTCGCAGAGGAGAAAGACCTTGCCGTGCGGGTAATCGAGCGTGGCCGGGTTGGCGTGCTTCGCGTGCCAGGTGGCGAGGGTGGTGGGGTGCAGGTGCGGCAGGCTGCGCTTGGTCGCGAAACCGGCGACGCGCTTGATGAAATGCGACAGGCCCGGCTCGGTGACGGCCCAATTGTAGAGGCGCGGGGCGAGCGAGGCCAGGCGCATGGAGCGGGTGAAGCTCGCGACGAGACGCGAGCGCAGCGGCACGCCGTTGGCGTCGTAATAGTGCTGCTGCCACTCGGCCTTGAGCCGGGCGACGTCCACGTTGGACGGGCACTCGGACTTGCAGCCCTTGCAGGAGAGGCAGAGATCCATGACCTCCTTCACCTGCTCGCTGTCCCAGGCGTTCATGCCCTCGCGCGCGTCGGTCAGGACGTGGCGCAGCATGTTGGCACGCGCGCGGGTCGTGTCCTTCTCGTTGCGCGTCGCCATGTAGCTCGGGCACATGGTGCCGCCCATGAGGTGGGTCTTGCGGCACTCGCCGACGCCGTTGCACTTCTCGGCGGCGCGGAGGACACCCTGGGCCTCGCGGAAATTGAAGACGGTCTTGTGCGCGGGCGACGGGTGGTCGGGACCGTGGCGCAGGGACGTGTCCATCGGCGGCGTGTCGATGATCTTGCCGGGATTGAACAGGCCGCGCGGGTCGAAGGTTTCCTTCACGCGCCGCATCATGGCGTAACACTCGGGGCCGACCATGAAGGGGATAAACTCGCCGCGCAGGCGGCCGTCGCCGTGTTCGCCGGAGAGCGAGCCGCGGTATTTCTTCACGAGGTGGGCGACGTCGGTGGCGATGCCGCGGAAGAATTTCAGGCCTTCGTGCGTCTTCAGGTCGAAAAGCGGGCGGGTGTGCAGCTCGCCGGCGCCGGCGTGGGCGTAGTAAACAGAGCTGATGCCGTATTTGTTGCGCATCAGCGCGTCGAACTCGGCGATGTAGGCCGGCAGGTCCTCGACGGCGACGGCCGTGTCCTCGACGACCTCGCGCGGCTTGGCGTCGCCCGGGACGTTCATCATCAGGCCCTGGCCGGCGCGGCGCAGGTCCCAGACTTTGTTGGCGTCGTCGCCCCAGAGCACGGGGAAGGCGTAACCGAGCTTGGCGGCGCGGAGGTCGGACTCAATGGACTTCATCACGGCCTCGATCTGATCGCGCTTTTCAAGGCGGATTTCGATGACGAGCACGGCGCCGGGATCGCCGACGACGAAGAAGCGGTTCTTCACCTGCTCGAGGTTGGCCTTGGTGCACTCGAGGATGTGGCGGTCGATCAGCTCGCAGCCGAAGGGTCGGTGGCGCATCGCGATGAGGGTGGCGTGGAGGGAGTCCTGGATCGTGGCGAAGTGCGCGCACATCAGGGCGCCCGGGGGCGGCAGCGGCTCGACGTTGAGCTCGAACTCGACACCGAGGAACAGCGTGCCCTCGGAGCCGGCGAGGAGCTGGCAGAGGTTGAAGGGCTTGGCGGAGGCCGGGTCGAAGACGTGACACTCCATCAGCCGGTCCAGCGCGTAGCCGGTGTTGCGGCGTGTGACGGTCGGCTTCGGATAGTTGTCGCGGATGAGCGAGCGGTTTTTCGGATCGCCCAGCAGGTCGCGCACGGTGCGGTAGATCTGCGCCTCGAGCGAGGTCGCCGGGCCGGCGCACTTGGCCTCGAACTCCGCCTTGGTCAGCGGGCCGAAGGTCGCTTCCGAGCCGTCGCTGAGGAAGCCGCGGGCGGAGACAAGGTGTTCGCGCGTGGTGCCGTGGACGATGGAGTTGGCGCCACAGGAATTGTTGCCGACCATGCCGCCGATCATCGCCCGGTTGGCGGTGGAGGTCTCGGGTGTGAAGAAGAGGCCGTGGGGCTTGAGGTGCAGGTTGAGCTCGTTGCGGACGACGCCCGGCTGCACGCGGACGCGGCGCTGCGCCGGATCAGTGGCGAGAATGCGGTTCAGGTGGCGCCCGAGGTCCACCACGATGCCGCGGCCAACGACCTGGCCGGCGAGGGAAGTGCCCGCGGTGCGCGCGATGAGGCCGATGCCGTGCCGGTTGGCGAAAGCGATCAGCTCGCGGATGTCGGCTTCGGTCTTCGGCAGGGCGACGGCGACGGGCAGTTCCTGGTATTCGGAGGCGTCGGTCGCGTAGAGCGTCCGCATCGTCGCGTCGAAGTGCAGTTCGCCCGTGAGGCGGGCGGCGAGGGCGGGCAGGTCGGGAGTCGCGGCTGGGGCGGTCATGCGGGCGTCCGGTCTAAGTAGGAGGCGGGAAAGTGTTTGGCGAGTCGAACGATTGGACATGCGGGTTTCATCCCATCGGGTGATGAGAACAGGCTTGGCCACGGGTTGAACGGCGGCTTATGTCATAAATCCAACCCCGACCTGCGCCGCAGGCCCTCCACGAATCCACGCTCCATGAAAATCGGAATTGTCGGTGCCGGCAAAGTCGGTGGCACCATCGCCACCCTCCTCGAGTCCTGCAAGTTCTGCACCGGCGTCGCCCTCGCCGACGCCCGCGCGAACATCGACCTCAAGGGCCTCAAGAAATCGAAGTTCTTCAACTTGGACGTGAACCGCGCCGGGCAGCTGGCGGCTTTCACCCGCAGCATGGACGCCATCGTCAGCGCTGCGCCGTATTTTCTCAACAAAACCATCGCCAGCGCCTGCGCGCAGGCCGGCGTGAGCTATTTTGACCTGACGGAGGACGTCGAGACGACGGCCTTCATCCAGAAGCTGGCGAAGAAGGCGCCGAAGGCGACTTTCATGCCGCAGTGCGGGCTCGCCCCCGGCGCGATCAACATCGTGGGCGGCTCGCTGGCCTCGTCCCTGGCGCAGGTGCGGAACTGCGAGATGCGCGTGGGCGCCCTGCCGCTGAACGCGAGCAACCAGATGAAGTATTACCTCAGCTGGAGCACGGCCGGGCTCATCAACGAGTATTGTCAGGTCGGCGAGGCGCTGCACGGCGGCCGGCTGGTGACGACCATGCCGCTCGACGGCGTGGAGCGCATCACGATCGACGGCACGGAATACGAGGCCTTCAACACCTCGGGCGGCGTCGCGACGATGTGCCAGACCTTCGCGGGCAAGGTGGGCGACCTGAACTACAAGACCATGCGCTACCCCGGCCACCGCGACCTGATGAAGTTCCTCCTGCAGGATCTCAACCTCGCGCCGCGCCAGGAGCTGGTCACACAGATCTTCGACCAAGAGGTGCCGCTCACCGAGTCGGACGTCGTGGTGTTCTACGTCAGCGTCGTCGGCACCGAGGCGGGCGGCGGACTGAAACAGCGCAGCTTCATCAAGAAGATGCACGGCGACACGATCCACGGCCGCAAGCTCAACGCCATCCAGCTGACCACGGCCGCCGGTATCGTCGGCGTGCTCGAGCTGTTCGCGCAGAAGAAGCTCGGGCCGGGCTTCGTGAAACAGGAATCCGTCTCGCTCGAGAGCTTCCTCGGCACCCAGTGGGGCGGTCGGGTGTATGGGAAATGAGATTTTTGATTTTTGACTCTCGATTTTCGATTGTTCCAACCAAGCACCCGATACCTGTCATGCTGAGCGCAGCGAAGCATCCAGCACGAGACACGATGGCGGTCGCGCCACTGGATCCTTCACTTCGTTCAGGATGACACGCTTCTAACATGCCTGCCAAATCCACCTCCGTCTCCGCCGTCGCCAAGGCGATCTTCCCCAAGCTCGGTCTCTCGTCAAAAACCCCCAACGCCGGCGTCTTCAGCGGCACGTGGGGCGGCGCGGGCGCGGTGCTCGAGAAACACTCGCCCATTGACGGCTCGCTGCTGGGCCGCGTGCGGCAGGCCACGCCGGAGGACTACGAGGCCGCGGTCGCGGCCGCGCAGCAGGCCTTTCTCGCGTGGCGCGACGTGCCGGCGCCGAAGCGCGGCGAGGTCGTGCGCCAGCTGGGCAACGCCCTGCGGGAGCTGAAGACGGAGCTCGGCCAGCTCGTGTCGCTCGAGGCGGGCAAGATCCTGCCCGAAGGGGAGGGTGAGGTGCAGGAGATGATCGACATCTGCGACTTCGCCACCGGCCTCTCGCGCCAGTTGCACGGCCTGACCATCGCCTCCGAGCGCCCCGGCCATCGCATGATGGAGCAGTGGCAGCCGCTGGGGGTCGTCGGCATCATCTCGGCCTTCAATTTCCCCGTGGCCGTCTGGGCCTGGAACAGCGCGCTCGCGGCGGCCTGCGGCGACAGCACGCTCTGGAAGCCCTCCGAGAAGACCCCGCTCACCGCCATCGCCTGCATCAAGATCGCCGAAAAAGTCTGCCGTGCCAACGGCGTGGACCCGGCCATCTTCGCGCTCGTCATCGGCGACGGCCCGTCGGTCGGCGAGTTGCTGACCAACGACCGCCGCATCCCGCTCGTCTCGGCCACCGGCTCGACCCGGATGGGTCGGCGCGTCGGCGAGGTCGTTGCCAAGCGGTTTGGCCGCTCGCTGCTCGAGCTCGGCGGCAACAACGCCATCATCGTGGCACCCTCGGCGGACCTGAAGCTGGCGCTGCGCGCCATCGTCTTCGGCGCCGTCGGCACCGCCGGGCAGCGCTGCACCAGCACGCGTCGCATCATCGTGCACGAGTCCATCAAGGCGAAGCTCGTGAAATCACTCGTCGAGGCCTACCGGCAGCTCCCCATCGGCAGCCCGCTGGAGCCGGGCAACCTCGTCGGCCCGCTCATTGATGCGGCAGCGGTGGACGCCATGCAGCAGGCCATTGCCGGGCTGAAAAAGCAGGGCGGCAGGATCCTGCACGGCGGCGGGCGGCTGGCCGGGAACTACGTGACGCCCTGCATTGCCGAGGCCAAGAACTGGTGGCCGGTGGTGCAGCACGAGACCTTTGCCCCGATCCTCTACGTCATGGGCTACAAGACGCTGACCGAAGCCATCGCCATGCAGAACGGCGTGCCGCAGGGCCTGAGCTCGGCGATCTTCACGACGGATCTGCGCGAGGCGGAGCAATTTCTCGCGGCGCGCGGCAGCGATTGCGGCATTGCCAACGTCAACATCGGCACCAGCGGCGCCGAGATCGGCGGGGCCTTCGGCGGCGAGAAGGAGACCGGCGGCGGCCGCGAGAGCGGCAGCGACGCGTGGAAGGCCTACATGCGCCGCCAGACCGTGACGATCAACTACTCGGACGCGCTGCCACTAGCGCAGGGCATCAAGTTCGGGAACTGAGCCGGCCGATTAAACGCGAAGAACGCGGAGAGGGATGATGCCCAGCGATC
>JBDHQK010000060.1:0-15665 GCA_039807025.1 Lacunisphaera sp.
CGTTTTTCATCACCCGCAATCATCGCCCCTCCATCAGCGCGGCTCCACTTTCTTTCACGCTGTTTTGGACAGGCGTGCAGAATGACACGAAACGGATATGACAACTGACTTTGAGGCACGTCTCCACGCCTTTGCCGAGGTCATCGTGCGGATAGGCCTGAACCTGCAGCGCGGCCAGCGCCTGCTCATCGCCGAGCCCTACGATCTGCAGGGCGTGGCGCGCAGCGCCGAGGTGATTGTCGAATCCATTATCAAGGCGGCCGCCACGGGCGCCGAGGTCATCTGGGGCGACGGGCCGCGGCTCCGGGAGTTTGCCGAGAAGGCCGACTGGCGCGGCTTCAACCAGCTCGCCGCTGGCAATGCAAAGCGACTCGCCGATGGCATCCGCCGCGGCGACGCCCTGCTCTTCCTCCAAGGCTGCCAGCCCCGACTGCTCGACGCTCTTCCGGCCGAGCGTGTCGCTAACCTGCGCCGCATCGGCTGGGAGCACTTCGGCCCCGTAGCGCAGCAGCTCGTGCAAGGCGCCACCAACTGGACCGTCGCGCCGGCCCCGAATCCCGCCTGGGCCCACGCCGCCTATCCCGATCTGCCCTCGGACCAGCGCCTCGCCGCGCTCTGGCAGGACGTGTTCACTGCCACCCGCGTCAACGAACCTTCCCCGGTTGCGGCGTGGAAACTCCACCTTGCCCTGCTGCAGCGCGAATGCGCCAACCTGAATCAACAACGCCTCCGCACCCTGCGCTACAAGGGCGAAGGCACCGACCTGACCGTCGCGCTGCCGCCGGGGCATGTCTGGTGCACCGCGCAGCTTGCCACCAAGTCCGGCCTGCCCTTCGTGGCCAATCTGCCCACCGAGGAGATTTTCACGGCGCCACACCGCGACTCGGCCGTCGGTCGCGTGCGCGTTTCCCGGCCCATCACCTACAGCGGCGCGGTCATCGAGGGCATCGATCTGGAGTTCAAGCGCGGCTCCGTCGTGGCCGCCTCCGCCCGGATCGGCGCCGACCTGCTCGCGCGTTTGCTCGACACCGACGAGGGCTCCGTCCGGCTCGGCGAAGTGGCCCTCGTCCCGGAGCAGACCTCGCTCAGCCGGGCGAACCGTCTCTTCTATCATCCGCTGCTCGACGAGAACGCCACCAGCCACATTGCCCTCGGAGAAGCCTACGGATTCTGCCAGCGTCCACCAGACCAGGCCGCCCTGAACCGCAGTCTCGTTCACGTGGACCTGCCGCTCGATGCGAGCATCATCCGGTCCGATACGGAACCGACCTGACCAGTCACTTGTCTGTCCGCTCCCGTGCCCAACACCCAGCCGCCCCACCCCGAGCCCGCCCCCGACTTGCTCCGGCGCGCGCAGTCCGGCGATGAGACAGCCTTTGGCACCATCATGCGCAGCCACTACGAGCGCACATTCCGGCTCGTCTATGCGATAGTCCGCCACGAGGCCGACGCGCGCGACGTCTGCCAAGAGGTCTGGCTCACGGTCTGGCGCGAGCTCCCGAAATTCCGCGGTGATTCCCGCTTCACAACCTGGCTGCATCCCATCGCCACCCGGCGCTCCCTCGACCACCTGCGCAAGCGCCGCCGATGGTTCGATCGCTTCCTCCCCTTCGACACCGGCGACAGCACGGTGGAATCCGTCCCGGAGCCGGCCACGACCGACGACGCCGCCCAACAAGCCCAGGCCAGCGAGCGCAAAACCGCCCTGCAGACGGCCATCGCGGCCCTGCCACCGAAACTGCGCGCCGTGCTTGCCTTGCGCGAGGTCGAGGGGCTTTCTTACGAAGAGATCGCCGCCGCATCCGACATTCCCACCGGCACCGTCATGTCCCGTCTTTATCACGCACGCCGCTTGCTGGCGCAAAAACTAGGAGCCAAACCATGAAATTTATCCGACTCATCCTTCTCTTCGCCACCTTCGCCGGCCTGGCCATCCTCTCTCGCGCCGCCGATGCCGGCGTGAAGGGCATCCTCATCTCCGCCTCGAACGAGAAAGGCGAATCCGATTCCCGCCTCGCCGCCTACGTGCCGAACCTCAAGCGCATCCTCCGCTTCGAGAGCTTCCGCCAACTTGGCGAGGACTCCGCCTCGCTCAGCGTGCCCGGCTCCGGCGAGCTGTCATTCGGCAACGGCCAGACCGTGGTGCTCGAAACCGAAAGCGCCGACGGCAAGACGCTGCTCAAGGTCCGCTGGGGCGGTGTGCGCCACGAATACGTGCTGCAACGCGGCGGCACCACCGTGCTCGGAGGCTCTTCCACCGGCAAAAAGGGAGAGGTTTATGCGGTGATCCTGATTGGCAGATAACTCCAGGGGCCAATGCTTTAGGCGTTCACACAAGTTTTCGTGAAGTCTTTTGAATATATGTGCGGGGAGCCTCGTCCCAAGGAATGAACCGCAACCTTGGAGGACATATGAAAACCAAAATCACCGCTCTCGCTCTCATCGCCGCCACCGCTCTCTCCCTCGCGCCGAAGCCTGCCAAGGCCGGTGACAAGGAGCTGGCCATCGTGGGCGGCCTCATCGGCGGGCTGATCATCGGCTCCGCCATCAACGAAAGCCGCCACTCGTCCGACAATCCGAACCGCAGCACCACCGTCATCGTCAACGGTCGCCGCGATTACGACGACTGCGGCGACGACGGCTACTGGAAGGATGTCAGTGTGAAAGTGTGGGTGCCCGGCTGCTGGGTGGTTGAGCGTAGCTACCACGGGCACTCCCACAAGCGCTACATCAGCGGTCACTACACCTTCCGCACCGACCGCGTCTGGGTCTCCTGCAATCGCAGCGACCGCTATGACCGGCACGATCACCGCCTGGATTACGGCCGAGGCCGCTGAACCGGTTGACGACCGACGCCATGAACTGCCGCGACATCAAGCCCCTGCTTTTCGCCGAAAGGGACGGCGTGCTGACTCCCGAGCAGCACGCCGCACTCGCGGCTCATGTCGCCGGCTGCCCCGCCTGCCGGCGGGAGCGCATCGTCTACGGCGAGGCGATCACTTTTCTGAAGACCGACGCCGCCAACGTCGCGGTTCCCGACGCGGACAGTGAATGGCGCACCATCCGCGCCAAACCCGCCAAGAAACGCCCGTTCGCCCCCGTCATCTGGTTCGGCGCCCCACTGGCCGCCGCAGCCGCCCTGGCAGTTGCGTTCTTCGTCAGTCGTCCCGCTCCGGCCACCGATGAGAACGCCACGCCGACCATCGCCTACGTGGACAACGAAAGCGGCTGGCTCGTGGTCTGGGCGGCGGAGAACAGCGCGAAGAACGGTTGAATCAGTCGGTGCTCACGGCAGCCACGGGAACTGCCCGGCCTTCGGCTTCCGTTTTTCCTTCTGGGCGGTCATGAACTCCTTCGCCTCCTCGGTCATGTAGTAGAGCATGGTGGCGTTGCCGGCGAGTTCCTGGATGCCGCTCTGGCCGTCGAGCTCGGCGTTGAAGGCCGCCTTCAGGCAGCGGATCGCGAGCGGGCTGCGTTGGAGAATCTCCTTCGCCCAGGCCACCCCCTCCGCCTCGAGCTGCGCGACAGGCACGACCTTGTTGACGAGGCCCATGTCGAGCGCCTCCTGCGCGCTGTATTGCCGGCAAAGAAACCATATCTCGCGCGCCTTCTTCTGCCCCACCATGCGGGCGAGGTAGCTAGAGCCGAAGCCGCCATCGAAGCTGCCCATCTTGGGGCCGACCTGGCCGAAGATGGCGTTGTCGGCCGCGATAGTGAGGTCGCACATGACGTGCAGCACGTGGCCGCCGCCTATGGCATAGCCGGCGACCAGCGCGATGACGACCTTGGGCATCGAGCGGATGAGCTTCTGCACTTCCAGCACGTTGAGGCGCGGCACGCCCTGGCCGTCGATGTAGCCACCGTGGCCGCGCACCGATTGGTCGCCGCCGGCACAAAAGGCGTATTTTCCATCCTTGGCCGGGCCGGACCCGGTCAGGAAGACGACTCCGATGGTCTGGTCTTCCTGAGCGTCAAGCAGCGCGTCGCGCATCTCTGCGACCGTCTGCGGGCGGAAGGCATTGCGTTTTTCCGGCCGGTTGATCGTGATGCGGGCCATGCCGACGGCCTTGTGATAGAGGATGTCGTCGTATTCCTTGGCGATTTTCCAGGGGGTTGGCATACCTCTAGACAAGGTTAAAAGCCTTGAGCCGCAATCGTTTTCACTAACGGCACGTTTTACCAAACCCGGTCAAGCTACTTTAGGCTGATCCCTCAAATCAGCTTGGAGTATGAGCCCCTGGCCAGACAATGGCCGCTTTCCCATGAGCTCACATGCACCAACTGCCAGCGCCGCTGCCAAGGCAGGCCTGACCATGGGGGCCCTGGGCGTTGTCTTCGGCGACATCGGCACCAGCCCGCTCTACGCCTTGCGCGAGTGCCTGAATTATCTGCCCCCGGTGGAGCGCGCCGCTGGCGTCCTGGGGGCCCTGTCGCTGGTTTTTTGGGCCATGACGCTCGTCGTGGTCGGCAAATATCTGAGCTTCGTCACCCGGGCGGACAATCGCGGCGAGGGCGGGATTTTCGCTCTGCTCTCCCTGAGTCACGGGGAGCGGACCAAGACGCCCAGAGGCATCGGCATCCTGACGCTGGTGATTCTGCTCGGCGCGGCGCTGCTTTATGGCGATGGCATCATTACTCCAGCCGTCTCCGTGCTGAGCGCGGTGGAAGGCCTGAACACCTTTGATCCCCGCTTTGCCGGCAAGGTGCCGTTTATTTCCGTCGTAATCCTCGCCGGCCTGTTTGCCGTGCAATACAAGGGCACGAAGAGCATCGGGCGTATTTTCGGGCCGACGATGCTCTTTTGGTTCTTCACCATCGGTGCGCTCGGTGGATGGCACATCTTCGCCGCCCCGCAGGTGGTCGAGGCGGTCAATCCGCTGCTGGGCCTGCGACTGCTGGCTGATCACCCCAGCCAAGCCGCCGCCTTGCTGGGATCGGTCGTGCTGGCCATCACGGGCGCCGAGGCCCTTTACGCCGACATGGGGCACTTCGGGCGCCAGGCCATCGCGCGCGCCTGGTATGGCTGCGCCTATCCCGCGCTCATCCTGAATTACTTCGGGCAGGGCGCGCGGGTGCTGGCCAACCCCGACGACACGGGCCACACCTTTTTCGCGATGGTGCCCGAAGGGGTGCCGCGGCTGGCGCTGACCGTGCTTTCCATCGTGGCCGCCATCATCGCCAGTCAGGCCATGATCACGGGCACGTTTTCCATCACCCGCCAGGCCATCCAGCTTGGCTTCTTTCCGCGCCTCAAGATCACCTACACCAATCCCGACCAGTCGGGACAGATCTACCTGCCGCTGGTCAACGGCCTGCTGGCGGCCGGGTCAATCTATGTCGTGCTCGCCTTCGGCTCCAGCGAGCGGCTCGCCGCCGCCTACGGCATCGCCGTCACGGGCACGATGGTGGTCACGTCGGTGGCGTTCTATGCCGTGCTGCGCAGCCACTGGCGCTGGCCGATGTGGGCGGCCGGCCTCCTCTGCGGCCTGTTCCTGCTGGTGGACGTGCCTCTCTTCGTCTCCAACGTCCACAAGTTTGTCGACGGCGGCTGGTTCCCGATCTTCATCGCGGCCGGCATCATCGCCGTCATGCACACGTGGAAAAGAGGCAAGGACGAGATATTCCGCCGCATCTACGCCAACGAGGTGACCGAGGACGAGCTCTGCAACGTCGCCAGCTCCGGCCGCATCGTCCGGGTGCGTGGCACCGCCGTATTCATGGCGGGCAACGCGACAGGCACGCCGTTGGTGCTGCTCCACCACGTGAAGGCCAACAAGGTGCTGCATGACACCGTCGTGTTGCTGAGCGTGGTCACCGCGGAGGTGCCCACGGTGCCGGAGGCGGAGCGCCTGGAAGTCCGCGAGATCGGCTCCGGCAACGGCGTCTGGCGGGTCATCGCCCGCTACGGCTACATGGAGTCGCCCGACGTCGAGCACCTCATGGAGCAGGTGCGCGCGGCCGGCGTGCCGGTGAAGCTCAACGAGGCCACCTACTATTTCAACCGCGAGATGATCATCACCGGCGGCGACACCCGGATGTGGCACTGGCAAAAACGCCTGTATTCCCTGCTGAGCCGCAATGCCCGCCCGGTGCGCGACTACTATCGCCTGCCGCCCATGCAGATCATCGAGGTCGGCCTGCCGATCCAGCTGTAGCGCCGCCGGCTGCGACGTCCGCGCTTTTCAGCCTTTTCGTCGTGCGGCGTTTCCGCCTTGCTGCGCTATTGCCATGGATGTCCGCTCGCACCGCTTCATCAGCCATTTTCCCGCCGCCCAAGGGGCCGTGCTGGCCAGGGCGGTGCGTCTCGTCCGTTTTCCCCATCAGGCCGTCATCTTTCAGGAGGGCAGCGAATCGAACTGCATCTACCTCGTGCTGCACGGCCGGGTGGCCTTGACCAAGCAGTCCCCCGGCGGCACACCGCAGATCATCGCCTACAAAGGACCCGACGACTATTTTGGCGAGCTCGGCGTGCTGGATGGCTCCACCCGCAGCACCACTGCGGTGGCCGACGGTCCGGTCCAACTCGGCCGCATCTCCCCCCGCCCCTTTCTGCAGCTGCTGGCCCGGTCTTCATGGCACACGGTGCTCAGGCTCTTCAGCCACATCAGCGAGGATCTGCGGGCCACCAACGCGCGCTACGTCACCGAGGTCGTGCGCAAGGAGAAGCTCTCCCTGATCGGCGAGATGGCCAACAGCATGGTGCATGATTTCCGCGGCCCCTTCTCCACCATCAAGCTCGCAGCCGAGCTCATCGCCAAGCGCGACCGCCAGCCCGGCACACAGGAGCTCTGCGCCATGATCCTCCGGCAGGTCGTCCGGCTGGGCGACATGGTGGAGGGCGTGCTCGACTTCGCCCGCGGCGAAACCCGGCTGTCCCTGCGCATCGCGCCGCTGGGGGAGGTATTCGCCCAGTTGCAGGAAAACAACATCGTCGCGTTCGAGCAAGCTGGCGTAAAGCTGCGCGTCCGGCCCACCGCCCTCAAGTTGCCGCTCGACCCTGATCGCCTCCTCCGGGTGCTGCAAAACCTGGTTACCAACGCCCGCGAGGCGCTGGGCAAACAACCGGGCGGCCGGATAACCGTCGCCGCCCGCCGGGTGAAGAGCCACTGTGTAATCACCGTCGCGGATAATGGACCGGGGATTCCACGGGCCATCCAGGCGACACTTTTTGAACCATTCGTCAGCCACGGCAAAACCGGCGGCACCGGCCTCGGCTTGGCCATCGCCAAATCCGTCGTCGAGGCCCACCACGGGGCGATCGACTTTCACTCCACCCGCGCCGGCACAACCTTCACCCTGCAACTGCCGCTGAGGGAATAGGCCGGACCGGCTTACCGGGCCAGGCGCGCAAACAATTCCCGGCGCACCCGGGCATCCGCCTTGCGGTCCGTGCGCACCTCCAGCACGCGGATGCCTCGTGCCGGCAGCCTCCCAAGCAGTTGGGCGAAATGTCGCCAGTCGCGCACCACCACATGCCGGACGCCGTAGGCGGCGGCCAGCTTGCCGAAATCGGCGCGCTGCGGCGTGGCGAAATACTCCTCGAACGGCGGCTCGAACTGCGCCACCGGCAGGTGCCCAAAGATGCCGCCGCCCTGGTTGTTAATGAGCACGATGGTCAGGCTGCCCTTGAACTTGGGGGCGGACAGAAAGCCGTTCGTGTCATGCAGCAGCGCGAGATCACCGGTCAGGAGGACGGCCGGTTGGTTGCCATGCGCCACTCCAAGCGCCGTCGAGAGCGTGCCGTCAATGCCGTTGGCCCCCCGGTTGCAGTGCACGTCAAGACCACGGCTGTTCGCCGGGCAAAAATATTCCAGATCGCGCACCGGCATGCTGTTCGCCACGAACAGCGGTGTGCCCTTCGGCAGCAGGCCCGGCAGGAGCGCACTCACGCGGCCCTCGAAAAATCCTGATGTCGCGGCCAACTCACTCCGGAGGAGGCGGGCCATACTCCACTCGCTCGCCGTCCATGCCTCCAACCAGCCTCGATCCTTGCGGCCGGGCCGGAGCGAGGCCGCCAGCGATTCAACGGAAGTGCGGATCAGAGCCGTGCGGCCGTGCAGGGCATCGGGGTTCTGGGTGTCGCGGCGCACCATGGTGACGGCCGTATCCTCCCCTGCCAGCCACTGGCGCAGCGCCTTGCTTGTCGGCCAATCGTGCAGGCACAGGATGTGGTTCGGTTGGAGTTGCTTCGTCAGCCCGGCCGAGCGGGCGATGGCATCATAGGTCGTGATCAGGTTGGGCACGAGGCGCGCATGGTGCCGCAGCGGCGACAACGCGTCGGCCAGCACCGGCCAGCCAAGACGGCGCGCCAGTTGCCCGACCGCGCGGGCATACGCCGCCGGGTCGCCCGGGCGGACCTGCCCGGCCACGATGATCCCGCGACCGCCGAACCTCATGGCGGTCGCCCGCCGCGACTCCCCGAGCGGCCGCAGCCGGAGCGCGGCGAAAAACTGGCGTTCGTTGAGCACCGGGCGCATCGCGTCCGTGCTGCCATCCTTGATCGGAGGCAGCGGATCGCGGAACGGGGCATTGAGGTGCACCGGGCCGGAGGCCGGCCATTGGCTGCGCTCCCAGGCGTGGGCGACCGTCTGACGCAGGTAGCGCAGCATCGGGAGGGTCGCCTGCGGCACCGCAAACTCATGATAAAAATTCACATGACTGCCGAAAAGCTTCTGCTGGTCGATGGTCTGGCCGGAGCGGCACGCGCGCATCTCGGGCGGCCGGTCGGCGGTGATGACGACCAGCGGCACGCCGCTTTCCTGCGCCTCGATGAGCGCGGGCAGGTAATTGGCTCCGGCTGTGCCGCTGGTGCAAAGCAGCCCGACAGGGCGCTGATGTTGGCGCGCCAGACCGAGCGCGAAGAAGGCAGCCGAGCGTTCGTCCAGCACGGGAATCGCCTCCATGCCTGGGTGTCGGGCGAAGGCCATCGTCAGCGGGGTCGAGCGCGAGCCCGGGGAGATCACGGCTTCGCGCAGACCCAGGCGATGCAGCGTCCCGACCAGCACGCTGGCCCACAGGCTGTTGGTATTTCGAAAGTCGAGGGACATGGTTAAGCGGAATGGAATATGGAACTCAGGAAATCAGGAAGCAAAGGCCGAGTTCTGTTCCTGATTCCCTGAGTTCCATATTTGATCCCTTGCATCAGTCGGTGAGGGCTTTGATCAGAGCCTGGAATTTCAGCTCGGTCTCGGCAAATTCCTTCTCGGGGGACGAGCCCGCCACGATGCCAGCCCCGGCAAAGACGGTCGCCGTGCGTCCGTCGACCAGCGCGGAGCGGATGCCGACGAAGAATTCCCCTCCGCCGCGGTGGTCCACCCAACCCTGCGGGCCGGCGTAGAGTCCACGCGGGAATCTTTCCAGGCGGGCGATGGCGGAGACGGCGGCCGCGCGCGGCGTGCCCCCCACCGCCGGCGTCGGATGCAGTCGGGCAACCAGATCGAGGATCTGCACGCCCGCCGGCAGCGTGGCGCTGATCGGCAGGTGCAAGTGCTGCACGTTGGCCAAGCCCAGCACGCGCGGCTGGACGGCGTGTTCCAGCCTAAGACCCAGATCGGCCACGCGGCGCGCGATGGACTCGAGCACGAGACGGTGCTCGCGCAGGTCCTTTTCACTGTGCAGCAGCGCCTGGGCACAGGCCGCATCCTCGCTCGCGGAATCCCCGCGGGGCGCCGAGCCAGCCAGCGCCTCGGTGTGCATGCGCCCGCCGGCCACGCGCACCAAGCGCTCGGGACTGGCCCCGATGAAACTCACCCCGCGACCGTTCCCGATCGAGAAGGCGTAGCATTCCGGATAGTGTTGCCGCAGGTGATTGAGCACACCGAGCGGGTGAAACTGCTCCCGGGTGGTAAGCCGCCGGGCCCGGGCCAGCACCACCTTGTGGTAGTCGCCCCGGGCAATTTCCCGCAAGGCCTGCGCCACCGCGCCCGGGTAGGCGCCACCGAGTTCCGCGGCCTCCTTGGGAGCGGACGGCCGCTCCCGCCGCTTGGCCCGTCCGTAGTCGAAGGCGCGGAACTTGGCGTGGGCCTTCCAGACTTTTTCCGCCAGCAACTCGATGGGTGCATCCGGTGTGATGAGCAGGTTGGCCACCGCCACCGTGCGATCCTCCCGTCGGGCCACCTGCCAGCGCGGCACAAACAGGCGCAGCGCGGGGAAGGCAGCGTCGGCCGGCACGTCATCGGCAAAGCTGCTGGCGAAAAAGAAATGCGGGCCGGCAAACGGCTCCTCGAGCGGGCCAATCGCTATCGTGTCGGCCAGCGTCAGCGCGATATGGGCCTGGGCGGCCGTAAAACGCCCGGGGCCGGTGGCGGTGAATTCCAGCACGGCTTCCGCCCCCGCCACGGCGAATCCCTGCGCGGGGCGCTCCGCGTAGAAATGCAGATGCGCGGGATCGAAGATGGATTCGAGCACCGCCAGCGGATCAAGGTGCTCGACCAGCAGGCTGATGCTGACCAACTGCGGACGCCCGGCCTCTCGGGCCAGGGCGACGCACTGCGCCAGAAACGCCCGCAGCGACTCGGGCGTGGCATCCGCCTCCGGATTGACCGGGAGAACCCTCACGGCTTGGCGGGCGGCGCCGGACGGGGAAAGAGCACGAGGGCCGGCGCGACCTTCGCGCCGTTGAGCCTGGTGCCCCAGTTCAGCTCATCGCGCCAGACCGCACCAGGTGTGTAGCCGAGCACGGCATTGATTTTTCCAGCAGTGTCCGGGGTGACATGCTGGATGAGGGCTATCGCCAGGCGCAGGGCCTCGGCCATGGTGGCGAGCGAGGTGCGCAACAGCGCCTGCTCCCTGGCCTCGGTGGATTTGCCGAGCTTCCACGGGGCGCGCTTCTCGATGTAGGCGTTGGTCTCCGTGAGGAAAAACATCGCGCGCTCCAGGGCGGTGTGAAACTGGTGCCCCTCGCAGAGCGGGATGAACTCGTCGCGGGTCTTCGCCCAGAGGGCGTGCAGGTGCTGCTCCAGATCCTCCGCGCCCTCGGCGGCGGGCAGCACGCCGCCGGCGAAGCGGGTCGTCATGTTGAGCGTGCGGTTCACGAGGTTGCCGAGGTTGTTCGCGAGCTCGCTGTTGTAGCGGACCAAAAACTGCTCGCGCGTGAAATCGCTGTCCTGGCCGACATTCATCTCGCGCATCAGGAAATAGCGGAAGGCATCCGCCCCGAACTCGGCGACGAGGTCGAGCGGGTTGAGGGCGATGCCGGTGCTTTTCGACATCTTGGCGCCGCGTTGCAGCCACCAGCCGTGGGCGATGATTCCCTTGGGCTGCGAGAGCCCGGCGGCGTGCAGCATGATCGGCCAGTAAACCGCGTGCGGCGGCACGAGGATGTCCTTGCCGATGACGTGATGCACCTCGCGCCAGAGATCGGACCGGTCCACCACGGCGGAGTAATAGTTCAGTAGCGCGTCGAACCACACGTAGGTCACATAGCCCTCGTCAAACGGCAGGGAGATACCCCACTCCAGCCGTTCCTTCGGGCGCGAGATGCACAGGTCATTGAGCGGCTCCTTGAGAAACTCCAGCACCTGTTTCTGGCGGAACGCGGGGAAGATGAAGTCCGGGTTCCGCTCGTAGAACTCCACAAGCCACGCCTGATACTGCCGGAGTTTGAAGAAGTAGTTCGATTCGACGATTTCCGTGACCTCGCCAAAGAGCTCGGGCCAGCTGCCGTCGGGCAGCCGGTCCTTCTCCTGCAGGAACTGCTCCTGCCGGGTGGAGTAAAATCCGGTGTATTCCGCCTTGTAGATTTCCCCCTTGTCGTAGAGCTGCTGCAGGACGGCGCGCACGACCTGCTTGTGGCGGGGTTCGGTGGTGCGGATGAAATCGTCGTTGGAGATGTTGAGGCGCGGCAACAGCGCGCGAAACTCGGCGCTAACCTCGTCCACGAACTGCTGCGGGGCGACACCCTGCCTCTTGGCGCTGGCCTGCACTTTCTGACCGTGCTCGTCCACGCCGGTAAGAAAATGCACCCGGTCGCCCATCTGCCGCCGGAAGCGCGCAATGACGTCCGTCAGCACCTTCTCGTAGGCATGGCCCAGGTGCGGCGAACCGTTCGCATAATCGATCGCGGTCGTGATGTAGAATGACTGCATAAAAGGGTCAAAAACCTACCCTTCGGCGGACGTTTGTCGAAGGTTTTGACGCGCTCGCCCGGAACGCTCTAGTCTCCACCCGGTAAGCGCTCTGTATGAATTTCTCCACCCGCACGCTCGGCCTGGCTCTGCTGTTCCTGCTGCTCTTCCTCGGGGCGACAATCACCCTCCAATGGTGGCTGCGCCGGGAGACCCGGCAATTGCAGGATGTGGCGGTGACCGAGGTGCGAGAGCGCCTCAACCGGGCCGTCACGGTGAGCGGCCGCCCGCCGGAAAGCTGGGATGCAGGCTTCCGGCGTGAACTGGGCGCCATGCTCGGCGGGACCATCGAGCAGAGCCGAAGTGATGTTCCCTTCGCCACCAACCCGACACGGGGTGCCCTGGCATTTACCGAACAACTGGGAACGGCCCCGGGCTGGCAGGTGCGGGTATCCATCGCTCCGCCTGCCTTGTTGAAAGCGCAGATGCTCCATCAACGTGTGCTGGCCGTGATTATCCTGCTGTCGCTGCTGCTGGCGCTGGTGCCGCTCCTCCTCGTGATCATGGCAGCCCGGCGACATCCGGCTGGCGATGCGGGCAGCCGCGCGCCATGGAACATCTCCCGGGCCCAAGCCGCCGGTCTGGAGCACCTGGCCAGGATCTCGCACGAGCGGGGCACCGCCTTGGCCGAGGAACACGGCGCCCGGGTGCGCGCCGAGGAGGATCTCCTGGTGAACCGCTCATTGCTGGGTCACTCGGTGGCCGAGCGGGTCCGCCTCGGGCGGGAGTTGCACGACAACATCTGCCAAACGCTCTATGCGGTTTGCCTGACTCTGGAGAGCGTGCAGAAGAAATCCGCCCTGGCCCCCGATTTGCAAGGCCGCCTCGCCCAGTGCATGAACGAACTCCGCCGGCTTAATCGCGAAGTGCGCGCCTACCTGGAGGAGCTGGAGCCTACCCGCGTGACAACGCAGACGTTTGCGGGGGCGCTCGAGGAACTGATCGGCACTTTCACCGCCGGACAGGAGGTGCAGATCGAACAGCGCATCGACGAGGACGCCGTGGCACTGATCCCGCCGCTGCAAATCGCCGAGATCATGAACATCCTCCGCGAGGCGCTGAGCAACAGCCTGCGCCACGGCCAAGCACGTCGCCTCACCCTGTTGGTTGGCCGGGGTGATGGCCAGGTGGCCTTGGCGGTGCAAGATGACGGAAGGGGATTTGTCCCGCAGGCCGGCAGCCCGGGCGGGCACGGCCTGGGCAACATGGAGGCGCGCGCCGTCGCGCTCGGCGGCAGCCTCCGCATCGAATCCGCGGCAGGAAAAGGGACTCGCGTTTTGCTGACCCTCCCGGTTGCGTCGCCCGCATGAGCGCCCCCCCGAGCACCCGCCTGATCCGCGTGCTGCTGATCGACGACAGCCCGATCATCCGGCTCGGCCTGCGGAGCGCCCTGGAGGATTGTCCCGACATCCAGATTGTCGGCGAAGCCGGTTCCTCGGCCGAAGGACTCGCCGCCGTCGCGAAACACAAGCCCGACATCGCCCTCCTCGATCTCCACCTGCCCGACAGGGATGGCGTGGCGACTTGCCGGGAGATCAGGAAGACCCGCGCCCAGACCCAGGTGCTCATCCTCACCTCCAGCAGCAACGCGCACAACTTGCAGGAAGCCATGAGCGCCGGCGCTCAAGGCTATCTGCTCAAGGACAACGATGGCCAGGCCCTTGCCGGCGCCCTTCGCGCCGTCGCGGGAGGGCAGGCTGTGCTCGATCCCTCGATGTCCAGTCAAGTGCTGAACCTCGTGAAGCACCGCGGCGAGAAAACTGCCGCAGCCAAGCTCGACCAATTATCCCCGCAAGAACGCCGGGTCGTCGCCTTTCTGGCGGAGGGGCTCACCAACAAGGAAATCGGCGACCGCCTGGGCCTGACCGAGAAAACCGTGAAGAATTATCTGGCCACGATTTTCACGAAGCTGGACATCGCCCGACGCTCCCAAGCCGCCGCGATCTACGCCGAAGCCGGGCGCGGCCGAGCATCCTGATGCCCCGAGATAGAGGCTTTGGCCCCTAGTCAGGATAGAGGCTATTGCACGGGCCCTATGTCCGTATCACTCGGATCATATTTCAGGCAATATGGGGCTGTGAAGCCACACCACCCCGCACCCCTCCCTGCCTCGCCCGACTCCGCGCGGTCCCACCATCGCGCCGCGGCCCTGCACGAACGCGGCCTGACGCTCGTCGAAGTCATGGTCTCACTCACGCTGATGGCGGGCGTCATGCTGGGATTCATCGGCACCTTCATCCAGAGCCGGCGCGTCACCGAGTCGAGCGTCCTGCACGCTGCCGCCACCAGTATGATCTATGGCATCGTCGAACAGATCAAACAGCTCGATTATACCACCCAACTTCCCAATTACGAAGCCGATCCTTTTGCCCCCTCCACCCAGTCTCCACCTTATTTCCGGGTCCGTCTCAACCAATCCACGGTCATCTGGCTGCAGGTGGTTCATACCTTGGCCGGATCCACCCCGCAGGGGCCAACCACCACACCGGATCCTTCCGTGACCGCAGCCAGCATCGGGGCGATCGACAATTTCACCGGCAGCATCCCACTCTCGACCGTCACCGGCACCGCCTCACAGCAGATCAACATGAATATCTGGGTCTGGATCGACGATATCCCCGATGGTGATGCCACCGAGGTGAAGAAGATCACCTTGGTCTACACCTACAGCTATCTTGACGGACGCACCGAACGCGTCATCCGCGATCGTGAAGTCATCCTGCGCACCCGCTTCGACCAATGAAAACATCAGGCCAATCGCGCCGCACCCCAGCGGGCTTCACCCTTGTCGAGGTGCTCATCAGCATGAGTGTCGTCACTATCGTGATGGGCATGTGCATGGGCACATTCCTCTTCTGCCTCCGCACGATGTATAAGGATAGCCAGCGCCTCCAGACCAACGCCTCCCTGCGCTCGCTCATGGCCCAGGTATCCAAGGAGACCCTCGATGCCTCCTTCTTCTATCTCTTCCCCTACTACACCGCGATCAACAACAGCATCGACCTGACCACGGGTCCCTCCAGCATGATCCAGATCCAGAACGCGGCTGACGACGACTACGACAAGTGGGTCGCACATGGGGATTGCCTCGTTCTCGTCACGGCGACCTCGGAATATCGCACGACCGATATCCGCCAGATCCGGATTTACTATCGCATGGTATCCACCCAAACGCAGCGAAACAGCCAGGCCGCGATCCGTTATTATGAAACTGCCGACTGGGGTGAAGGGAGCGCTGCCTCCTCCAACGGGCATCCGCTTTCCGGCCTGGCCGGGGAATTGAACGCCATCAACCTCAACGCCAACCCGAACCGGGCGGGAAGCAAGCAGCTGGTCGCCCAAACCATCGGTCGCCTCGTGCCGGCACCCTACACCCCCTTCGCCTCGGGGGATCGCTACCCCGTCTTTTCCTCCGAATCGCCTGATGCCGCCGCCACCAACGGCTTCATCGCCATCAACATGGAAGTCGTGAACGGCACGAACATCAACAATCTGCTCTCCAGCTCCAGTTTCAATTACACCGTTTCTCCCCGTAGGTAA
>JBDHQK010000061.1:0-15510 GCA_039807025.1 Lacunisphaera sp.
ATCGATATCGACGTGGATCTTCTTCGCGTTGAGCGCGTAGGTCTTGAGGTTGCCGGTCACGCGGTCGTCGAAGCGCATGCCGAGGGCGATGAGCAGGTCAGCCTGCTGGATGGCCTGGTTGACCCACGCCTCGCCGTGCATGCCCATCATGCCGAGGTTGAGCTCGGACGAGGCCGGGATGGCGCCGATGCCGAGCAGCGTCGTCGTGATCGGGATGTTTGCCGCCTTGGCGAGCTTGAGCACCTCGGCCGTGGCACCGGATTTGATGATGCCTTGGCCCGCGAGGATGAGCGGGCGCTTGGCGGAGTTGATGAGCTCGGCGGCCTTCGCGTATTCGGAGGCCGGCGCGTGGTAGCTCGGGCGGTAACCCGGCAGACGCGGCGCGGCGCCCTCCCAGTCGAACTCGGCGGCGAGTTGCTGCGCGTCCTTCGTGATATCCACGAGCACCGGGCCGGGACGCCCGCTCTTCGCGATGTAGAACGCCTCACGGATGGCGCGGGCAATGTCGCCGGGTTTCGTGACGAGATAGTTGTGCTTGGTGACGGGCAGGGTGACACCGGTGACGTCCGTCTCCTGGAAGGCGTCGGTGCCGATCGCCTTGGATCCGACCTGGCCGGTGATGCACACGATGGGCGAGGAGTCCATCATGGCGGTGGCGATGCCGGTGACCATGTTGGTCGCGCCGGGACCGGAGGTGGCGATGGCCACGCCGACCTTGCCGCTCGCGCGGGCATAGCCGTCCGCCATGTGCGAGGCGCCCTGCTCATGGCGCACGAGCACATGGTGGATCTTCGGGTATTTGGTCATCGCGTCATAGGTCGGCAGGATGGCGCCGCCCGGATAACCGAAGACGACGTCAACGCCCTCCCGCTGTAAGCATTCCCAGATGATTTCTGCGCCGGTGAGTTTCATGGAGTTCCTTGTAGGGTGAGATTGTGCTAAACGATCAGGTGGTGACGGCGCCGGCGGCGGCCGACGAGACGGTGTTGGCATACTTGGCCATGACGCCGCGCGCGTAGCGCGGAGCCGGGGCCCGCCAGCCAGCCTGGCGGCGGGCCAGCTCGTCCGGCGCAATGGTGACGTGCAGCCGGCGCGCCGGGACATCGATATCGATGATGTCACCCTCGCGCACATGGGCGATCAGGCCGCCCACAAACGCCTCGGGCGCCACATGACCGATGGAAAAGCCGCGCGTAGCGCCGGAGAAGCGCCCGTCGGTGAGCAGGGCGACCGAGTCGGCCAGCCCCTGCCCCGCCAGCGCGCCGGTCACGCCGAGCATCTCGCGCATGCCGGGGCCGCCCTTGGGCCCCTCGTAGCGGATGACGACGACATCGCCGGCCTTGATCTTCTGCGCGTTGGCCGCGGCCATCGCGCTCTCCTCGTTCTCGAAAACCCGCGCCGGTCCCGTGATCTTTTCGCGCGTGCTGCCGGCGACCTTGAGCACGCAGCCTTCCTCGGCGAGGTTGCCGCGGAGGATGACCAGGCCCCCCGTGGGCTTGAAGGGTTTGCTCGTCGGCCGGATGACCTGCTGGCCGGAAGTCTCGGGTGCGCCCGCGATTTCCTCGGCCAAGGTGCGACCGGTGACCGTCAGGCACTCGCGGTGAAGATAGCCACCCTCCAGCAGGCGGCGGAGCAGCAGCGAGATGCCGCCGGCCTGGTGCATCTCGACCGCGGTGTAGAGGCCGCCGGGCTTGAGCGTGGCGATGGTCGGGGTCTTCGTGCTGATGGCGTCGAACTCCTCGATCTTCAGCGAAACGTTGGATTCCTTCGCCAGCGCGAGCAGGTGGAGCACGGCGTTGGTCGAGCCGCCCGAGGCGGCGACGGACGCGACGGCGTTCTCAAAGGCCGGGCGCGTCATGATCTGCGAGGGCTTCAGGTCCTGGCGAACAAGATCCATCACAATCTCTCCGCAACGGTATGCGGCCTGGAGCTTCGCCGCGGCGGTGGCCGGGATGCCGTTGAGCCCGGCGGGCGAGATGCCGATGGCCTCCATGATCGTCGCCATGGTGTTGGCGGTGAACTGGCCGCCGCAGGCGCCGGCCGTCGGGCAGGCGGCGTCCTCGACGCAGTGGAATTCCTTGGCGTCGATCTTGCCGGCCGTGAACGCGCCGACGGCCTCGAAGACGTCCTGCACGGTGAGCGCCTTCCCATGGAGGTGGCCGTGATCGATCGAGCCGCCGTAGAGCGCGAGGCCGGGCAGATCCAAGCGGGCCAGCGCCATCATGACGCCGGGATTGGTCTTGTCGCAGGCGGAGAGGCAGACGAGGCCATCGAGGCTGTTGCCGCGCGCGACGAGCTCTATGGAGTCGGCGATGAGCTCCCGGCTGATGAGCGAGGTCTTCATGCCTTCGGTGCCCATCGTGATGCCATCTGAGATGGAGACGGTGTTGAACTCGAGCGGCGTGCCGCCGGCGGCGCGGACACCCGCCTTCACCTGCTCGGCGAGCTCGCGCAGGTGGAAATTACAGGGACCGATCTCGGTCCAGGTGTTCGCGATGCCGATCAGCGGCTTGGCGAGATCCGCGTCGGTATAACCGACGGCTTTCATCATGGCGCGAGCGGGGGCGCGGCTCGGACCGTCCGTGACCAGGTGGCTGTGGCGTTTGCCGGAGTTCATGAGGATAAAGATTCGGTCACGCTACCGAAACATTTGCGGCAGGGCGAGTAATGGGTGGGCTGGGTGTGCGTCATAATGAAATCCGGGTGGAAAACAAAAAAGCCGCCCCTTGGTTGGGCGGCTTCCTCTTTGAGTTTCTTTTTCTCTCAGGAGCTAGTGGCTTCGGCGAGCCGCCCATGTGTATTCGGGTCCGTGACCAGAAGGGCCACGGCGACGGTAATAAGCACAATAAGGGCTACGTTGGACATGCGATCGGGCGTGACGCTGGTAACCGGCACATTCACTGTCAACCTCTAGTTTTATTATTTCCAATTCACCCGGAAACCGGGTCGGCAGGAAAACTGTATCGGTTTTGATACGAATACCCGGCCAGATCGAGGATGCCCCCCTGCGATCCGCTTCCTGGGCGGCGGCACACGGCCGTCGCCACGATGGGGCTCTCATCTCCGTCCGCGCAGGTTCTGGGCCAGCCGGAGGATATCAGCCAGCACGCCGGCGGCGGTCACTTCCCCACCCGCGCCGGCCCCGCGCACCACCATCGGGTATTGGCGGTAACGCTCCGTGTGGAAAGCGACAAAGGCCTCGGTGCCGCGCAGCGACGCGGCCGGCGAGGCGGCATCGACCTCAACCGGCCCGACCGTGACCTGCGGGCCCGCCGCCCCGGGCGTGATGCGCGCCAGGTAGCGCGGCAGCTTGCCGTGGGCCTTGCTCGCGGCCATGCGCGCGGCGACGGCGGTGTCGAGACCGGCCAGCGACTGCATGAATTTTTCCGGATCGTCCTCGCGGAGGTTTTCCGCCGGCACGAACGGCTCGAGCGCCACATCGCCCAGCTCGACCTGCAGGCCGAGTTCGCGGGCGAGGATGACCGCCTTGCGCGCCACATCGAGGCCGGACAGGTCGTCGCGCGGATGCGGCTCCGTGTAGCCGAGATCCTTCGCCTTGCGCACCGCCACCGAGAGGGCGTCGCCCTGCACCAGGCATTCGCAGAGAAACCCGAGCGTGCCCGAGAACGCGCCCTCGATCATGGTGACATGGTCGCCGGTGCGAACCAGGTTCTTGAGCGTCTCGATGACCGGCAGCGCGGCGCCGACCGTCGTTTCATAATGGTAGGCGCGGAAGTTCTGGCGGGCCGAGGCGAGCAAGGCCACGCGTTCGGCCTGCGGCAGCGCCAGCGGTTGCTTGTTCGCCGACACGACGTTGATGCCGTGCTCGAAGGCCGCGCGATAGAGTTTCTCCATGCCGGCCGCGGCCGAGCAGTCCACCAGCACCGGGTTCGGCAGGTGCGAGAGCTGCTTCAGAAGCGAACTGGCATCCTTGGCGGCTTGGCCGGCGGCCAGCGCCTGCTCGAGCTGGGCGATGGCCCCCAGCGGCGGCAGGCCCTCGGCGTCGAGGATCGCGCCCTTGCTCGCGCCGAGGCCGACGAGGCGCACCTGCACGTCGTGCTCGCGGCCGAGCGCCTGGTTCTGCCGGTCAATGTGCCGGAGCAGGCTGCCGCCGACGACGCCCTTGCCGAGCAGGAACACGCTTAGCTGGGTGTGGGCGAGATTGAAGGCGCCGTGCACCGTGCGCACGGCCGTCGCGGTCTGGTCGGCATCGACCACGCACGAGATGCTGCGGGCCGAGGCGCCCTGCGCCACCGCGCGCACCGCAATGCCGGCCGTGCCGATGGCATTCAGGAACTTGCCCGCCACGTTCGGCTGCGCGCCCATGTGCTCGCCGACGAGGGTCACGAGCGTGACCGGCGAGATCACCGGCTCGATGCGCAGATCACCCGATTGAATCTCCGGCGCGAGTGCCTCGGCGATGCTTTGCTTCGCGTGGGCCTCGTCCACCCCGGGGATCACGACCGAGAACGATTGGCCGAGCGTGGACTCGGTGGTCAGCCACACGCGCACGCCGGCCTCGCCGAGTGCGGCGAGGATGCGGCCGCCGAGCGGCTTACCCAGCCCGGTGCGACGCGATTGCACGCCGATGAGCGCGAGGCGCTCGAGGCTGGTGACACAGGTCGGGCGGTTGGGGTCGGGATTGCCCCGGGCGTCGATGCGTGTGCCGGGGGCATCGGGCTGCGTGGTGCTGCGGATGACCAGCGCAGCGCCGCACTCACGGAGCGGAATGATGGTGCGGGGGTGGAACATCCGCGTGCCGAAATAGGCGAGTTCCAGCGCCTCATCGTAGGAAAGCCGGTCCACCGGCGTGGCCTCGCGCACGAGGGCCGGGTCGGCGGTCATCACCCCGAGCACGTCGGTCCAGACAGTGACGGCGCTGGCCTGGAGCAGGCCGGCCACGAGCGTGGCGGTGTAGTCGGAGCCGTTGCGGCCGAGCGTGGTGGTCTGCCCGTCCTTGGTTTTGCCGATGAAGCCCGTGACAATCGGCACGCTGCCGGTCCACTTGGACTTCAGGACGGCGAACTTCTCCGCCGTGGCGCTTTTGTCCACCGTGGCGGCGCCGTAGGTGGCGTCGGTCACGACAAAGTCGCGTGCGTCCACCGGGATGGCGGGCACATCGCGCTCGGTCAGGGCGCGGGCCAGCAGGGCGACGGAGATGCGCTCGCCGGTGCTGATGATGGAGTCGAGCGTGCGGGCCGAGCACTCACGGGTCAGCTCGACACCGGAGAGCAGGCGCTCGACCGGGGTGAGAATGTCGTCGATATCGTGCTTGAGTCCCTTCTGGCTCTGGCTGTTGAGGACGGTGCGGCCGGTGGCGGTGGCGAGTTCGCGCACCTGGGCGAGCTCGCGGCGGGCTTGGCTGATGTTGCCGTCGGCGGCGGACTTGGCAGCGAGGATGAGCCAGTCGGTGCTATCGCCGAGCGCGGAGACGACCAGCGCGATCGGTCGCGGCGCCGCCGCGACCAGCTCCAGCACCTTGGGCAGCCGTCCCGAGGTGCCGAGGGAGGAACCGCCGAATTTGTAGACTTGCCAGCGTTCGCTCATGGGGAGGGAGCGTGCAGATGCAACGCCTTTGTCAAGAGAGGGCCCAGCGACTTCCACTCGATGAGGAACGCATCGTGGCCGTGGATGCTGGCGACGGTTTCCCGCTCGACGCGGGCCCCGGCGGCCCGCAGCTGTGCCGTGAGGGCGGTGGCCTGGGCGGGGGTGAAAAGCTGGTCGGTGTCCACGTCCACCACCAGCGCCGCCGCGCGCACGCGACTGATGGCTGGCTGGTTGTCACCGGGCAGCGACTGGGTGAGGTCATGGTGGTCCATCGCCGCGAGCTGCAGCTCATAGGCCTGCGCGGCGAAACGGTTGCGCAGCTTCCGGCCCTGGTGCTCGAGGTAGCTCTGCACCGGATAACCGGCGTCGGTGCCCGGTGCGGGGCGGGGCTGGCGGGCGTCGAGGCCCGGCTCGGCGCGGTAAGTGAGGATGGCGAGCTGGCGCGCAATCTCGAGGCCGCGACCGACGTTGTCCGGGTAGCCGGGGTCGAGTCGCAGGATCTGGCGCGCCACGTGGTTCCAGCCGACAACCCAAGCGCTGGCCGACAGGCTGGTCGCAAACGGCAGGATGCGGGCAAAGCGTTCAGGCGCGAGCGCCGCGAGCGTAAGGGTGATCATGCCGCCGAGCGACCCGCCGGTCGTCAGGTGCACGCGGCTGATGCCGAGCCGGTCCAAGCCGAGCAGGATGGCGCGGGCAATATCGAGGCAGGTGAGGTCCACCGTCGAAGTGGCCGGAAAGCCCTCCACGCCGGGCCCGCTGCTGCCGTAACAGGAGCCAAGGTTGTTGAAACACACGAGGCGGTAGTGGGCGGGGTCGAGCGCCTTGCCGGCGCCAATGAGCGGATCCCACCACCCTTCCTTGCCGCCGGCCACGGCGCTGCCGGTCAGGGCGTGCACCAGCAGCACGGTCGGGATGCTCGGGTCGGGCTTCTCAGGCGTGTCACCCTCGCGGCTCCACCACCAGCCGCGGGTGCGGTGGGATTTGACTACGCCGCCGCGCGCCAGCGCGAGGTCGGGCAAGCCCAGTTCAAAGATACGCGCAGTCGCGGCAACGGTCGGCATGATGATGGAGGGCACGATGCTTCCATCTCACAGAACCGGCGTCAACGCGCCGGGGGCCGATTGTTGCTGCACCGCCATGCCTTCCGTCACGTAGTCACCACCGTTGGTGACACAGCGTTTGGCAGAGGCAAGTTTGGCGGGTTTCGTGTTCATGGGGATAGCGTTGGTTTTGTGTTGGTTCTAGGGGACGGCACGGCGCCGGTTGAGACAAGGGGGGGACGTGTCATACCTTTGGGCCGTTCGTCCCCTGCGTGTCATAGCCAAGCAGATCCCCGGGCGCCCCGAGGATTCCGGCTTGTTGCTCAAGCCGGGCTGACTACGCTGCAAATTTCATGGCTAAACGTTCCCAGCGCATCGTGCTCAAGTTCGGTTCCGGCATCCTTTCGACCGAGAAGGGCCTGGGCTTGAGCCGCCCCCAGATTGCCCGCCTCGCCCACGAGGTCGGCGCCCTCGTCCGGGCCGGCCACCAGTGTGTCATCGTGTCGAGCGGCGCCGTCGCCGCTGGCCTGGCGACCCTCGATCTCCCGGCCCGCCCCAAGGAGCTCGCCGCCAAGCAGGCCTGCGCCGCCGTCGGCCAGTCCCAGCTGATGCACGCCTACGCCAGCGAGTTCGCCAAGCAGGACATCGCCGTCGCGCAGCTGCTGCTCACGCACAACGACCTCGACAGCCGCGTCCGCCACCACAACGCGCGCAACACCCTCGCCCACCTCCTGTCGCGCGGCCACGTCGTCCCCATCATCAACGAGAACGACTCCGTCGCCGTCGAGGAGCTCAACTTCGGCGACAACGACCGCCTCTCCGCCGAGGTCGCCATCCTCATCGAGGCCGACCTGCTCATCATTCTCACCAGCGTGGACGGCCTGCAGGACGCGCAGGGCAAGACCGTGCCGCTCGTGCGCGACTTCAGCAAAGTCTCCGCTTTCGTCCGCTCGGACAAGGGCCACGTCTCCACCGGTGGCATGGTCACGAAGCTCCAGGCCGCGCAACTCGCCGTGAAGGCCGGTATCCCTGTTAACATTGCCAGCGGCCGCAAGGCCGGGCTGGTTTACCAGATCGTCGCCGGCCAGCGCGTCGGCACGCACTTTCCGGCGAAGTAGCCATGGCGGATTTGCCCCAGCTCATCGCCCAACTTGGGCAACAGGCCCGCGCGGCCGCACGCCAGCTCGCGCTCGCCCCGGCCGCACAGATCGACGCCGCGCTCAGCGCCATGGCGGCCGAGCTTGTCACGGCGCAAGCTGACATCCTCAGCGCCAACGCCGCCGATGTCGCGACCGCGCGCGCCAACGGGCAAACTGCCGCCCTCCTTGACCGCCTCACTCTCACGCCCGAGCGTCTCGCGAAGTGTGCCGCCGGATTGCGCGAGGTCGCGCAGCTCCCCCACCCGGTCGGCGGGATCCTCCGCGAGTGGACCCAGCCCAACGGGCTCAAGCTCACCAAGGTCCGCGTGCCGCTCGGCGTCATCGGCTTCATCTACGAGTCGCGGCCCAATGTCACCGTGGACGCCGCCGGCCTCTGCCTGAAGAGCGGCAACGCCGTCATCCTCCGCGGTGGCTCCGAGGCGCTGCGCTCCAACACCGCCATTGCCGCCGCCCTCGCGCGCGGCCTGGCGCAGGCCGGTCTGCCCGCCCACGCCGTGCAACTGGTGCCCGTCACCGACCGCGACACCGTCCGCCTGCTCGGCGAGTCGGTCGGCCTCATCGACCTCCTCATCCCGCGCGGTGGCAAGGGCCTGATCGAGACCGTCGTGCAGTCCGCGCGTGTCCCCGTCATCAAGCACTACGACGGCATCTGCGCCGTCTATGTGGACCGGGCCGCCGACCTCGCCATGGCGGAGCAGATCATCGTCAACGCCAAGGTCTCCCGCCCCGGCGTGTGCAACGCCGCCGAGACGCTGCTCGTGCATCAAGACATCGCCGGCCAATTCCTCGCTTCCGTCGGTCGCACCCTCGCCGCCCGTGGCGTCAAGCTCCGCGCCGATCCGCGCGCCTGCGCGCTGCTGCAACAGGCCGGCGTGCCCGCAGTCGCCGCGACCAGCGACGACTACAGGACCGAATTCCTCGACCTCATCCTCGCGGTGAAGGTCGTGGACGACTGCTCCGCCGCCATCGCGCACATCGAGACCCACGGCTCGCAGCACACCGACACGATCGTCACGGCCGACGCCGCGACGGCGGAGCGCTTCCTCGCCGAGGTGGACAGCGCCGTCGTGCTCTGGAACGCCTCGACCCGCTTCAACGACGGCCACGAATTCGGCTTCGGCGCCGAGATCGGCATCAGCACCGACCGGCTCCACGCCCGCGGCCCGATGGGCCTCGAGGAACTGACGTCCTACAAATACGTCGTCCGCGGCGCGGGGCAGGTGCGAGGGTAACCCATTCTTGACCGGGGCGCGGCCGGGGGCGATTCTGGCGGGATGAGAGTTACCTTCCCCCTCGCCGCCACGCTCCTGCTGGCCGCCCTTCCCGCGGTCGCCTCCACCGTGAAGGCTCCCCTCCCCGATCTCGCCGAACTGCGCGCCATGACCGCACGCTTCGCCCCGGTCGAGGTCAAGGTGGACACCTCCGCCCTCCCTGCCAACGAGAAGCTCGCCCTCGCCCGGATGGTCGAGGCCGCGCGCATCATGGACACCCTGTTCCTCCGCCAGGTCGCGCCGAGCAACGAAACCACGCTCCAGCGCCTGCTCGATGACGAGTCGCCCCTCGGCATCGCCCGCCTGCGTTATTTCCGCATCAACAAGGGCCCGAGGTCGCGTCTCGACGAAGGCCGCGCCTTCGTCCCCGGCGTCGGCCCCAAGCCGCACAGCGCCAATTTCTACCCCGAGGACGCCACGCGCGAGCAAGTTGAGCGGTGGATCGACGCGCTCCCGGCCGACGCCAAGGCCGCCGCCACCGGTTTCTACACCACCGTCCGCTGCGATCCGGCCGGCCAGTTCATCACCGTGCCCTACAGCGTCGAATACCAGACCGACCTCATGCAAGCCGCCCGCCTGCTCAACGAGGCCGCCGCCGCCACCACGCAGCCCACGCTGAAGAGTTTCCTCGAAAAGCGCGCCCGCGCCTTCCTGACGAACGATTATTACGACTCCGATGTGGCCTGGATGGAGCTCGACGCCACGCTCGAGCCGACCATCGGGCCCTACGAGACCTACGAGGACGAGTGGTTCAACTACAAGGCCGCCTTCGAGGCCTTCATCACCGTCACCGACGCCGCCGAGACCACCAAGCTCGCGCGCTTCAGCGCCGAGCTGCAAGGCCTCGAGGACAAGCTGCCCATCGACCCGAAGTTCCGCCGCGCCAAGCTCGGCGGCTACTCACCCATCCGCGTCGTCAACGTCGTCTTCAGCGCCGGCGACGGCAACCGCGGCGTGCAGACCGCCGCCTTCAACCTGCCCAACGACGAGCGCGTCGTCGCCGCCAAGGGCTCGAAGCGCGTTCTCCTGAAGAATTTTCAGGAGGCGAAGTTCTCCCATGTGCTGCAGCCCATCTCGAAACACGCCCTCGCCGCCCACGACCAGCCGCTCGTGGCGTTCGACCCGTTCTTCACGCACATCCTGATGCACGAGCTCATGCACGGCCTCGGGCCGCAGGAGATCACCGTGGGCGGCCGCAAGACGACGGTCCGCCTCGAACTCAAGGAACTCAACAGCACCCTCGAGGAGGCCAAGGCCGACATCTCCGGCCTCTGGGCGCTGCAGCAGCTCATGGACAAGGGCGTCCTCGACCAGCGGCAGGAGCAGGCGATGTATGTCACCTTTCTCGCCTCGACCTTCCGCACGCTCCGTTTCGGCCTGACCGAGGCCCACGCCAAGGGCATGGCGCTCCAGCTCAACTGGCTGCTCGACAGCGGCGGCTTCACGGTCGGCGCGGACGGTCGCTTCGGCGTGGACTTCACCAAGGTCAAGCAGGGCGTCGCGAGCCTGACGACCGAGATCATGACGCTCCAGGCCACCGGCGACTACGCGCGCGGCAAGGCGCTCATGGCGAAATACGTCGTCATCCGCCCCGAGGTGCAGGCCATGCTCAACCGCCTCGGCGACGTGCCCGTGGACATCAAACCCGGCTTCGCGACGGAACTATAGACCGCGCGTTGGGCTGCTCGGAGAGCGGCCCAGCGAACTCTTCTCAAGGCAGGTCGGTGCTGCCCATGAGGTAGCGGTCGCACTCGCGCGCGGCACCGCGGCCTTCGTTGATGGCCCAGACGACGAGGCTCTGGCCGCGGCGGCAGTCGCCGGCGGCGAAGATGCCCTTGATGCTGGTCGTATATTTCTCGTGCTCCGCCTTGATGTTGCTGCGCGGATCGGTCTCGAGGTTGAGCTCCTTGAGCAGGGCCTGTTCCGGCCCGAGGAAGCCCATGGCGAGGAGCACGAGCTGCGCGGGGCGGGTCTGCTCCGTGCCGGGGACTTCCTGCGGCACGAACTGGCCCTTGTCGTTCTTGCCCCACTTGATCTCGACCGTGACGAGTTCCTTCACGCGACCATCGGCGTCGCCAATGAACTTCTTGACCGTGGTGACGTAGATGCGCGGGTCGGCGCCAAACTTCGCGGCGGCCTCCTCCTGGCCGTAGTCCATCTTGTAAACTTTGGGCCACTCGGGCCAAGGATTGTCGGCCGCGCGCTCCAGGGCGGGCTTGGGGAGAATCTCGATCTGCAGCAGGCTCTTGCAGCCGTGGCGCATGGAGGTGCCGACGCAGTCCGTGCCGGTGTCGCCGCCGCCAATGACGACCACGTCCTTCCCGCCGGCGTGGATCGGGGTCTTGCTGACGTCGGCGTTGAGGACGGCCTTGGTGTTGGCCGTGAGGAACTCCATGGCGAAGTGCACACCCTTCAGCTGCCGGCCCTCGATGGGCAGGTCGCGGGGCTGGGTGGCACCAGTGCAGATGACGGTGGCGTCGTATTCCTTCAGGAATATCTGCGGCTCGACGTTGTCGCCGACGTTGGCATTGCAGACGAACTTGATGCCCTCCTGCTCCATGAGCTTGATGCGGCGGAGGACCACCTCCTGCTTGTCGAGCTTCATGTTCGGGATGCCATACATGAGCAGGCCGCCCGGGCGGTCGGCGCGCTCGAAGACGGTGACGGTGTGGCCGGCGCGGTTGAGTTGCGCGGCGGCGGACAGGCCGGCGGGACCGGAGCCGATGACGGCGACCTTCTTGCCGGTGCGGACCTTGGGCGCCTCGGGGACGACCCAGCCCTCGTCCCAGCCGCGATCAATGATGGCGGCCTCGAGGTTCTTGATGGTGACGGGCGGGTTGTTGATGCCGAGCACGCACGAGCCCTCGCACGGCGCCGGGCAGACGCGGCCGGTGAACTCGGGGAAGTTGTTCGTCTTGTGCAGGCGCTCAAGCGCCTCCTGCCAAAGGCCGCGGTAAACGAGGTCGTTCCACTCCGGGATCAGATTGTTGACCGGGCAGCCGGACGCCATGCCACTGATGAGCTTGCCGGTGTGGCAGAAGGGAATGCCGCAATCCATGCACCGCGCGCCCTGGGTGCGCAGCTTCTTCTCGTCCATGTGGTGATGGAACTCCTTCCAGTCGTTGATGCGCTCCGCCGGAGCGCGATCGACGGGCAGTTCGCGGAGATACTCGATGAAGCCGGTTGGTTTGCCCATGTGCTGTTAGTTGTAAGGTGTAAGTTTTAGAGCGTAAGGACGGAGGAGTCTTAAGGGCTGGGTTGGCTTACAACTTAAACCTTAAGACTTATCGTGCTCAATTTCCGCCGACGCGGCTGAGGTCGCGGGCGTTCTCCTCGAAGGCGGCCAGCACGGCCTCGTCGCCGGTGAGGCCCGAGGCCTGGGCGCGCTCGATGCAGGCGAGCATGCGCTTGTAGTCCTTCGGCATCACCTTGACGAACTTCGGGACGAAGGCGTCCCAGTTCGCGAGGATGGCCTTGGCCTTTTCGCTCTTGGTGTAGTCGAGGTGCTTCCGGATCATCGCCTGCACGAGCGCGATTTCCTTGGGGTCGGCGAGTTTTTCAATGCCGACCATCTGCAGGTTGACTCGGCCGGTGAAGTCGCCGGCCTCGTCGAGCACGTAGCCCACGCCGCCGGACATGCCGGCGCCGAAGTTGCGGCCGGCGCGGCCGAGGACGACGACATGGCCGCCGGTCATGTATTCGCAGCCGTTGTCACCGATGCCCTCGACGACGACGGAGACGCCGGAATTGCGGACGCCGAAGCGCTCGCCGGCCATGCCGCGGATGTAAGCCTCGCCGGCGCTGGCGCCATAGAAGGCTACGTTGCCGATGATCATGTTCTCCTCGGCCTTGAAGGTGGCCTTCGCGTCGGGGAAGACGATGAGCTTGCCGCCCGAGAGGCCCTTGCCGAAGTAGTCGTTGGCGTCGCCCTCGATGGAGAGCGTCATGCCGCGCGTGACGAAGGCGCCGAAGCTCTGGCCGGCGGAGCCCTTGAACTTGAAGCGGATGCTGTCCTCGGGGAGACCCTTGGCGCCGTGCTTCCGGGTGATCTCGCCGGAGGTGATGGTGCCGGTGACGCGGTTGACATTGCGGATGGGGAGCTCGGCGACGACCTTCTCGCCCTTCTGGATCGCGGGCTGCGCGAGCGCGAGGAGCGTGGTCATGTCGTAGGAGCGGTCGATGCCGTGGTCCTGCTTCTGCGTGCAGAAGCGGCCGACCTCGGGGCCGACATCCGGCGAGTAGAGGATGTTGGAGAAGTCGAGGCCCTTGGCCTTCCAATGGTCCACGGCCTTCCTCGCCTCGAGGCGGTCGGTGCGGCCGATCATCTCCTCGATGGTGCGGAAGCCGAGGGAGGCCATGATCTCGCGCATGTCCCCCGCGATGAACTTCATGAAGTTCACCACGTCCTCGGGCTTGCCGGTATACTTGGCGCGGAGGGCCGGATCCTGCGTGGCAACGCCGACCGGACAGGTGTTGAGATGGCAGACGCGCATCATGATGCAGCCGGTGGCGACGAGCGGCGCGGTGGCGAAGCCGAACTCCTCGGCGCCGAGCAGCGCGGCGATGATGACGTCGCGGCCGGTCTTGAGCTGGCCGTCGGTCTCGACGGCGATGCGCGAGCGGAGGTTGTTGAGGACGAGGGTCTGGTGGGTCTCGGCGAGGCCGAGCTCCCACGGGAGGCCCGCGTGCTGGAGGGAGGTCTGCGGCGAGGCGCCGGTGCCGCCGTCATAGCCGGAGATAAGCACGACGTCCGCGTGGGCCTTGGCGACGCCGGCGGCGATGGTGCCGACGCCGACCTCGGAGACGAGCTTCACGGAGATGCGCGCCTCCTTGTTGCCGTTCTTGAGGTCGTGGATGAGCTCCGCGAGGTCCTCGATGGAGTAGATGTCGTGGTGCGGCGGCGGGGAGATGAGCCCGACGCCGGCGGTGGTGCCGCGGGTCTTGGCGACCCACGGGTAAACCTTGGTGCCGGGCAGCTGGCCGCCCTCGCCGGGCTTGGCGCCCTGGGCCATCTTGATCTGGAGTTCGCGGGCGTTGACGAGGTATTCGCTCGTGACGCCGAAGCGGCCGGAAGCGACCTGCTTGATGGCGGAGTTCTTGGAATCGCCCTGCGCGTTGGTCCAGGTGAAGCGATCGGCGTCCTCACCGCCCTCGCCGGTGTTGGACTTGCCACCGATGCGGTTCATGGCGATGGCGAGGGTCTCGTGCGCCTCCTTCGAGATGGAGCCGTAGGACATGGCGCCGGTCTTGAAGCGCTTCATGATGGTCTCGATCGGCTCGACCTCGTCGAGAGGGATCGCCGGGCCGGCCTTGAAGTCGAGCAGCGAGCGCAGCGTGCACAGGCGGCCGCTCTGCTCGTTGACGAGACGGGCATAGGCCTGGTAGGCGACCAGCGAATTCGTGCGGACGGCCTTTTGCAGGGCGTGCACCGATTCCGGCGTGAAGAGGTGGGCCTCACCGCTGGCACGCCACTGGTAGAGGCCGCCGGCGGGCAGCACAGGGCCGTTGACCGCGCGCTCCGGATAGGCCGTGCGGTGGCGGAGAAGAACCTCCTGGGCGATGACATCGAGGCCGATGCCACCGACACGCGTGGGGGTCCAGGTGAAGTAGTGGTCCACGACGTCCTGGCGGAGGCCGAGCGCCTCGAACACCTGGGCGCCGCGGTAGGACTGGATGGCGGAGATGCCCATCTTGGACATGACCTTGATGACGCCCTTGGAGGCGGCCTTCACGAAGTTGGCGCAGGCCTTCTTGTGGTCGATGCCGGAGAGCAGGCCCTCGCGGATCATGCCGTCGATCGTCTCGAACGCGACGTAGGGATTGATGGCGGAGGCGCCGTAGCCGATGAGCAGCGCCATGTGGTGCACCTCGCGGGCATCGCCGGTCTCGATGACGAGCGACACGCGCGTGCGCAGACCCTCGCGGATCAGGTAATGGTGCAGGCCGGCGATGGCCAGCAGTGACGGGATCGGGGCGTATTCCTTGGTGACGCCACGGTCGGAGAGGATGATGACATTGACCTCCTCCTCCTCGATCATGCGGCGGGCCATCATGGAGAGCTCCTCCATGGACTTGGCGAGGCCGCGCTCGCCGCGGGAGACACGGAAGAGGATGGGCAGCACGCCCATCCGGAGGCCCGGGAGATTGGTGCGACGGATCTTGGCGAACTCCTCGTTCGTCAGGACGGGCCACTTCAACTCGACGCGGCGGCAGGCCGTCGGCTGCGGATTGAGCAGGTTGCCCTCGGAGCCGAGGCGGGTCTCGTGCGAGATGACGATCTCCTCGCGGATCGAGTCGATCGGCGGGTTGGTGACCTGCGCGAAGAGCTGCTTGAAATAGGAATAGAGCAGGCGCGGGCGGCGCGAGAGCACGGCGATCGGCGTGTCGTCGCCCATCGAGCCGGTCGGCTCGAGGCCCTCGGCCAGCGGGGCGAGCACCAGTTCCTGCTCGTCGGATTCGTAGCCGAACGCGATCTGCGCGGGGAGCGAGGGC
>JBDHQK010000062.1:0-15092 GCA_039807025.1 Lacunisphaera sp.
GCCGCGCGCCTGCGCGAGAGTTTCAAACCGTGGAGGGGCCGGGTTGCGCTCTCGACCGAGGTCGTGTCCGACACGGCGGACCGCAGCACGCTGTCGCTCGAGGGGCACCTGAGCCGCAAATGGAACGCGGATGAGGTGCGGGTGAACGGTCGCTATGACTTCAGCCAGACCAAGGACCTTACGACCACCGACATCGTCAAGGCCGACGCGCTCTGGCGGCATGATCTCAGCCGGAGGCGAAACAGCTTTGTCCAATACCGGCCCACGCTGGAATGGAACCGCGCCAACTTCCGGGCGGGCCTGCCGGCGGATTACCTGCTTTTGCAGCAGGAAATCGGCTACGGTGTCAGTCTGCTGGCCCGGCCCGAGCGCAAGCTGCGGGTCGGCGTGTCGGAGAACTTGTTCGATGTCTGGACCACCTCGGCACCGGCCGATCACACCGCACGCACGGTGGAGTCCGCCTTCGTCGAGACGGAGCTGCGGCTGCCCTGGGGCCTGCTGCTGGTCGAGCGCGGCGTGTATTATTATTCCTTCTCCACGCAGAACGACGGCTGGGAAAACCAGATCGACCTGACGAAGAAGTTCACCGCCACGCTGAGCACCTCCATCCGGCATGAGACCCGTCAGGGCAGCCCCGACGGCAAGGCGCAGGACTACACCCGCCTGCGGCTGCTGCTGGGGCTGGATTTTTAACCGGCGGGACGGCGGATCGCAGCAGGTAGGCGCGATGAGCTTTCCCGTGGGCCGGGCGATGATCAGCGGGCGAAATCCAACTTCACCCACAGGGTGCGGCCCGGCTCGTTGACGCGCGTGGTCTGGACGAAGCCGGACACCGCGCTGCCGGCGCGGCTGATATGCTCGGCGTAGGTTCGGCCAAGGAGGTTGTCCACGCCGGCGGACAGGCGCCAGCTCCCGCCGAAGCGGCGGCTGGCGTTGAGCGAGATCACGGCGAAGCCCGGGGAGCGGCCGAGATCCTGGCCGACGATGTTGCCCTGGTTGATGGCGAAGCGGTTTTGCGCGCTGACGAGGCGCACGAGGCCGCCGGCGGACCAGACAGTCGTGGCGTAGGCGAGAGTGAAGCGTCCTTCGAGCGGCGGCAGTTGGGCGAGCGGCCGGGAGTCGGTGTCGTTGTCACCGCGCACCCAGGCGAGCGAGACGTCGGTCTTCCAGTGTTCGGCGAAGCGCCATGCGAGCGCAGCCTCGCCGCCGCGGGTGGAAGCGTCCACGTTGCGGGTGATGATGGCGGCGCGCGGCCCCGCCATGCCGGCGGATTTTGGAACATTGCCTTGGACGAGGATGTAGTCGGCGATCTCGGCGGTGAAGACGGACACCGAGAATTCAACCGGGCCGCGACGATATAAGGCACCGGCGTCGAGCTGGGTCGTGGTCTCGGGCCGGGTGCCGAAGGCGGAGACGCTGGCGGCGCTTTCATTCTTGATCAGCTCCCAGTAATCGGGGAAGCGCTGCACGCGGCCCAGCCCGGCGAACAGCGTGACCGGAGTGGCGCCGGCAAGGTCGTGCTCGTAGCGGGCGAAACCACTGAACAGCGCGGAGGTGCGTTCGCGGCCCGCGCTGGGGTTGGGCGCGGCGCTCATCATGGAGACGGCGACCGTGGAGCGTGAATCCTCGACCGTCCAGCGGTCGAGGCGGGCGCCAGCGATGATGCGCCGGCCGGGGGCGGCGCGCCAGGCGCCCTCGGCGAAGGCGCCAACCTGCGTGAATTCCGCGTCGCGCACGCGGGCCATGGTGGCGTAGGGCAGAACCGATTCGTTCATCGTGGAGCGGTTGGTGTGCTCGTTGTGCTGGGTGTCGAGGCCGGCGGTCACGGTGATGGTGTCGGCTGGTGCGAGCGTGAGTTGAGCGAGGCCGCCGGTGGTAAGACGGTCGGGGTTTGCGACCGACCGGTTGGGCATCATTGGCGAGGGGGCGAACGGTCGGAGGGAAAAATTGTCCATCACGTGATCCACGTAGTTGTGAAACCAGCGGGCTTCGGCGCGCGTGACGAGCGGGGAAAGATTCTCGCGGCGGAGCTGGACGGCGTAGTTGGCGCGGTCGAACTTCACGCCGTCCATCATGCGGTCGGCGTAGGCGGCCTCGCCATCGCTGCGGGCACCGGTAAGTTCGACGACGGTGTGATCGCCGGGGGTCCAGGCGAGGGTGGCGTTGGCACTCCAGCGTTTGTAGGCGGAATGCACGGCGCGACCAGCGCCGTCCTCGTAGTCGTCGGCGCGGGTGAAGGTGCCGGTGGCGCGGGCCTGCACGGCGCGGTTGCCCCCACGGAAGTCGAACACCCCGTCGCGGCGTCCGAAACTGGCGCCGGTGACGGAGGCGAGCAGGGCGCTGCGCGGCTGGTCAAGACGCCGCAGGTCACGCTCGAATAACACGACGCCCGCGGCGTTGCCGGGTCCGTGCAGGACGGTCTGCGGGCCCTTGATGACGGTGATGCGGTCATAGGCTGCCGGGAAGACATAGGCGGTGGGCGGATCCATCCGGGAGCCGCAGCCGCCGAAGATGCTTTCACCGTCAATCTGAATGCCGAGGCGCGAGCCGGCGAGGCCGCGGAGGACGGGATCGCCGTCGGTGCCGCCCTTGCGGATGACGGAGAAGCCGGGGATGCTTTTCAGCACATCGGCGCCGTCATGCGCGGGCACGGGTTGGGCGGGAGCGCGGGGATCGGCGGAGACGACGAGCGGTTGCCGGGCTTGGGCGGCAGTGATCACGATCGGTTCGAGCCGGACAGGCTCGTCGATATCGGTGCCGTGGGCGACAAGGCCCAGGGCGGCGGAGGAAAGGAGAAATAGGGAGAAGGATTTCACAGGGAAAAGTAAACAGGCTGCAGGCGGATGCGCGTGACTGCGGACGCGGCCCGGGAGGGCGGGAACGGAGAGAAAACGCCCGGCGGACAGCGCGGGGCGGAGGCTTGTTGTCGGTTAGACCACCGCGACGGCGCGCGGCGGGGGCACGGGCACCGCTCCGATGCGCAGCAGGCCGATCTCGTGGACAAGACCCGGCCAGGCGAACTCCGGCGCGGCCAGCACGAAGGGCGCGGCCGCCTGGAAAGAGAGAACAAACTTGTCGGTGGCCCCGGGCAACTCCTCGCGCGGCAGCTGATCGCGGGCCGCGTCCTTGCCGGCCTCGGCGATGATGCACAGGTCGCACGGCGCCTCGCCGTCGAAGGTGAGTTTCAGGGCCTGCGCCACAGGCATCACCTGCGAGTAGCCATGGAACATCTTCGCCCAGGCGACGACCTGCACCGCATTCCAGATCGCGCCGTTGGCACAGAGCCAAGCGAGGCCAAGGGCGGCGATGGAGATGCGGCGGCGCACGGAACCAGATTTTCCAGCCGGGGAACGGCCGCAACCGCAAAGCCGGGCGCCGGTTGTCATATAAGTCCGCCGGCCCTGAAAAATTAGATCAGCATGCTCAGCCGCCGGCGCGCGACAGCGGCGGCGCGCCTCGGTGCTCGCCGAGATGACCGGCATGAAATAGGTGTAGGTGCGGATCTGGTTGCGCCGCTTGGTATCCCAGGTCTCGTCGCCGCGAGTTCATCCTCGTCGAACCAGACCTCGAGGCCCGCGGCTGCGAGGGTGTCGCGCAGCGCGCGCTGCGCTCGGCCAGCCGAGGAATAGCTGATGAAGACGGAGTGCGTCGGAGGGGCGTCTGGAGCATCACCCGACATGGTGCCGAAACCTCACTGGCCCCCGCCGGGGCAAGGCTAGGACTGCTCCGGTTTAGGCCGTCCTGAACACATAGACCGAGCCCTGCTCGGTGCCGACGGCGAGGAGCGAGTCGTCGGCGGACCAGGCGAACTTCGTCGCAGGCGCAGGCATCTTCACCTCGGCCACCATCGGGTTCTTGCGCGTCGGCGCCCAGAGCGTGAACACGCCGCCGGTATCGCCGGTGGCAAGCAGGCTGTGCGAGCGCTGGAAGGCGACGGCGGTGGTGCGGTTCGCCTGCGGCAGTTGCAGCGGATCGCGGCCCTCGGGGCCGGCGCCGGCACAGTCCCACACGCACACGTCGCGGCCGCCGCCGGTGGCGAGCCACTTGGAGTCGTGGCTGAAGGACAGTTCCTTGAGGCGCGTCTCGTAACCGCTCATGTGCAGCTCGAGATCCTCGGCCGGCACCCACAGGTGCACGGCGTTGTCGTGGCAGCCGGCGACGAGCCAGCGGCTGTCGGGCGACCAGGTCAGCGCGTAGATCGCGTTGCCGTAGGAAAATTCCTTTTGCGCGGTGAAAGTGGCGGCGTCCCAGACGACGACTTGGCCGAAGCAGGCAGCGGCGACGGCGGAGCCGTCGGGCCGGCAAGCGAGGGCGGCGATCGTCTTGGGCGCATCCGGAAACGCATGCGCGATGCTGCCATCCGGATTGAGGGCGACCAGTTTCCGGCCGGCCGCGGCAAAGAGGCGCTGGGCGTTGGGTGTTGGACGTTCGGTGTTGCCTGGCGGCAGCCAAGCCAGGTGCTCGACCCAGGCGTTGCCGAGTTTCGCCTCGGCGGTCTGCGTGCCGGTCGTCGCATCCCAGAGCCGCACGCAGCCATCTTGCCCACCGGAGGCGAGCTGCCCGCTGGCCGACCAGGCCAGACAATTGGCGCCGTCGGTGTGGCCGGGCAGGGAGTGTTTCACCGCGCCCGTGGCCGCGTCGTAGAGCGTGACACCGCCGGCGGCGGAGGCAACGGCAAGGATCGCGCTGTCGGGCGACCAAGCGAGGTCGATGGCGTAGTCGTCGAGGGTGGCGGCCCAGTGCTTGGCGAAATTCATCCGGCGATACAGGCCTTGAAGCCCTCGGTCAGGGCGGCGCGGTCGAGGTTTTTGCCGATGAAGACGAGGGTGTTCGTGCGATTCTCGCCGTCCTTCCACTCGCGGTCGAACTTGGCGTCGAAGAGCATGTGCACGCCCTGGAAGACGAGGCGTTTCTTCGTGCCCTTGACGACGAGCACTCCTTTCATGCGGAAGATGTCGCCGCCCTTCTCCGCGAGGAGTTTCGAGATCCAGTCGTTGAGCTTCTTGCCGTCGAGCTCGCCCTCGACGCTGATGCCGACGGACGAGACCTCCTCGTCGTGCGTGTGCTCGTGGCGGAAGGTTTTGTCCCAAGAGTATTTCAGGAAGCTGCCGTCCGGCTTGTAGAAATGCGTCGGCACGTCGTGACCGGTGAAGATGAGGTATTTGCCGGCGGCGGGGATCGGCACCTTGAACTTGCCGTATTCGTTGGCGAGCTTGAGGCGGTTGAGCTTCGGGCCGACCTCGAGGGACTCGCCCGGCTGCTTCACGTTCTCCCAGTCGGAATAGGTCTGGACCGTGGCGTTGATGGCGGGGGCGAGGACCTTGTCGTCGAGCGAGGCCACGGGCAGCACGACGACGTCGAGCGTGTTGTGGTCGTGGCCGCAGGCCTCGCCGCACTCGTGATCGTGGTGATGGTCGTGGCCCGCCTCGGCCGGGTCGTGGCCGATCTCGATCTCGTGGATGCCGGGCTGCAGGTCGTAGCCGCCGGCCCATTCGAAGGGGTATTCCATCTCGAGGAACTGCGGGTCCACCTCGACGGCGCGCTCGAGGTTGAAGCCGCCGATGTTGAGCACCCGATCGATGGCGAGGTCGGCGTTTTTGGCGCGATGGATCTTGGCGACGGCGTTGATGGTGCGGAGGCGTTTCTCCAGCGCGTCGAGTTCGGCGGGGGTGACGAGGTCGGTCTTGTTGAGGACGATGACGTCGGCGAAGCCCACCTGCTTCTTCGCTTCGGGCGAATCGTCGAGGTGGAGGAGGATGTGCTTGGCGTCCACGAGGGTGACGATGGCGTCGAGGGCGAACTGTTCCTTCATCTCGGGGTCGGTGAAGAAGGTCTGGGCGACGGGGGCGGGGTCGGCGAGGCCGGTGGTCTCGATGAGGATGGCGTCGAGCCGGTCCTTGCGCTTCATCAGGCGGCCGAGGATGCGGAGGAGGTCGCCGCGGACGGTGCAGCAGATGCAGCCGTTGTTCATCTCGAAGATCTCCTCGTCGGATTGGATGACGAGCTGGTTGTCCACGCCGACCTCGCCGAACTCGTTCTCGATGACGGCGATCTTCTTCCCGTGCTGTTCGGTCAGGATGCGGTTGAGGAGCGTGGTCTTGCCGGCGCCGAGGAAGCCGGTGAGGACGGTGACGGGAATGGGAGAGAGAGACATCGGAGGGCGGAGAACAGAAGACAGAGGACAGACATACAAGCCGGCAAGGACGCGTTTGCAACCCGGCGCACGCCGGAAGCACGGCTTGTTGCCGCGCGAGGGAGAATCAATGGCCGTCTTTCCCGGAGAACGCTTTCCGCTGATCGCTGCAGCAACCGGGTGGTTGCCGCTGGATTCCGCCCGGGCGGCCGCCCGCGCCTACCGCGAACGAAGGCGGGCGCGGGCGTCGCTTTCCGACTGCACCGTCTGCCCGACCGGTGCATCCATGCACACGAGGAGGCACAGCAGGGCGAGTATGACGGCGCAGAGGATCATGGTGTTGGTCGGCGGTATCGTAACCCAAGGCGCCGGCGGGCACCATACGTGGAAATACGCACGGGAGCCTCGCGCGTGCCAGAACAGTCAGTCTGCGGCGAACTTGAGGCGGTGATTCGCATGAATCTGGTCGCGCCAGGCGGGGGCGACGCCGGCCTGGGCGGCGAACTCCGGCCAGCGGGCGAGAGCGGCCAGCGGCCGGCCTTGTCCATGAGGAGGGCGATGTTCTTCACGTGGTCGTCCTGGTTGCGGGCGCCAAAGCGGGGCTCGCATCGCGCAATTGATCGGCGAGGGCTGGCTGCTGGATCAAGCAAACGCTGGAGCCCCAGCCTAAAGTGCCACTCCGCGACGTGGATGGTATTAATGGCTGGGTCTCGTGAACTCATCGGGCTTGCGGGAATTTGCGGAAATGTTGCCCTCGTGACATGCGTGACGCACCACCCCAACCCGTGGAGCCCCGGCCGGGGCTTTACCGCCACTACAAGGACAACCCGTATCGCGTGATCGGGCTGGCCCTGCACTCCGAGACCCGCGAATGGCTCGTGGTCTACGAAGCGCTGTATGGCGAGGGCGGGCTGTTCGTGCGCCCGGCGGCGATGTTCACGGAGACCGTGGCGGTCGGCGGCCAGCGCGTGCCGCGGTTCGCGCGGGTGGGGGACTGAGTCAAGGTCGCCACGGAAACTCGTAACGTATTGTATTACGAGTCCCCGGCGACGCGGTCCGGGCTCAGTGCTCGCAGGTGCAGGCGTATTCGGCGCGCTGGCACTCGCCGCAGATCGCCAGGTTCAGCTCGAGGCGGAAATTTTGCGGCTTGGCGTCGGGGGTGGCGCGCACCTGCACGACGATGCGATAGGGCTCGCCGGCCGGCAGGGAGGCCTTGCTGACGAAGCCGGTGGCGGTCTTTTCCAGTTCGAGCGCGGCGCGGCCGGAGGCAGGCTCGGCGGTGACGGCGACGAGTTGGGTGCCGGGCGCGACGGGCTTGAGCGCGGCGTCGTAGAACGAGACTTCGACCTTGCGGTCCTTGGTCACGAAGAACTCGGCCTTGAGCGGCGAGCTTTCGAGGAGACGGCCGCCCTTGGGGCCGGCGGCGGGCTTGGCGGCCAGTGGGAGAGCCGTGACGGCCGCCGCGATGAACAGGAGGGTGAGTTGACGGATGGTTTTCATGGGAATCATTGGGTGGAGGGTGGCGGAGGCGTGGCCGGCGCGGTGTCGCGCTCGAAGCGGTCGTAGAGCGCCGGCAGGAGCAGGAGCGTGAGGCAGGTGGCGCTGACGATGCCGCCGATGACGACGGTGGCCAGGGGGCGCTGCACCTCGGCGCCGGCGCCGGTGGCGAGGGCCATGGGCAGGAAACCGAGGGAGGCCACGAGCGCGGTCATGAGCACCGGCCGCAGGCGGGTGAGCGCACCCTCGAGGGTGGCCGCGCGGACGGTGCGGCCGAGTTCACGCAGCTGGTTGAAGTAGCTCACGAGCATCACGCCGTTGAGCACGGCCACGCCGGAGAGGGCGATGAAGCCGATGCCGGCCGAGATCGAGAAGGGCAGGCCGCGCAGCCAGAGCGCGAAGACGCCGCCGGTGACGGCGAGCGGGATGCCCGAGAAGACGAGGAGGGCCTGGCGCAGGCTGTCGAAGGCGAGAAAGATGAGGAGGAAGATGACGGCGAGCGCCACCGGGACGATGACGGCGAGCCGGGCGCGGGCCTCCTGGAGGTTCTTGAACTGGCCGCCAAACTCGATGGCGTAGCCCGGTGGCAGCTTGACCGCCGCGTGCACCCGGGCGCGGGCCTCCTGGACGAAGCTCTCCACGTCGCGGCCGCGGAGGTTCACCATGATGGCGGCGCGGCGCTGGCCGGATTCGCGGGCGATGCTGTTGACCTGCTCGCTGATGACGAAGTCGGCGACCTGGCCGAGGGTGATGACGCCGGCCTCGTGGGAGGAGCGCAACGGCAGCCGCTTGAGCTCGTCGAAGGCGGCGCGGAGGCGCTCGGGCAGGCGGACCACGATGGGGTAGCGGCGGTTGCCGTCCACGATCACGCCGGCCTCGGTGCCGGCGAGGGCGGTGGCGACGGCGGCGTTCACTTCGCCGGCGTGGATGTTGTAGCGCGCCATGGCGTCGCGCTTGAGCTTGATCTCGAGCATCGGGGCCTTGCCGAGGGCGTCGAACTCGACGTCGGCGGCCCCGGGCACCTGTTCAAGGACTTCGCGGACCTCGGCGGCGAGGCGTTCGATCTCGGCGTAGTCGTCGCCGAAGATCTTGACCGCGATGTCGGCGCGGGTGCCCTCGAGGATTTCGTTGAAGCGCATCTCGATGGGCTGGGAGAAGAGGTGGGACTCGGCCGGCAGCTGGGCGCCGAGCTCGGCGGCCATGCGCGTGGCGACCTCGTCCTTGGTCGGCGCGTGGCCGTGCTCGTCCTTCGGCCACTGGTCAAAGGGCCGGTAGAAGATGTAGGTGTCGGCGACGTTGACGCCCATCGGGTCGGTAGCGACCTCCGCCGTGCCGATGCGGGAGAAGGTGTAGGTGACCTCCGGGAAGCGCTCCTTGATCAATTTCTCGGAGCGCTCCTGCATGGCGAGGGCGGCGTCGAGGCCGATGCTGGTCGTGCGGATCATGTGGGCGGCGTAGGAGCCCTCGTCGAGCTGGGGGACGAACTCGGCGCCCAAGCGGTTGAAGATCACCACGGCGCCGACGAAGAGAGCCACGGCCGCGCCGACGAGAACCCAGCGGAAGCGCAGCGCCGCATCGAGGGCCGGGCGGTAGGCGGCCTTCGCCGCCCGGATGAGCCAGTTGTCCTCCTCGGCGATCCGCCCGCGCAGGAAGAACGAGCAGAGCACCGGCATGAGGGTCAGGGCGAGGAGCAGCGCGCCGACGAGGGCGAAGATGACCGTGAGGGCCATCGGCTTGAACATCTTCCCCTCGATGCCGGTCAGCGAGAGGATCGGCACATAGACGATGGTGATGATGAGGACCCCGAAGAAGGTCGGGCGGCCGACCTCCTTGGCCGCGGCGAGCACGGTGTGAAGGCGTTCCTGGCGAGTCAGGGTGCGATGCAGCCCGTGCTGGCGTGCGCCGAGCCGGCGGACGATGTTCTCGACCATGACGACGGCACCGTCGATGATGAGGCCGAAATCCACGGCGCCGAGGCTCATGAGGTTGCCGGAGACGCCGAAGCGCACCATGCCGGTGATGGCGAAGAGGAACGACAGCGGGATGGCCAGCGCGACGATCAGGGCGGCCCGCCAGTTGCCGAGCAGGCCCAGCAGGACGACCACCACGAGGATGGCGCCCTCGAAGAGATTCTTCTCCACGGTGGCGATGGTGCGGTCCACGAGGTCGGTGCGATCATAGACCGTGGTGATGGTCACGCCCGGCGGGAGCTTGGGGGCGAGTTCCGCGAGTTTGTCCGCGACGCGCCGGGCAACGAGGCGGGAGTTCTCGCCCGCCAGCATCAGCGCTGCGCCGAGCACGGCCTCCTTGCCGTTGTAGGTGGCGGAGCCGGTGCGGAGGCTGCTGCCGATGCCCACCTCGGCGACATCGCGGACGAGGAGCGGCGCGGCGGCGGCGCCGCGGAACTTGAGCGGCAGCTGCGCGATCTCCGCGGCGGTCTGCACGCGGCTGGCGGCGCGGATGGTGATCTGCTCGCCGCCGAGCTGGACCGAGCCGCCGCCGGCGTTCTCGACGCTTTCCCCGACGACCTCGGCGAGGTCGCCGAGCGTGACGCCGGTGGCGAGCAGCGCGTCGGGGCGGGGCAGCACGACGATCTGCTTTTCGTAGCCGCCGGAGGCGTTGACCTCGGCGATGCCGGGCACCGTGCGCAGGGCCGGCTTCACGACGAAGTCGTGGATGAGCTTGAGCTCCATGAGCTGCTCGGCGCGGGTGGCGGGCCGGGCGGGCGCGTCGGCCGTGTAATCGACGACGTAGTAAAAGATCTCGCCGAGGCCGGTGGTGATGGGGGCGAGTTTCGGGGCGATGCCGGCGGGCAGCTTCTCGGCGGCGTTTAGCAGGCGCTCGCTGACCAGCTGGCGGGCACGGTAGATGTCGGTGTCGTCGCCAAAAACCAGCGTGATCTGTGAGAGGCCGGTCTTGGAGAGCGAGCGCAGCTCGGTCATGCCGGGCACGCCGCTCATCTCCATCTCGATGGGGAAGGTGACGAGTTTCTCGATCTCCTCGGGGGCGAGGCCCCTGATCTCCGAGTTGATCTGCACCTGGACATTGGTGATGTCGGGGGTGGCGTCGATGGGGAGCCGCAGGGCGGCCCAGAGGCCGGCACCGAGCAGGGCGAGCGCGCCGAGCACGACGAAGACGCGCTGACGGAGGGAAAATTCCAGGATTTTGTCGATCATGGGTGGAGCGGAAGCGGGTTAGTGGCTGTGGCCGCCGCCCTTGGTCAGGCGGAGCTCGGTGAGCCAGAGCTGCTCGACGCCGGCAGTGGCGACCAAGTCGCCCGCATAGAGGCCGTCGAGGATTTCAACATGGGTGGTGTCGCTGGCGCCGGGCTTGACCGAGGTGCGGAGCAGGCTGGCGCCATTGACGACGTAAATGAAGGTGCCCGTGGCCGTGCGCAGCAGGGCGGAGCGGGGCACGGCCGGGCCCGTCCGGGCCGGACCGCGGAGCGACAGGTGGATGGTCGAGCCAACGGGCGGGTGGCCCGGGAGCGCCAGGACGATCTCGACCTGGCTCATCGCCGGGGAGAGTTCGCGATGGATCGCGAGGATCCGGGCTTCGGCCGGCGGATGGCGTTCGAGCTCGTCCGCCAGCGCGATCGGGACCAGCGAACTGGCGCGCGCCGGGGGACCGGCATCGAACACCGAGGCGGTCAGCTCGTGGACGGGTTGCACGGTGCGGTCCTCGACGGCGCCGGTCTGGAGGCCGATGGCGGCGGCGGTCTCGGCCGAGAGCTGCAACCCGACGCCGGCCTTGAATCTTGCGGGGCTTTCGCCTTCGGCGTGGTCGTGGGCATCGTGCGCGTGGCCGGCGTGGTCGCCGGAGGCGGGCGGCTTGCCGCAGCCGACCAGCGCCAGCGCGCCGAGGGCGGCCAGCGCCAGCCAGGAATGACGAGGCCGGTTCATGGCTGCGCCTCCGTGGCGGCGGGATCGAGTCCGGTCAGCAGTTGGAGCGCGCTGGCGGCCTCGAGAATCTCCTGCTGGGTCGCGGTGAGTGCCTCGATTGCGTCGAGGTAGGAATTTTGCAGCTCCACGTAGGTGGAGATCGGCACCGCGCCCAGACGGTAGTGGCGGTCGGCCAGTTCGGCGGCATCCCGGAAGCGGCGGGCGGCATCGGGCGCCCAGCGGGCGGACTCGGCGAGCTTGGCGTCGAGGCGCTGGGTGACGGTGATGACTTCGCGCTCGAGGTTGCGCTGGGCCACCAGAACGGCGGTTTCCGCCTGGCGGCGGCGCGCCTCCGCGGCGGCGACATTGGCTTTGGCGCGTCCGCGCACCGGCAGCGGCAGCGAGAGGCCGATACCGTAGGTCCGCTCCTTGTCTCCGGCTGTCTCGGAGGAGAGATAAGGGCTGACGGTGAAGCTCGGCCGGCCCTCGTTGCGCGCGAGCGAGACGACGAGCCCCTGTTGCTCGAGCTCCAGCTTGGCGGCGCGGAACTCGAAATTGTTTTCGCGGGCGGCGGCCAGCGCAGCCTCGACGGTCGGGACCGAACCGGCCGCGAGTTGGGCCGCAGCGATCACGAGCGGGGCGTCCACCGGGACGCCGCGGAGCTGGTTCAGCTCCATGAGGGCGGCTTGGGCGGCGAGCTGCGCCTCGGTGGCGCGCTTTTGCAAGGTCAGCTCCTGTGCCTCGATGACGCGGGTCTCCAGCAATGGCGTGATGCCGCCGGGATCGCGGGCGAGGAAAAGCTCGCGCAGCGCCTGATACCGGGCGGCGACCTCCGCGGCGGCGGCGGCGCGTTCCTGGGCGGCCTGCAGGCCATGTGCGAGGGAACGGGCTCGGCCGGCGAGGGCGGCCTTGAAGCGGGCGAGGCCGAGCTCGGCGAGCGACACGTCATGATTGGCGATGGCCTTGCGCAGTGCGAGCCGGCCGGGCCAGTCGAAGGTCTGCGAAACGGACACCGACCAGGCGGTGCCCTCGCCGGCGAGGGCACCGGCGGAGTCGGTGACGCGCTTGCGGCCCAGCCCAAGCGAGAGCTCGGGATCGGCGGGAGCTCCGGCGGAGCGGACTCCCGCGCGGGCGGCGGCGATCTCGGCCTCGTAGAAGGCGAGCTCGGGATTATGGGTGATGATTTCCGTCACGACGAGGTCGGGCGTGACGGCCTCGGTCGCCGGGGCCAGGGAGGGCAGGGCGGCGGCCAGGGTGGCGGTTAAAAACAGGAAGGTGGAATGGATTTTCATGGTCGCTGAACAAGGGTTGGACGAACGAAACGGCGCGGCCTTGGGCCGCAGCGGAGGGGCGGGGCGCAACGCGCCCGCAACGGAGGCTGGCCGCGCGCTCAGGCGCGGGCCGCGTTCAGCGAATCAGGGGCGCGCGCGGGCAGCGCCGCGCGGCGGTCGAACTGCCAGGTGCGCCGCAAAGGCAGCGTCTCATCCTGGCGGGAGGCAACGAACTCAGACGCCACGTCAGGCGCGGCGACCTCGAACAGGCAGAAATGGCAGGCGAAGGCAAAGAGGGCCAGCGAGGAGACGTCGATCCGTGGCTTCGACACGGCGACCTGGCCGGACTCGATGGTCTGGCAGCCATCGTCGGAGCATCCCTTGCCGTCGGCGTGGGCCGCCCCGTCGTCACCGGCGCAGGCGAACAACGCGCCGAGGCCGAGGGTCTCCAGCTGGCAATGCACGGTCGCCGGCAGCCACAGGATGGCGAGCAGGAGCGCAGTGATTTTCAGCAGGCGGGACACGGGCGCGAAGGTCGGCGCGAGTCCGGGGGTTGTCAAGCTGCGGAGCATGAGCCATCGGGCCTATCAATCACCCGGGCCGCGAATCTGCTCACAGTTTCAGCCGGCGCAGGCGCAGGGCGTTGGTGACGACGCTGATCGAGCTCAGGCTCATGGCGGTGCCGGCGAACATCGGGCTGAGCAGCCAGCCGGTGAGGGGGAAGAGCGCGCCGGCGGCGAGGGGCAGACCGGCGACGTTGTAGGCGAAGGCCCAGAAGAGGTTCTGGCGGATGTTGCGCAGGACGGCGCGGCTCAGGTGCGCGGCGCGGTCGAGCGCCGCGAGGTCGCCCTTCACCAGCACGAGACCGGCGCTGTGCATGGCGACATCGGTGCCGGTGCCCATGGCGATGCCGACATCGGCCGCAGCGAGGGCGGGGGCGTCGTTGAGGCCGTCGCCGGCGAAGACGACGCGTTCGCCGCGCGCCTGGTATTCGCGGACGAGTTCCTGCTTCCGGGCCGGCGTGACCCCGGCATGGAAACCATCGAGCTGGAGTTCGGTGGCGACGGCCTGCGCGGTCGCCTCGCGGTCACCGGTGACCATCACGACGCGGAGGCCGCGCTGTTGCAGATCGCGAATGGCGGCGGGGGTGGTGGCCTTGACGGTGTCGGCCAGCGCGAGCAGGCCGGCCTCGCGACCGTCCACGGTGACGCTGACGAGCGTGGCGGTGGGGTGCAACGCGCCCGCGTTGGCCGGGGCGCGGCCGACGGCCACGGTGCGGCCGTTGACGGTGGCGCGGACGCCGGCGCCCGGCTCGGCGGCGAAGGCGGTGGCGGTGGGCACGGTCAGAGCCCGCGCCTGCGCGGCGTGCACGATGGCGCGGGCGATCGGGTGCTCGCTGGGGCTTTCGGCCGCGGCGGCCAGCGCCAGCAATTCCCCTTCGGAGAATCCGGCGGCGGGTTGGACGGCCGCCACCCGGGGCCGGCCCTCGGTGAGGGTGCCGGTCTTGTCAATCAGCAGCGTGGTGGCGCCGGCGAGCCGCTCGAGGGCGGCGGCGTCCTTGACGAGCACGCCGGCCTGGGCGCCACGGCCGATGCCGGTGACGAGCGAGACGGGCGTGGCGAGACCGAGGGCGCAGGGGCAGGCGATGATGAGCACGGCCACGGCGTTGAGCAGGCCGTAGAGCCAGCCCTGCGCGGGGGCGAGCAGGCCCCAGGCGAGAAAGGTGACGGTGGCGAGCGTGAGCACGGCCGGGGTGAACCAGGCGGAGACGCGGTCGGCGAGGCGGGCGATGGGGGCCTCGCTCTCGGTGGCCTGCTGCACGAGCCGCACAATCTGCGCGAGCAACGTGTCGGCGCCGACGCGCTCGGCGCGGAACACGAAGGAGCCGGTGGTGTTGAGCGTGCCGGCACTGAGCTTGTCGCCGGCGGATTTGGCCACGGGCAGCGGTTCGCCGGTGAGCATGGACTCGTCGATCTCGGCCGCGCTGGTCTCGAGCGTGCCGTCCACGGGCAGATTTTCACCCGGGCGCACGCGGAGCCTGTCGCCCGGCTGGATGGAATCCACGGCCACGTCCTCCTCGGTGCCGTCGGCGCGGAGGCGGTGGGCGACCTTGGGCGCGAGGTCCATCAGGGCGCGGATGGCGGCGTTGGTGCGCGCGTGGGCGCGTTGCTCGATGATCTGGCCGAGCAGGACGACGGTCGTGATGAAGGCGGCGGCCTCGAAATAGAGCGGCACGCCGTGGTGGGTCTGGTAGGCGGGGGGAAAGTGATCCCAACCGAGCATGGCCGCGGTGCTGTAGAAATACGCCGC
>JBDHQK010000063.1:0-14111 GCA_039807025.1 Lacunisphaera sp.
ACCGGTGTCACCCTGCCCGTCACCAAGCACAACTACCTCGTCACGAAACCCGGCGACATTGCCCGCGCCATCCGTGAGGCGTTCTACATCGCCAAGAGCGGCCGCCCCGGCCCGGTGCTGGTGGACATCACGAAGGACGCGCAGCAACTCACCGCCGAGTTCGACTGGGACGCCGCCGCGCCGCGCCTGCCGGGCTACCGCCCGAGCTATCACGCCCCGGACTCGGAATTCGCGCGCGCCGCCGAGCTCATCAATTCCGCCAAGCGCCCGCTCATCCTCGCCGGCCAGGGCATCATCAAGTCCGGCTCCACCGCCGAGGTGCTCAAGCTCGCCAAGACCGCCGGCATCCCGATCACCACCACGCTGCTCGGCATCGGCGCCATCCCGGCCTCGTCCGAGCTCAACCTCGGCATGATGGGCATGCACGGCGAGGCGTGGGTCAACCAGGCCATCCAGCAGGCCGACCTGCTCATCGCCCTCGGCATGCGCTTCGACGACCGCGTGACCGGCAACCTCAAGACCTACGCCCTCAACGCGAAGAAGATCCACGTCGATATCGATCCGACCGAGATCAACAAGAACGTCCCCGTGGACGTCGCCCTCATCGGCGACCTCGGCGAGGTGCTCGCGGTCATCCAGCCCCAGATCAAGAAAGCCGACCATGCCGAGTGGTGGTCCGCCATCGCCGTCAACCGCGGCGACGCGGCCGTGCGCGACATCAAGAACCTGCCTGACAGTGGCCACCTCTACGCCGCGCATGTCATCAACGACATCTGGCGCCTCACGCAGAAGCGCGACACCATCGTCGTGACCGACGTCGGCCAGCACCAGATGTGGGAGGCCCAGTATTTCCACCACGACAAGCCCCGCTCGCTCATCACCTCGGGCGGCCTCGGCACGATGGGCTTTGCGCTCCCCGCCGCCATCGGCGCCAAGTTCGCCTGCCCGGACAAGGACGTGTGGGTGGTTGTCGGCGACGGCGGCTTCCAGATGACCTCCTGCGAACTGGCCACGGCCGAGCAGGAGGGCATCAAGGTCAACGTCGCCATCATCAACAACGCCTTCCTCGGCATGGTGCGCCAGTGGCAGGAGTTCTTCTACGACAAGCGCTACGCCGCCACGCCGATGACCGGTCCGGACTTCGTGAAGCTCGCCGAGGCCTACCGCCTCACCGGGCTGCGCTGCAACCAGCGCCACGATGTGAAGGCCACCGTCGCGAAGACCCTCGCCGACAAGAAGACCGTCGTCATCGACTTCGTCGTCGAGAAGGAAGACACCGTGTTCCCGATGGTTCCCGCCGGCGCCGACCTCGACAAGATGATCCGCCGCCCGAAGCAGGATGTCATGCTCGAGTCCGGCTCCGACAAGGACTGGGAGATGCCTTCGTCCACGCTCCCGAACGTCTTTGCCGAGAAAAAGGCCGAAGCCAAGGCCCTCAACGGCCGCCGCAAGCCCGGGCAGCCGGGCAAGCGTCGCACCCCCGCGAAGGCCTGAGCCCTTTCACCCTCACTTTCACCCTCACTCTTGCCCCCCATGGCCAAACATACGCTCATCGCCTACGTGGAAGACGTGCCCGGCGTCCTCAACCGCGTCGCCTCGCTCTTCCGGCGCCGCAACTTCAACATCGAGTCCCTCACGGTCGGCCGCACCGAGCAAGCCGGCGTATCGCGCATCACCGTCGTGGTTGATGCCACCGAGGCCGGCGCCCGCATCGTGGAGGCCAACCTCTACAAGCTGGTCAACGTCCTCCGGGTGGATGACCTCACCCGCAAGCCCTCGCTCTTCCGCGAGCTCGGCCTGGTCAAGGTGAAGGTCACGCCCCAGACCCGCGCCGAGGTGCTGCAGCTCACCGACGTCTTCCGTGCCCGCGTCGTGGACGTGGACGAAGTCTCGCTGGTCATCGAGGTCACCGGCACGCCGGAGAAGATCGGCAAGTTCGAGATGGTGCTCCGACCCTACGGCATCGTGGAGATCGTGCGCACCGGCGCAGTCGCGATGGCTCGCGGCCACGAGACACTCAGCTCCAACCCGCCGCTGGTCCAAGCGACCGGCGGCAAGGCGGAGCACCACGATACCTCGGGTCTTGCGATGTCCGTCTGAACTTAAAACTTAACCCTTAAAACTCATCACCCATGGCTAAAATTTACTACGACAAGGATGCGAATCTCTCGCTCATCCGCGGCAAGAATGTCGCGATCATCGGCTACGGCTCCCAGGGCCACGCCCACGCGCTCAACCTGAAGGAGAGCGGCGTCAAGGTCCGCGTCGGCCTCGCGCCGACCAGCAAATCGGCCGCCAAGGCCAAGAAGGCCGGCCTCACCGTCGGCAGCGTCAACGACGTCACCGCCTGGGCCGACGTCATCATGGTGCTCGTGCCCGACCACGTGCAGGCCCGCCTTTACCGCGAGGAAATCGCCCCGAACCTGACCGCCGGCAAGATGCTGATGTTCGCCCACGGCTTCAATATCCGCTTCAAGGGCATTGTGCCGCCCAAGAACGTGGACGTCACCATGATCGCCCCGAAGTCCCCGGGGCATCGCGTCCGCGAGGTCTTCCAGGAGGGCGGCGGCGTCCCCGGTCTCATCGCCGTCCACCAGAACGCCACCGGCAACGCCAAGAAGCTCGCGCTCTCCTACGGCCGCGCCATCGGCTGCACCCGCGCCGGTGTGCTCGAGACGACCTTCAGCGAGGAGACCGAGACCGATCTCTTCGGCGAGCAGGCCGTGCTTTGCGGCGGTTGCGCCGAGCTGGTCAAGGCCGGCTTCAAGACCCTCGTTGATGCGGGCTATCAGCCCGAGATCGCCTACTTCGAGTGCATGCACGAGCTGAAGCTCATCGTGGACCTGATGTATCGCGGCGGCCTCAACTACATGCGTTATTCGGTCTCCGACACAGCCGAGTGGGGCGACTATGTCTCCGGCCCGCGCGTCGTCACGAAGAAGACACAGGCCGAGATGAAGCGCATCCTCAAGGACATCACGGACGGCAAGTTCGCGAAGCGCTTCATCGACGAGAACAACAAGTATGGTCGCAAGACCATGAACAAGTTCCGCAACCGCGAGCGCGGCCAGAAGATCGAGGTCGTCGGCGCCAAGCTGCGCGCGATGATGCCGTTCCTCAACCCGGTGGTCATCTCGAAGTAAGCGGGAAGACAGGATGTTACATGGCTGATTACGGACAATATCACCGGTCCAGCGCCTCGTATGAGGCGGCGCGACTGCGACTTAGTCGGGAGCTCTCCGTCGGCCTCGTGGCCGGCCAGCTCCCGCTTAAGCGACTGTGAACGTTCCCGTCCATCAACCCAGCCAAGCTCCTTCCTTCCATGAAAATTTCCGCTGCAAATTACGTTCGAATCTTCGACACCAGTCTCCGCGACGGCGAGCAGGCTCCCGGTGCTTCCATGACCTCGGCCGAAAAGCTCGAGGTCGCCCGCTCGCTCGCGCGCCTCGGCGTGGATGTCATCGAAGCCGGCTTCCCCGCCGCCTCGCCAGACGATCTTGCCGCCGTGCAGGCCATTGCCGCCGAGATTGGGCAGGCCCCGATCGAGGGTCGTCCGCAATCCGAGCCGCCCATCATCTGCGGCCTCGCCCGCTGCACTAGGAACGATATCGAGGCCGCCTGGCAGGGGGTCAGAGGTGCCAAGCATCCGCGAATCCACACCTTCCTCGCGACCAGCGATCTCCACCTCAAGCACAAGCTCCGCATGTCGCGCGAGGAGATGACCGCCAAGGCCGTTGAGATGGTCGCCTACGCGCGTTCGCTCTGCCCGGACGTCGAATTCTCACCCGAGGACGCCGGCCGCAGCGACCCGCAGTTCCTCTATCAGGTGCTCGCCGCCGTCATCAAGGCCGGTGCCACCACGCTCAACATTCCGGACACCGTCGGCTACACGATGCCAGACGAGTTCGGCGCGCTCATCGCCGGCATCATCCAGCACACGCCCGGCGCCAAGGACGTGGTCATCTCCGTGCACTGCCACGACGATCTCGGGCTGGCCGTCGCCAACTCGCTCGCCGGCCTGCGCGCCGGCGCGCGGCAGGCGGAAGTCACCGTCAACGGCATCGGCGAGCGCGCGGGCAACGCCTCGCTCGAGGAGCTCGTCATGGCCATCCGCACCCGCGGCGCGAAGATCGGTCTCGAGACCGGCATCGACGCCACGCAGCTCTGCCGCATCAGCAAGCTCGTCTCCCGCAGCACCAGCTACCCTGTGCCTCCGAACAAGGCCATCGTCGGCGCCAACGCCTTCGCGCACGAGTCGGGCATCCACCAGGATGGCATGATCAAGAACGCCGAGACCTACGAGATCATGCGCCCGGCCGACGTGGGTGCGACCCAGACCATGCTTGTGCTGGGCAAACATTCTGGCCGCGCCGCCTTCTCCAAGCGCCTCGGTGAGCTGGGTTACCCGCTCGAGGGTGACGCCTTGCTCAAGGCCTTCAACGAGTTCAAGAAGCTCGCCGACCGGAAGAAGAGCGTGCTCGACGCCGACCTCATCGCGCTCGCCTCCGACGAGCGCGCGGCCGTGCCCGAGCTCTGGGCGTTGGATTCGTTGCAGGTCATGTGCGGCACCACCGGTCTGCCCACGGCCAGCGTCCGCCTGCGCGACCCGGACGGCAAGATCCGCAGCGCCGCCGCCCTCGGCACCGGCCCGGTGGACGCCGCCTACAAGGCGATCGACGCCATCGTCAACGTGCCCGTCGAGCTCCTCGAATTTGGCATCAGTGCCGTGACCGAGGGCATCGACGCCCTCGCGGAGGCCTCGGTCCGCGTCCGCCACGAGGACCAACGTTCCTCGCACGGCCACGGCGCGGACAGCGACATTGTCGTCGCGTCGGCCAAGGCCTACATCTCCTCGCTCAACCAAGTGCTTTCGCGCCATTCCACGGCGCGCGTCCAGCACCCGCAAAGCGTGCCGACGTAAGCCTCCTGCTGATTCGCATGGCCGCACCCAACCAGTCCGACCCGATCGAGATCTTCGACACGACCCTCCGCGATGGCGGGCAGACGGAGGGCATTTCATATTCGGTGGACGACAAGCTGCGCATCGCGCGCAAGCTGGACGAGCTGGGCGTGGCCTTCATCGAGGGCGGCTGGCCGGGCTCCAACCCGAAGGATGCCGCGTTCTTCGAGCAGGCGCGCACGATGAAATGGAAACACGCCAAGATCGTGGCCTTCGGCGCCACGCGCCGCGCCAACGTGAAGCCCGGAGACGACACCAGCGTCCGCGGCCTTGTTGACGCGGGCACCGAGGTCTGCGCGATTTTCGGCAAGTCCTCCGTCATGCAGGTGAAGGAAGTCCTTCGCACGACGCTCGAGGAAAACCTCAGGATGATCGAGGAGACCGTCGCCTACCTGCGTTCGCACGGGAAGCGGGTCATCTACGACGCCGAGCACTTCTTCGACGGCTACCGTCTCGATGCCGACTATGCGGTGCAGACGCTCCGCGCCGCGGTGCAAGGCGGAGCGGAGACCATCGCCCTGTGCGACACCAACGGCGGATCACTGCCCTGGCAGATGGAGTCGATCGTGAGCGACGTCATCGCCAAGTTGGGCGGTTCGGTCCGAGTTGGCGTCCACCTGCACGACGACACCGGTTGCGCCGTGGCCAACAGCCTGGCGGCGATCCGGGTCGGCGCGACCCATGTGCAGGGCACGATGAACGGTTACGGCGAGCGCTGCGGCAACGCCAACCTGTGCATCGTCATCCCGAACATCGAGCTGAAGCTAGGGCGCCGGGCGCTGCCGGAGGGCGCGCTGGCCAAGCTGCATGACACGGCCCGCTTCGTGGCCGAGGTGACCAATTTCGCCCCGAACGACCAGATGCCCTACGTCGGCAACAGCGCCTTTGCCCACAAGGCGGGCGTGCATGTCTCCGCCATGCAGCGGCATCCCGACGCCTACCAGCACATCGATCCGATGCTGGTCGGGAATGAGATGCGCGTCGTCGTCAGCGAGCTGTCCGGCCGGGCCAACGTCGTTTCCAAGGCGAACGAACTCGGCTTGCAGAGCGTGGATGCCGCCACCGGCGCAAAGGTCGTCGAGCTGATCAAGGCGAAGGAGCACGAAGGTTTCTCGTTTGAGGCGGCCGAGGCCAGCGTGGCGTTGCTTGTCCGCCGACTCAGCCCGGACTACCAGCCGCTGTTTACGCTGCTCGATTATCGCGGCATGGTCAGTCGCCACGGCGACCGCAGCATGGCCGAGGCGACCATCCGCCTGAATATCGGCGGACACGAGGTCCACACGGCAGCGTCGGGCAACGGTCCGGTCAACGCTTTCGACATGGCGCTGCGCAAGGCCCTGCAGCCGCTCTTCCCGCAGGTGAAGGACATTTCGCTGGCTGACTACAAGGTTCGCATCCTTAATTCGGGTCTGGGCACCGCCGCCATCACCCGCGTGCTCATCGACTGGCACGACGGCGTGCGCCGCTGGAGCACCGTCGGCGCCGGCGGCAATATTCTCGATGCCACCTGGCTGGCGCTGGCCGACGGTTACGAGTTCGCCCTCACGTCGGCGGTCCAGCCGGCCGGGGATCGCAACTGATCTTTTCATGAAAGCACGCATCGCTCTCACTCCCGGTGACGGCATTGGCCCCGAGGTGGTCAATGAGGCCCGGCTCGTCCTCGAAGCCATCGCGCAGCTCGGCGGCCACGAATTCAAGTTCTCCGAGCACCTGCTCGGCGGCTGCGCCATCGACGCCCAGGGCACGGCCATGCCGGCCGAGACCCTCGCCGCCGCCCAAGCTGCTGATGCCGTGCTGCTGGGTGCCGTAGGCGGCCCGAAGTGGGATGATCCGCAGGCCAAGGTCCGCCCCGAGCAGGGTCTGCTCGCCATCCGCAAGGCCCTTGGCCTCTACGCCAACGTGCGCCCGGTGTGCCCATATCCTTCGTTGGCCCGGCTGTCGCCGCTCAAGCCCGAGCGCGTGGCCGGCGTGGATTTTGTCGTCATCCGCGAACTGACCGGCGGTCTCTATTTCGGCACGCCCAAGGGACGCACACAAACCCCGGAGGGCGAGGTTGGCATTGATACGCTCATCTACACCGAGAAGGAGATCCGTCGCATCGTGACGCTGGCCTTCCAGATGGCGCAGAAACGCCGCAAGCTCGTGACGTCCGTGGACAAGGCCAACGTGCTCGAGTCGTCCCGTCTCTGGCGCAAGATCGCCATCGAGGTCGGCCGGCAGTTCCCCGACGTGAAGCTGGAACACCAACTGGTCGATTCCTGCGCCATGCGCCTGATCACCCACGCGCCGTCGTTCGACGTCATCGTCACCGAAAACATGTTCGGCGACATCCTGACGGATGAGGCGGCGGTGCTCGCCGGCTCGCTCGGCGTGCTGCCCAGCGCCTCGCTGGGCGAGGGAAGACTCGGCCTTTACGAGCCCATCCATGGCTCGGCGCCGGACATCGCGGGCAAGGGCATCGCGAATCCGACCGGCACCATTCTTTCCGCGGCCTTGTTGCTGCGGCACTCCCTCGGTTTGGAGGCCGAGGCCCGAGCTATCGAGGCGGCCGTCAGCGCCGCCCTCGAAGCAGGCTGCCACACCGCCGACCTCGGCGCCCAGCAGCCGCTGACGACCGCCCAGATGGGCGCAGCGATCCGCGAGCGCCTGCAGTGATATCGCCAACGTCATCCAACCTCCAAATATATCTCCGTAATGAATCTTTCTCCCCAACCGCCACTCGATACGACCCGCTTCATCGCGCGTCATGTGGCAGGCCTGCGCCGCTCCGGCATCCGCGACTTCTTTGAACTCGTCGCGAAGACGGACGGCGTCATCTCGCTCGGCATCGGCGAACCCGATTTCGACACCCCGCAGCCCATCCGCGACGCCGTGAAGACGGCGATGGACACAGGCAAGACCCACTACACGTCCAATCTCGGCCTGCCCGAGCTCCGCAAGGAGATCTGCCGCTACGCCGAAGGGCACTTCAAGGTCGGCTACCGGTGGGACGACGAGGTGCTGGTGACCGTCGGTGTTTCCGAAGGCCTCGATCTTGCGCTGCGTTCGCTACTCAATCCGGGTGACAAAGTGCTGTATCACCAGCCCTGCTATGTCTCCTACGCCCCGTCCGTGGATCTAGTCCACGCGGTCGGTGTTCCGGTTGGCACGCACGCCACGGAACAGTTCTCCCTCGACGCCCCGGCCTTGCAGGTCGCGTGGCAGCCCGGCTGCAAGCTCCTCCTCCTGAACCTGCCCTGCAACCCGACGGGTGGCGTCTGCTCGCGCGAGCAGTTGGGGCGCATCGCGAAGTTTGCCATCGAGAAGGACCTGATCGTCATCAGCGATGAGATCTACTCCGAGCTGGTGTTCGAGGGCGTGCACACGAGTATCGCCAGCCTGCCCGGCATGCGCGAGCGGACCATCCTGCTGCACGGGTTTTCGAAGGCCTTTGCGATGACTGGATTCCGCCTCGGCTATGCCTGCGGTCCGGCGCCGCTGATCGAGGCGATGATGAAGGTGCACCAATATTCGATGCTATGCGCCCCGAGCATCAGCCAGGAAGGCGCCGTGGCGGCCCTGCGCCTGGGCGACGATGCCACCAAATACATGCGCGACCGCTACCGCGAACGCCGCGACCTGTTTGTCCGCCGCATCAACGCGGCCGGCCTCAAGTGTCACTCGCCCCGCGGATCGTTCTACGCCTTCCCGTCGGTCGAGGACACGGGTCTGGACGAGGGCACCTTTGCCCGCCGCCTGCTGACCGAACACAAGGTCGCGGTCGTGCCCGGCACGGCCTTTGGCGACGCCGGCAAGGGCCATGTGCGCGCCTGCTTCACGGCCAATGAAGAGAAGCTCACGCAGGCCTGCGACCGCATCGAGCGGCTCCTAAACTCACTCAAGGCTCCCGCTCGCGCCTAAAGATTCCGTTTCCCACGAACGCTACCGGGATAGAGGGATATCCCAGCGCCTGCCCGTAGCCATTCGCAGCGGGCGTATAGAAAACAAAAAAGCCGCACCGAAAAGGTGCGGCTCGGGGGAAGAAGGTGCAGTTACTTGCCGGAAGGAGCCAACGGCGGCGGGGGTGGGGTGGCGATGGAGCTGTCAGACAGCTTGGTGGCCACCATCTCCACCATGCGCTGGATTTCCAACTCGGCGGTGCGCCGGTTGATCTTGGCGAGTTCGACCTGCTTGGCCAATTCAAGGGATTCGCGGGCGAGACGCTCCTTGTCGTTGCGGGTCTGAGCGATGGAGGCCTCGATGTCCGCGGCTTCCTTGGTCAGCTTGGCGGTTTGGGCGGCGTAGTCATCCGCTTCCTTGCGCAGGGCAACCAGGGCATCCTGATAATCGCGCTCCTTCTTTTCCTCCTTGGCCTTGTCGGCGGCGGCGCGCTCTTCCTGGCGGCGGACGGCGTCTTCCTGGGCCTTGCGGTCCAGTTCGGCCTTGCGGGCAGCCTCAACTTTTGCGGCGGCTTCGATCTTGGCCATGCGGTCGGCTTCCTTGCGACGCATATCGCTCACGGCGCTGTTGTAGAGGAGGGCGAACACCACCAGCAGGATGCTGGGAACGATCAAATATGACTTGTTCATGATTGGCGGAGGGTGGGGTTAGGCTTTTTTGGCAGCGGCAGCGGCAGCGGCGGCAGCCTCGGCACGTTTCTTTTCCGCGTCGGCGACCTTGTCGAGCAAGGTGTAGTAATATTTCACATTGGCCTCGGCCTGCTTGACGTAGGTTTTGAGAAAGGCCTGCTCGTCGAGATATTTTTTCTTTTCTTCCTCGAGCTTGCTGAGGGTGCCCTTGACCTCTTCCTGGTCTTTTTTCAGGCGAACCACCTGATCCCGGGCGCGGTTGCGCTCCTCGTAGGTGCGCAGGCGGCGGTCATCGGCTTCCTGGCGGGCCGTCTTTTTGGCGTCCTCGATCTCGGCCTTGAGCTTGCGCTCGACCTCGCGTTTCTTGGAGGCTTCGACGGCGGCGGCGATGGCGGCGGCGCGATCGGCGACATCCTTGGCGACTTTGGCTTTCATGGCGGCCTCTTCACGTGCCTTGATGCCGGCCTGGCGCTCCTTGTCGTGCCGGTCGAAGCGGATGTAGAAACCGGTGAAGATCAGGGTGCAGATCAACGGGAAGATGATGTAGACTTTGTTCATGGTCGGGGGCTTTAAATGGGGTTACAGCTTGGCCTTCTTCTCCTCGCGGTCCTTCATGGTGTCCTCGATGGCGCGGATCATGCTTTTAGTCTGCGGATCCTTGGCTCCTTCGGGCAGGGCGGCGGCTTGCTTGGCGGCGTCGAGGGCGATGTCGAATTTCTTCAATTCAAAGGCAATATAGGCCAGATACATGTAGACTTGGTGGGGCTTGGTCAGATTGCCCTTGGCCACGGCAGCCTGCATGTGGGGGAGTGCTTCCGCCGTTTTCTCCAAGCCGTGGTAGGCCTGGCCGATCATGAATTCAATCTGGCCGGACTTGGGGAAGGCCTTGGCGGCCTGCTTGAGCACCTCGATGCCCATGAGGGGGCGCTCCAACTGCTGATAGCAGAGGGCATACAGTTCCCAGTTTTTTAGTTCGTTCTCGATCTTGCCGGATTTGAGGCCGGTTTCGAGCAGGTCGGCGGCCTTTTCATACTGGCCGAGGTTAAAGTAGATGCCGACCAGATTGAAATTATACTGGGCCGTGGCCATGTGGCCGTGGGCTTGGGCGCGCTCGATGGTCAGAGCGGCACGGAGATCCTGGCCGGTGCTGAGGTAGGTGCCGGCGAGCTGCTGGTAATAGCTGGCGGTGTCCGGTTTTTGCTTGATGAGGAGCTCGAACATCTCGGCGGTCTCGGCCGTGCGGCCCAGCTGCTGCAGGGCGGCCAGCTTGAGCACGTAGAAGGTGTCCTTGGGGTGGGTAGACAGGTGCATGCCGCGTTCGGTCTCGTCCAATGAACGCTGGATGAGCATCAGGTCGGGTTTTTCAGGGTTCTGGACGGCCCAGGCGTAGAGGAGATTGGCGTAGAGCAACTGGGCATCGGGGGTGGAATTGGGCGTGATCTTGAGCCATTTCTTCATGGTGCCGTCCGCCTTCTCGAACAGATTGGCGGCCACGGACGGGTTCTTCGAGGCGACCGCTTCCTGCACATAAAGCTGGGTCAGGTAGTTGAGTAGGTCACGGGTGACGCGCTCGTCGAAATAGGTCGGGCTCTTGGCCTCGGAAAGGGCGAGGGCCCGGTCCATCGGCTCGATGGCCTTGGCGAATTCGCCCTTCTGGAAGAGAGTCTGGACCTTGATCTGGTAGAGGGTGGCGGCGTCGTAGCTGTCGGCCGGGACCTTGGCGATCTGGGCGTCGAGGATGGCGATGGCGCCGTCGTAGTTCTTCGCATCGGCGGCGAGCTTGAACTTGGGGAGCACCTCGCTGGTGGCGTCACTCAGGGAGTAATCGCGGGCGGGCCGCTGGGCGTGCACCGTGACGGCCAAGCTTAGCACGCTGAGCAGGGTGCCGAGCGAACGGAGAGAGAGGGTTGGCAGAAGTGACCGAGGGGACCGAATCATTTGGAATCCTCGAGGTTGAATTCGATGAGCTGGGAGACGCGGGTGGAGACGTTCTTGCCGGCTTTGCGGCCGGGCTTGAACTTCCACTTTTGGACGGCCTGCATGGCGGGCACCTCGAATTCGCGATGGGAGGAGCGGACGACGCGGGTGTCCACCACATCGCCGTTGGCGCTGATGATGAACTCGACGACGACCTCGCCGCTGATGCCGGCGCGGCTCATCTCGTAGGGGTATTGCGGCGGGTTTTGCACGCGGCCCACGGGCTTCTGGTCAAGATTGTTGATGTCGAAGAGGTCCTTGATGCCCTTGCCGAAGTTGGCGCCCGGCGGATTGACCGGGATGTTGATGGCGCCGCGGGCGACGCTCATGCCGGGGGGGGGCGGGGGTTGCAGGGGCTGGGTGAAGGCGTTGACGGGCACGACGGTCGGCAAGTCCACGAGACTCGGCGGGGCCATGACGTTTTCGGCGGGTTCATCCTGCAGCTCCTCGACCTTCTTGTCCTCCTCCTCGTCTAGGGGAGGCATTTCCATCTGGATGATTTCCTCTTTGACGACGGCCTGGCGGACCGGCGCGGGCTGCTTGCCGGCAAAGGGGTTCAAGGCAAAGAGATGGACGCCGACGGAGACCAGCAGACCGATGATGATATCTTTGTTCATGCGGTTATTTGCCGGTGGGGCGGGTGCGGGTTTCCACGGAGAACTTCATGATGCCGGCTTTGCGAACCTCATCCAAGACTTGGACGGTGGGGCCGAAGCGGGCCTTCTCGTCACCGGCGATCAGGATGCGGGCCTCGTCACCGGAGGCGTCCATGGTGGACTTATAGGCGGTGAGGCGGGTAGTGAGTTCGGACATCTCGAAAGGTTCCTTATTCCAAAAGAGGGAGCTGTCCACCGAGACCTGAATGGTGACACTCTTGTCAACCGGGGGCGGAGTGTTGTCCTTCGAAGGCACTGGCAGGTCGACCGGAAGGGATTGGATGCGGTTCAGCGAAAGGGTGAAAAGGACGAAGGTCGCGAGCAGGAAGAAAATAACGTCAATGAGCGGGATGATCTCAATGCGTGCCTTCTTGCGCTGGGGGACTTTGATTTTGGTGCCTTCCATGGAATGTGGGCTGCGGGCGAAGGGTTAGACGCGCGACGGGCAGGTTTCTTAGGTGAGGGATGTCAGCGGACGTGGGTCTCAATGAACACGCGGCTGAAGCCGGCCTTGCGGGCCTCATCGACGACATAGATGGCCTGGGCGAAGAAGGCATGCTCATCGCCGTTGATGAGGATGCGGCCGTCGGGTTGCTCCTGCTTGAACTGGAGCAGCCGCTGGGTGAATTCGTCCAGGGTGATGAGGTCCTTGTTCCAAGCCACGGTGCCCTCGTCGGTCACGCTGATGGTGACGGTGCCGTTGGGATCGCGTGGCTCGCTGGTTTCCGCCGTGGGCAGCTTGACGCTGATGCCGTTGGATTTGTTCAGCGAGATGGTGAACAGAACGAATGTCGCGAGCAGGAAGAAGATGACGTCAATGAGAGGGATGATCTCAATGCGCGCTTTCTTGACGCCGCCTGGGCCTGTGCCGCCGCCGCCACCGTGCATGACAGTTGGGGGTTAGGGTTTAAAGTCGCCGGGGCCGGAGCCGCTCAGCGGCTCTTGGTGTTCTCGGCCTTGTTGATGATGATCTCGAGCGAGTTCGAGGCGTCCTCGATGTCGTGGCGAGCCTCTTCGGAACGGGCGTTGAGATAGTTGAAGGGGAGGAGACCGAGGACGGCGAGGGCGATACCGCACATGGTGGCGATGAGGGCCTCGGCGACGCCGCCGGTGATCTTGGTGGCGGCCGAGCCGATGTCACCGGTGCCGCTGTTCAGCGCGGCGAAGGTGCCCATCATGCCGGTCACGGTGCCGAGGAGGCCGAGAAGCGGGGCGGCGGTGATGCAGGTGTCCAGCGTGGGCAGGCCCTGGCCGAAACGCTGCATTTCCTGGCTGGCGGCACGGGTGAAGGCGTTGCCGAGGGAGTGCTCCTTGTGGGTCAGGGCATAAACCATGATGCGGGCCACGTAGTCCTGGCTTTTCTTGCCGAGCTCGACGGCACCGTCGATGTCGTTGGACTCGACCTTCTCGAGCATCTTGTCCACGAGCTCGGGGTCGCGGCGGTGGTTTTCACGGACAATGAACAGCACGCGCTCGATGGCGACCGTGAACATCAGGAAGGAGACGATGAGGATCGGCCACATGATGGGGCCGCCATGCTTGAACAGCTCCATGGATGTCATGGGGCTGCCGTCCGGGTTGGTGAGGAGGATCGCCAGGGGCAGGGATGCAGTAATCATAGTGCGGGTGGGTGAGTGGTTAAACCGTGGGTAATATTCCTGAAGGGGAAAGTCGGAGGGGGCGGGGATCAGCAGTTGGTCGGCCTAAGACAGACACATCATCGTCAGCACCTGAAGTGCGGCGAGGAGAGTGGGGAGTGGGTAAACGAATACAAAGTGACCAAAAAATTCCGTGAAACCGGATGCTGCCGAGAATAACTTTGGCGTGTCAATGCGCTTTGTTGCGAGCGGGACAAAATAAATGGCGATACCGGATTGGCTGCCCGACTAGGACTCGAACCTAGACAGAACGAGTCAGAGTCGTTCGTGCTACCATTACACCATCGGGCAG
>JBDHQK010000064.1:0-13978 GCA_039807025.1 Lacunisphaera sp.
GTCCTTTTGGCATGCCCATGCCCAAAGGGTGCAGAAAGACCACCACTTGTCACTTCTTTAAGTAATCCTCAATAATAAGCAAGGGCGGCCCTAAGCCCCGCTCCTCGGGCGACCGGGAAGAAATCTGTTCCGCCGTGGAGTGCGGTGCCGAACTGAACGGTCGCTGAGTCCTGTCGGGCCCATTTTCCTTCTGGCCTCGGTGTGCGCGCTGCAAGATTCTGCCACCATGCCTCATGTCCCCGGACTCCGCAGCAACTACGAACAGACCGGCCGCCTCGTTTACTTTGGCCGGATGCTCGATAAGATTCGTCTCTTCGCCGCCGGCCATCTGCCCGCCGACTACCATCCGAATCTCGGCAAAGGCTTCGACGGCCGGTGCTGTTCCTTTCTCGGCGTGGACCACGCCGCCCTCACCGCCCGCACCCTGGCCGGCGGCACCGACCTCGATATCCTCGCCTGGTGCCACGAGCGCGGCGGCCCCCGCACCGACGAGCAGTGCGCCGTGTGGAACGGCTTCATGATGAAGCGCGGCTGGCGCGACGACGCCACGCCCATCCTGCAAAAACGCATTGTCGAGTTCGGCCTGGTCGGCCGGCCTATTGAGACGATGTTCGATCTCAATGAATTCGACGAAGGCCGCGACCCGGTCGCCGCCCGGGCCTGGGAAAAGAAGTAACATGGCGCGAAAGCACTCCCGCTGGCGGTGGATCCTGGCGGTGGCCGGCGGGCTCCTGCTACTCGCGGCCGCCGCCACCGGTTGGGGCTGGCGGCTGTTGCGCGGCAGCCTGCCGATGCTTGATGGCGACTACACAATCGCCGGCCTGGCCGCCCCGGTGCAAATCATGCGCGACGCCCTGGGCGTGCCCACCGTCGCGGGATCGACCCGCGCCGATGTCGCCCGCGCCACGGGCTTTCTCCACGCGCAGGACCGCTTCTTCCAGATGGATCTCCTGCGTCGGCGCGGAGCCGGGGAACTCTCCGAGCTGTTCGGCGGCGTCGCGGTTGAACTGGACAAGAGCGCCCGGCTGCACGGCTTCCGCCGACTCGCCGCACAGGTAATCGCGCAGGCCACCCCGGCCGAGCAGGCTGTCCTCGCCGCCTATACCGCCGGCGTCAACGCCGGCCTCGCCGCCCTGCCGAAGCCCCCGTGGGAATATCTCGTGCTCCGCACCGCCCCGCAACCGTGGCGCGAGGCCGATTCGCTGCTGTGTGTTTACGCCATGTGGTTTGACCTGCAGGACTACACCGGCGCCTTCGAGCTGAACCGGGAAGCGCTGCGCTCCGCCCTCGGCCAGGCGGGCCTGGATTTTCTCGCCCCACCCGGCAACTCTTGGGATGCCGCCCTCGACGGCAGCAAGTTTCCGCCGCCGCCGCTGCCGCCGCTGCGCTTCCTGCCGGCCGCCCCGCCCGCCGCCGGCCTCGCCACCGCCGAACCCGCCGCCCGGCGCGTGGTCGGCTCCAACGCCTTTGCCCTGAGCGGCGCACACACCGCCACTGGCGCCGCCCTCCTGGCGAACGACATGCACCTCGACCTCAACCTGCCGCACATCTGGTATCGCGCCGTGCTGCAATGGACCGACGACGCCGGGCCGCGGCGCGTGGTGGGGGTCACGCTGCCGGGCCTGCCCTTCATGGTGGTTGGCAGCAACGGCCGCGTCGCCTGGGGCTTCACCAATGCCTACGCGGACACGACCGATGTCATCAACGTCGCCACGGAAATCACCGCGAACAGCTTCTACCAGACCCCCGACGGCTGGAAGGAAATCGAGGAGCGCCAGGAGGAGATCCGCGTGAAGGGCGACCCGCCCGTGCCGTTCACCGCCCGGTGGACCCGGTGGGGTCCCATCATCGACGGCCCGAAGAATGGCCGCGCGCGCGTCCTGCGCTGGACCGCGCACGACGCCGACTCCACCAACCTGCATTTTCTCGACATGGAAACCACCCGCACCACGGCCGAGGCTGTGGCCCTGGCCCACCGCGCCAGCTTTCCCAACGAGAACATGTTCATCGCCGACGCCGCCGGGGACATCGCCTGGACCATCCTCGGCCGGCTTCCGCGCCGGGTGGGCTACGATGGCCGCGTGCCGGTCGCGTGGACCTACGGCGACCGCCGCTGGGATGGCTACCTCTCCCCGGAGGAAATTCCCGTGGTCGGCACCCTGCCCGGCGGCCTGCCCGCCGCCAATGCCGTGGCGAAGGCAGGCGCGCTGTGGAGCGGCAACAACCGGCCCCTCGGCGGCCCGGCGGGTGCCCTGCTCGGCGACAGCGGCTACGACGAAGGTGCCCGCGCCGGGCAGATTCGCGACGACCTGCACGCGCTGCTCGCCACCGGCAAAAAGGCCGCGCCCGCCGACCTGCTGGCCATCCAGCTTGATGACCGCGCGGTTTTTCTCGCGCGCTGGCAAAAATTCCTGCTCGAGGTGCTGACCGACGACGCCGTCGCGGGTCACCCCGCCCGCGCGGAGCTGCGCGCCGCCGTGCAGACGTGGGGCGGGCACGCCAGCCCCGATGCCGTGGCTTATCGCGTCGTGCGCAATTTCCGGATCCACGCGGCCGAGCGCGCGCTGGCGCCCTTCATCGCGCCGGCGCAGGCCGGGTATGCCGCCTTCAACTGGCACAGCCTCCCCTATGAGGACGCCCTCTGGCAACTTGTCCACGAGCAGCCCGCGCGCTTGCTCAACCCCGTGCACACCTCCTGGTCCGCCCTCCTGCTCGCCGCCGTGGACGACGTCGCGGCGGACGTGGCGAAGTCCGGCGGGTCGCTGGCCCGCTTCACCTGGGGCGCCCGCAACACGCTGGCCATGCGACATCCCCTCAGCCGCTTCCTGCCCCAGCCGCTCGCCCGCCTGCTCGACATGCCGGCCGACCCCTTGGCCGGCGACAGCGACATGCCCCGCGTGCAAGGCCCGCGTTTCGGCCAGTCCGAGCGCCTCGTCGTTTCTCCAGGCCACGAGGACCAGGCCCTCTTCCACATGCCCGGCGGCCAGAGCGGCCACCCGCTTTCTCCCTTCTACCGCGCCGGCCACGATGCCTGGGTGAAGGGCGAACCCACACCCTTGCTCCCCGGCCCCACTCTTCACACGCTGGTTTTGAAGCCACAATAGCCGCTCTCCACCTGGCGGAGGGTTCTGCAATCGAAAATCGTAAATCCAAAATCGGAAATTTGCCATGTCCCTCCACATCCTCTCCCACCCGCTCGGCGCGCACGTGCTCACCCACCTGCGCGACAAGACCACCAAGCCCGCGCTGTTCCGCACGCTCAGCTACCAGATCGCGCTGCTCCTCGCGCTCGACGCCACCCGCGACCTGGCGACCGAGAAGAAATCCGTCGTCACGCCGCTCGAGCCCTTCACCGGCCTGGTGCTCGCCAAGCCTCTCGTCATCATCCCGATCCTCCGCGCCGGCCTCGGCATGCTGCAGCCGTTCCACGATATCTTCCCCGACGTGTCCGTCGGCTACGTCGGCCTCGAGCGCGACCACACGACCGCCGTCGCCCGCAGCTACTACTGCAAGCTCCCTCCCCTCGCCGGCACGCGCGTCATCATCGTTGACCCCATGCTCGCCACCGGCGGATCGGCGGTGCAGGCCGTCGATGTCGTGAAGGCCGCCGGAGGCAAGGAGGTCGTCTTCGTGTGCATCGTGGCCTCGCCCGAGGGTGTCGCCACGCTGCAGCAGGCGCACCCCGACGTGGCCATCCACACCGGTGCGCTCGACCGCACCCTCAACGCCAAGAAATACATCCTCCCCGGCCTCGGCGATTTCGGCGACCGCCTCTACGGCACCTGAGCCATGGAGCTTGCCCAACTCAGCGCGCGCGCCATGGAGGTGCAGCGCCGCTTCAACGAAACCGCCGCCGCGCGCGGCGGCCGACCGTGGACCCGCGAGGAACTCGCGCAGGGTTTCGTCGGCGATGTCGGCGACCTGATGAAGCTGGTCATGGCCAAGGCCGGCGCCCGCCCGATCACCGACCTGGACCGCAAGCTCGCCCACGAGCTCTCCGACTGCCTGTGGAGCGTGCTCGTGCTGGCGCAGGCCTACGGCGTGGACCTGGCAAAGGAATTTCCGGCCACGATGGATGAAATCGAGGCGAAGCTGGCGCGGCGGGGCTGAACCGCGGCCTTATTTTGTCGTGTTCATCCCCGCAAATCGCGCCCAAGTTGCCCGCCGATGACCATCGAACGCCCCGGCCTCATCGTCGCCGACCAGTGGAAGGACTACCAGCTGCTCGACTGCGGCCTGGGCATGAAGCACGAGCAGTGGGGCCCCTACACCCTCGTGCGTCCCGACCCGCAGATCATCTGGCCGCGCGCCGGCGGCAACGGGCGCTGGGAGAACTGGGACGGCTTCTACCACCGCAGCGAGACCGGCGGCGGCAAGTGGGAATACCGCCAGAAACTGCCCGACCACTGGACTATCAATTACGGCAAGCTGAAATTCAAAATCCACCCGACCAGCTTCAAGCACACCGGCCTCTTCCCCGAGCAGGCCGTCAACTGGGACTGGTTCACCGCGCGCATCCGGGCCGCGAAAGCCGCCGGCCGCGAGGTGAGCGTGCTCAACCTCTTCGGCTACACCGGCGCCGCCTCCGTGGCCGCGGCCGCCGCCGGCGCGAGCGTCTGCCACGTGGATGCCGCCGAGGGCATGGTCAAGTGGTGCCGGGAAAACGCCGCGCTCTCCGGCCTCGCCGAGGCGCCCGTGCGCTACATCACCGACGACTGCCTGAAGTTCGTCCGCCGCGAGATCAAGCGCGGCCGCAAATACGACGCCATCATCATGGACCCGCCGACCTACGGCCGCGGCAGCACCGGCGAGATGTGGCGGCTCGAGGATCACCTGTGGGAACTGCTCAAGGAGTGCCGCGAGGTCCTGAGCGACCGGCCGGTGTTCTTCCTCATCAACGCCTACACCGCGCGCCTCTCGCCGACCGTCGTCGTCAACCTGCTCGCCGGCCTCCTGTCCGGCGCGGGCGGCCGCATCAGCGGCGGCGAGGTCGGTCTGCCGATCCGTCACGACGGCAAGGTGCTCCCCTGCGGCATCTTTGGCCGCTGGGAATCCGCTTGAAGCACACCTGGCCCCGGCCGTTTTCCGCTCCCTGTTTTTCATGAGCTACAAAATCGGCTTGGACGGCGGCGGGACGAAGACGGAGCTCATCCTCGTGGATGCCTCCGGTTCCGTCGTCGCCCGGCACTCCGCCCCCGGCTGCAACCCGAGCCACCTCGGGCCGGACAAGGCCGCCCTCGTGGTTACCACCGCCCTCGCCGACCTGCTGGCCAAGGCCGCGCTCAATCCGCGAGAGGGAAAAATCACCGCCACCCACCTCTACACCGCCGGCTCGCCGATATTCTGGAAAGGCTTCGCCGCCACCTTGCACGACTGCGGCACCGTGGTGACGGGGCCCGATTCGCTGCCCGTGCTCGAGCTCGCCACCGGCGGCGCGCCGGGGCTCGTGTTGCACGCCGGCACCGGGTCCTTTGTCGCCGCGCGCGCGCCGGATGGCGCCATCCACTACGCCGGCGGCCTCGGCTGGCGCTTCGGCGATCCGGCCAGCGGCGCCGACCTCGGCCGCCGCGCCATCAGCCACGCGCTCCTCGAGCTCCAAGGCTGGACCCAGCCCACCGCGCTGGGCGCCGCGCTGCAGGCCCACACTGGCCTAGCCGATGTCATGGCCAACACCCGCTTCTTCTACACCGCGGAGGACGCCAACGCCCGCATCGCCGCCTTCGCCCCGCGCGTGCTGGAACTGGCCGTCGCCGGCTGCGCCCCGGCGCGGGCCGCCGTCGCCTGCGCGGTGACCGACCTCGTGGAAAATGCGCGCCTCGTCACCGCCAAGCTGTTTGGCCGGACCGTGGTGCCCTGCGGCGTATGCGGCGCGATCCTGAATAGCCCCCCCGCCATTCTCGCCCTCAAGACCCTGGCCGAAACGCACGCCTGGCCCGTGGAGTATCGCTTCATCAGCGAGCAACCCATCGAGGGCGTGCGCCGGCTGCTGCTCCGGCCCTGACCTGTCGGCCTGGCGGGCTTCTTTTATGCGCCAACCCGCGGGTCTTGCCACTTGTGACCCGGCACCGCCGGCATCATGCTGCCGCCATGTGGTGGACCTATGCTCTCCTCTCGGCGGTTTTCGCCGCCCTTACCGCCATTCTCGCCAAGATCGGCGTGAAGGGCGTTGATTCCAATGTCGCGACCGCCGTCCGCACCTCCGTCGTCCTCGTGCTGGCTTGGGGCGTCGTTGCCCTGCAGGGCAACCTCGGGACCGTCGCCAGTATCTCGCGCCACTCGCTGCTGTTCCTCGTGCTCTCCGCCGGGGCCACCGGGGCGTCATGGCTGTTTTATTTCAAGGCCCTGCAGCTGGGCACCGCGTCACTCGTCAGCGCCGTGGACAAGTCGAGCCTCGCGCTGACCATCATCCTCGCCGCGCTCTTCCTCGGCGAGGCGCTCACGCTGAAGACCGCGATCGGCTGCACCCTGATCATTGCGGGGACCGCGGTGATCGCCTGGCCCTGATGATCGCTTCCGCCCCCACGACCGTCCTCGCCGAGGCCGACTGGCACGCGCGCCGCCGCGCTCACGAACAGCGCGTGTCCGCCTGGATCGCGCCCCACCAGGCGCGCGCCGCACGCGGTGAGAAGCACCCGGTCCATGATTTTCTCTTCGAATACTACCGTTTCCGCCCGGCGTGGCTGCGCCGCTGGCATCCGGGCCCGGACGTCGTGCTGCGCGGCGAGTCCGCGCGCGAGTATCTCCGCTGGCCGGAATACCACGAGGTCGCGGAGGGCGTGGCGCTGAACGTCGCCGCGCTCGAGCCGCGCCGTCGTGAAAGCGTGGCGTGGATCGCGAACCTGCTGCGCCTGACGGCGGAGCGCCCGCCGCAATTCGCCTGCTTCGGTTTGCACGAGTGGGCGATGGTCTATCGCCAGACGCCCAGCGAGGTGCGGCACAACGCCTGGCCGCTGCGCTTCCCGCCCGACGAGCTGGCGCGCATCGTCGAGGCCCAGCCGGTGCGCTGTTCGCATTTTGACGCGTTCCGCTTCTTCACCGCCCCCGCCCGCCCGCTCAACCGCCTGCAGCCGGAGCGCGCGACGGCGCCGCAGTTCGAGCAGCGCGGCTGCCTGCACGCCAACATGGATCTCTACAAGTGGGCGTTCAAGCTCGCGCCCTTCACGCCGGCCGAGCTCGTGGCCGACTGCTTCGCGCTGGCCCGCGCCATCCGTGAGGTGGACATGCGCGCCAGCCCGTATGACCTCGCCGCGCTCGGCTTCACCCCGATCCGCATCGAAACCGCGGAGGGCCGCGCCGAATACGAGGCCCACCAGCGCGACTTCGCCGCCCGCAGCCAGCCGCTGCGCGCCCGCCTCATCGCGGTGCTGGAGCGCTTGCTCGCGCCCGGCTGAGCGAGGCTTCCCGGCCCGTCATCCCCAAAACTAACGATAAGACTCTCGACCGGGTTGACGCCCGCGCCCGCGCCTGTCGTCATGCCCCTCGCTTCTTCAACCCACCCCTTTCATGAAGACCCCTTGGATCAAATTGCTTGCCCTGTTCGCCGGTTTCGCCGTCGCCCTTTCCGGCGCCGAACCCTACACCATCGCCGTCATCCCCAAGGGCACGACGCACGAGTTTTGGAAATCCATCCACGCCGGCGCCGTGAAGGCCCAGCGCGAGCTCGCTGCCGCCGGCATCGCCGTGAACGTGATCTGGAAAGGCCCGCTCAAGGAGGACGACCGCGAGCAGCAGGTGCAGGTCGTCGAGAACTTCATCGGCCGCCGCGTCAGCGGCATCGTGCTCGCCCCCCTCGATGACAAGGCTCTCGTCGCCCCGGTCGAGACCGCCGTGCACGGGAAAATCCCCGTCGTCATCATCGACTCCGGCCTGGCTACCCAAGCCTACGCCAGCTTCGTCGCCACCGACAACCGCGAGGGCGGCCGCATCGCCGCGCGCAACCTCGGCCGCCTCCTCGGCGGCAAGGGCAATGTCATCATGCTCCGCCTGCAAATCGGCTCCAACAGCACCGAAGAGCGTGAAGCCGGCTTCGTCGAGATCATGCAGCGCGATTTTCCCGGCATCCGCCTGCTCTCCATCGACCAGCACGCCGGCGCCACCCGCGACACCGCCAAGCGCGCCGCCGAGACCCTGCTCAGCCGCTACGGCTCCGTGGTCAACGGCGTCTTCGCCCCCAACGAGTCCACCGGCGCCGGCCTGCTCCTCGCCCTCCGCGATGCCGGCCTCGCCGGCAAGGTGAAGTTCATCGCCTTCGACTCCGGCGAAACCCTCAACGCCGGCCTGAAGTCGGGCGACATCGACGGCCTCGTCGTCCAGAATCCCATGAACATGGGCTATCTCGGCGTGAAGACCATCGTCGCCGTGCTCCGCGGTGAAAAGGTGCCCGCCCGCATCGACACCGGCGTCGGTTTCGTCACCCGGGAGAACTTCGACGATCCCGCGCTGGCCGACATGGTGACCCCGCCGCTCGACAAGTATCTGAAGTGACCATTGTCATGCTGAGCCGCGCGAAGCATCCAGCAGGACAGCCGCTGGCGAACTCCCTGATGGATTCTTCACTTCGTTCAGAATGACAAAGCCCGGGTCAACCGACATCCGCCTCCGCCTCGCCGGCATCCGGAAGAGCTTCGGCGCCACCCGCGCCCTGGGGAACGTCTCGCTGGCCATCGCCCCCGGGGAGGTGCACGCCCTCATCGGCGAGAACGGCGCCGGCAAGAGCACGCTGATGAAGATCCTCAGCGGCGCCCACGCCGCCGACGCCGGCACGATGGAACTCGGCGGCACGCCCTACCTGCCGGAGAATCCGCACGACGCCCGCCTCAAGGGCGTCGCCATGATCTACCAGGAGCTGAACCTCGCGTTGCACCTCAGCGCGCAGGAGAACATCCTGCTCGGCGCCGAGTCCGCGCGGCTCGGCTGGGTTGACCGCCGCGCCTCGCGCGCCCGCGCCCGCGCCGCCCTCGACCAGCTGGGCCATGCCAGCCTCGACCTCGACCGCCGCGCCGGGGAGTTCTCCATCGCCGAGCAGCAGATCATCGAGATTGCCCGCGCCCTGCTCATCCAGCCGCAGGTGCTCATCATGGACGAGCCGACGAGCAGCCTCACCCAGACCGACACCGAGAAACTCTTCGCCACCATTGGCCGGCTGCGCGCCTCCGGCGTCAGCGTCATCTACATCAGCCACTTCCTCGAGGAATGCCGCCGCATCGCCGACCGCTACACCGTGCTCAAGGACGGCGAGACCGTGGGCGGCGGCGAAATGAAGGAGGCCTCCCTCGACCATCTCGTCACCCTCATGACCGGCCGCGAGGTGAAGGATCTTTACCCGCGCACCCCGCGCGTCCCGGGCCGGGTGCTGCTCGAGGCGAAGGCCGCCGCCAGCGCCCCGCGCCTCCGGCAGGCGACCCTGCAGGTGCGCGCCGGCGAGATCTTCGGGCTGGCCGGGCTCATCGGTGCCGGCCGCACCGATCTGCTGCGCACCCTCTTCGGGCTCGACGCGCTCGATGCCGGCGAGGTCTGCATCCTCGATGCCGCCCCCCGCGCCGCCCGGCCGCGCGACCGCTGGGCGCAGGGCGTGGGTTTCCTCAGCGAGAATCGCAAGGAGGAGGGGCTCATGCTCAACCAGTCCATTGCCGACAATCTCACCCTCGCCAAGCTCGACGCCTACGGCCGGTTCGGCTGGGTCAACGGCACCCGGCAGCGCGTCGCCGCCCGGCGCTGGACCGGCGAGCTCCGCGTGAAGTGCCGGGACGCCGCGCAACCCATCGGCCAGCTCTCCGGCGGCAACCAGCAGAAGGTCGCCCTCGCCCGCCTGCTCGAGCACCCCGCGCGCATCTTCCTCCTCGACGAACCCACCCGCGGCATCGATGTCGGCAGCAAGGCCCAGATCTACCAGCTCGTCAGCGAGCTCGCCGCCGCGGGCAAGGCCGTGGTCGTCGTCAGCTCCTACCTGCCCGAGCTCCTCGGCCTCTGCGACACCATCGGCGTCATGTGCCGCGGCGAGCTCGCCGCCACCCGCCCGCGCGCCGAGTGGGACGAGGCCTCCCTCCTGCGCGTCGCCACCGGCAGCACCTGACCAGATAACCCGGTTCTAAGTTTTAAGTGTTAAGGTTTAAGACCCGCCACCCGCCCACCCGCAAATCCTCCTTAAAACTTACCTCTTGCCCCTTAAAACCCTTTCCATGCCTCCCCTCAAAAAGCTCCTCGCGAAAGCCGGCCCGTTCCTCGGCCTCCTCCTCGTGATCGCGCTCTTCTCGATCCCGGCCGAGACGCGCGAGTTCTTCCTCACCTACAATAATTTCAAGATCATCTTCACGCAGACCGTGCTTGTCGCCATCGGCGCGCTCGGGATGACGCTGATCATCGTGAGTGGCGGCATCGATCTCTCCGTCGGCTCGATCATCGCGCTCACCAGCGTGGTCGGCGCCCTCCTCATCCAGCGCGGCTGGGGCCCCGTCCCGGTGCTCCTCACCGTGGTCGCCGCCGGCGGATTGATCGGCCTGCTCAACGGCGCGGCCATCGCCGGCCTGCGCATGACACCCTTCATCATCACCCTTGGCACGCTCGGCGTCGCCCGCGGCGCCGCCAAGTGGCTGGCCGACAACCAGACCGTCAACTACGACACCTCGCCCATCAACGGCTGGATGACCACCGCCGATCCGTTCAGCCGCGCCCTGCCCGCCGGCGTGTGGGTGGCCCTCGCTCTGGCGATCCTCACCGCCCTGCTCCTGCGCAACACCGTCTTCGGTCGGCACATCTTCGCCCTCGGCTCCAACGAGGCCACCGCCCGCCTCTGCGGCATCCCCACCGCGCGCCTCAAGGTTTCCATCTACGCCCTCGCCGGCTGCTTCTTCGGCCTCGCCGGGCTCTTCCAGCTCTCCCGCCTCCGCCAGGGCGACCCGACGGTCGCCGTCGGCCTCGAGCTCGACGTCATCGCCGCCGTCATCATCGGCGGCGCCAGCCTCAACGGCGGCGTGGGCACCGTCCTCGGCTCGATGATCGGCGCCCTCATCATGAGCGTCCTCCGCAACGGCTCCCAGCAGATGGGCTGGCCCACGTATTTCCAGGAAATCATCATCGGCCTCGTCATCATCGTCGCCGTCTTCCTCGACCGCCTCCGCCAAGGCAAGGCCGCCGCCTAGTCGGGCCGCGCGCCGTAGATCGCGAAGCCCAGCGCGCGGCCGCTCGCCACCCCGCCCTCGTGGCTCGGCGGCTCGTCGCTGCGGAGCTCCAGCTCCGCCCGCCCGGCTTTGAAGTGCAGGCCGCGCACTTCGATCCATTGGAGCTTCTCGGTGATGCCACCGCGCCAGAGTTCCCGCCCGTCCTGGCTGATAACCAATTCTCGCGGCGCGATCCCGCGCACCGCCAGCCGCACGCGGCGGACTCCGTCGGCCGCCGGCCGGCAGGCGAAACGCAACCCGCCCTCGGTCGCGGCCCAGGCCCAGGTGTGTTTCCCATCCCGCTCGACCGGATGCCACCGCACGTCGGTTTGCACCACGTAGCTGCTCCCGGCGCCCCACCCCGCCGTCAGCTCATGAGTTGCTCGGGGCACCGACCACAACGCCAGCACGCCGGCCAGCACGGACAGGTTGCCGAGCACCAGCCAGGGCCACGCCGCCCGGCGGCGCACGACGAGGACGTTGAACGCCAGCGCGAGGGGCAGCAGCACGCGCGTCGACGCGCCGGGATGCCCTTCCCACACCGCGGTGCCGAGGAATAACATCAATCCGACATATACGGCCCCGAGCCGCCACCAGGGATCTGACGGCTGACGGCGGATAATCAGCCAGGCGGCCTGCACCGTCAGCGCAAGATGCGCGAGCAGCGTCGTCAGCGCGAGGTAATGGTCGGGCTCGTGGTGCAGCCGGCGCAACGCCTCGCCCCACTTTTCCGCCCAGCCGACGACCGGCAGGATGAAATTGCCCATGCCCGGCTCGGTCGGTCCCAACACGGAGCGCAAATACAAGAGCCACAGCGCCAGCGGCGCGGCGATCAACGCCAGGCAGCCGGCGGTCCGCAGCCAGTCGGCGCGCGTCGCCTTCCCCGCCGGCAGCAGGCTCACGGCGCCAAGCACCACGGTTTCACGCGCCAGCGCGCCGAGCCCGAGCAGCGCTGCGGCCGGGTGGCGCCGGTTGCGCTCCACCAACACCACGGCACCGGCCACGAACAGCAGCGCCAGCGGATCGGTCAGCGCCAACCGCACGCCGTGCAGTGCGCCGGCGGAGAACAGCACGCCGGCCCACGCCGCGGTGTCGCGCCAACCCGGGCCCGGAAAAATCCGCCAGAGCAGCGCGGCGAGTCCCGCCCAGATCACCAGGTTAAGCCACGCATAGGCGCGCACCGCCGCCACCGGATCGCCGCCGCCCACCGCCCAGGCCGTCCAACTCAGAAAAATCCGCCGCGCCCGATAGCCGACGCTGTCGATGGCACCACTGAGCGCCGGATCGTTCACCGCCGGCCGCGCGGCGAGCTGGGCGTAGTAGTGTCCGTCGTAGCCGTCTTCATAGAGGAAGATAGGCGCGGCGCGCAGCTCCGGCAGGGTGTGAGCCGCGCTTTCCTCGTCCATCTGCAGGAAGCGAGTGAATCCGTAGTAGGGATGCCAGAAGCGGCCCGCCAGCCAGGTGAAGAAAACCAGCAGCGCCACACGGATCAGCCGGTGGCGGCGGGCGGGCGGCTGGAACCACGACACGGGACTCATGCAGGCCGATTCGAGCCGGGTTCCCCCGCCGTGACAAGGCGCGCTATTGCTTCACCCGCCGATTCGGCCCAGCCTGCCCCCGGATGGACGCCACCTCCACCCCGCCGCCCGATATCCGCACCCGGAAAAAACCGAGCTACGCCATTGGCGCGGCGCTGCGCGACTATCTGGGTAAATTCCGGCGCGAGCGCGAGCTGCCCGTCACCTACGAGCGGCTCCGCCACTTCCACGAATCCCACCCGCTGATGGACACCGAGGGCCGCAACACCCTCTGGGAAACCGTCGCCTACCGCGCGGAGGACATCCCCGCCCTCAACGAGGACCTCAAGCGCATTTACGCCCTCCTGCGCGTGGACGGCGACTTCTCGGTGATGCAGCACCTCTACATCGACCGCATCGACTTCTGCAGCTTCGGCAACTCCACGCCCTTCCGCATCCGGATCGTCAACGCCTACAACGACAACCCCGACTACTTCTACATCAAGCGCGCCGACGCCTCGCGCGCCTGCGGCCTCGAGCTCGAGCACCTCCTCTCCCCCAACCGCCTCAACTTCCTCACCCACGGCGGCACCCTCGTCGAGGAGCACATCGCCGGCATCCCCGGCGACATCTTCATCGACCGCTGGCTCAACCGCCCCGAGCTCCGCCCCATCCGCATCGCCAAGGAGCTCGTGAAATTCAACGAGCGCAGCTTCGTCCAGCTCCTCGGCGACATGCGCAGCTACAACTTCGTCGTCGTCATCACGCCCGACTTCGAGGGCTCCCAGGTCCGCATCCGCGCGATGGATTTCGACCAGCAGTCGCACAACGGCCGCAAGAACTTCTACCTGCCCCAGTTCTTCAAGGAGAACCGCCCCCTCGTCGAGTTCTGCATGAAGCACCTGCACCTCAAGACCGCGTTCCAATACCAGCGCGAGGAGCAGACCCTCATCCTGGCGCGCGCCGAGCTTGCCGCCGCGCGGCTGAATGCGCTGCTCGACGCCATGGCCGCCACCCCCCTCGCCCCGCTGGAAAACGTGCACAGCCTCCGCCAGGGCCTCGCCGCGCATTTCCAAAGCGACCGCTATCTCCGCTGCGAGACCATGGCCGCCCTGGTGCGCGAGAACCTCGAGCTGCTGCGCACCAACATCCACCGGGGCCTCGGCGCGCTCCAAGCCGACCAGATCCTCTCCACCCTGCCCCGCGCATGAACGCACTCTGGCTCTTCCTTATTGAGACTTACCTAAAGAAGTGACGATTGGCTCAAAACAATTCGGCTTGGGCGAAGAAGGCCGCGATGAGCTT
>JBDHQK010000065.1:0-13882 GCA_039807025.1 Lacunisphaera sp.
TGAAGTTCTTCCCGTCGATCCAGAAAGTCCGCATGTGCAACAGCGGCACCGAGGCGACGATGTCCGCCATCCGCCTCGCCCGCGGCTTCACCAAACGCGACAAGATCATCAAGTTCGCCGGTTGCTACCACGGCCACAGCGACTCACTCCTCGTCGCCGCCGGCTCGGGTGCGCTCACCCACGGCAACCCCGACAGCGCCGGCGTGCCGGCAGCCTTTGCCCGCGAGACCGTTGTCCTGCCCTACAACGACACCGTCGCTCTCGACGCCGCCTTCGCCGCCAATCCGGGCCAGATCGCCTGCGTCATCCTCGAGCCCTACATCGGCAACGTCGGTTTCATCAAGCCCGACGGCGGCTACCTGCAACACGTTCGCGCGGCCTGCACCAAACATGGCGCCGTGCTCATCTTCGACGAGGTCATGACCGGCTTTCGCCTCGCCCGCGGCGGTGTGCAGGAGATCGAAAAAATCACGCCCGATCTCACCACCCTCGGCAAAATCATCGGCGGCGGCCTGCCGGTCGGCGCCTTCGGCGGCCGCGCGGACATCATGGACCACCTCGCCCCACTCGGGCCGGTTTATCAGGCCGGCACGCTCAGCGGCAACCCGCTCGCCATGGCCGCCGGCATCGCCTCCCTCCAGTTGCTCGACGAGATAAAACCCTACGCCAAGCTCGACACCCTCGGCCGGCAGGTCTGCGCCGCCGCCCTCGCGGCTGCCAAGGCCAAGGGCCTCCCGCTTCAGGCTCCGCAAGCCGGCTCGATGTTCAGCCTGTTCTTCACGCCGAACCCCGTGCGCGACATGCCCACCGCCCTCGCCTCCGACGCCAAACTCTTCAGCCGTTTCTTCCGCGCCTGCCTCGACGAGGGCGTTTACCTGCCGCCGAGCGCCTACGAATCATGGTTCCTGAGCACCGCCCACGAGGGCCCGGCCATCGCCCGGGCTTGCGATGTCATCACGAAGGCCATTAAATCCCTCTAACAAGGGGTCGTTAGATGCGTATTAACCACGAAATCTCCTGAAATGAATGGCATCCGATCACTGATCTTCGCGCTCTGCGTGGCCTTCGTGGTTAAGTTGCCGGCCCAGCCGGCCGATGCCCCGGTCCTTCCGCTCGCGGAACTGCAGCCGGGCATGACGGGTGAGGTTTGGACGGTCTTCCAAGGGCGCGATCCCGAGCCGTTTGCCGTGAAGGTCACCGGCATCCTCCGCAACGCCCTCGGCCCCGGCAAGAGCATGATTCTCTGCGAACTCACCGATCCCCGCGTGCAGGGCATGGGGGCCGTCGCGGGCATGAGCGGCAGTCCGCTCTACATTGGGGGCAGGCTCGCCGGCGTCCTCGCCTATCAAATCCAGCGCTTCGAGACCGTGCGCTACGCCGGCTTCACGCCGATCGGCGACATGCTGGAAATCAGCATGCTGCCCGCAGCCAAGGACGGCTTCGCCCCGACCCCGATTCCCGTCAAGGGCGCCCGCCAGGGCACCCGCAGCACCGACGGCCTGGGGCCGGGCTTCAGTCCGATGGCCCCGGCCTTCTCGCTCGGCGGCCTCGCCCCCGACGTCGCCGCGCTGCTGGAACCGCAATTCAGCGCCCTCGGGCTGAGTGTCACTGCCCTGGGTGGCAATGACTCCGGTTCCGACCATCCGGATTCCGCGATACCCAATCCACCGGCGCTCCGCCCCGGCGGCGCCGTGGCCGTCGCACTGGCCACGGGCGACATCAGCCTCGCCGGCACCGGCACCGTTTCACACGTGGACGGCAACCGCATCCTCGCCTTCGGCCACCCGATGCTTTCGCTCGGGGCCACCGAGCTGCCGATGGCCTCCGCCGAGGTTGTCACCATCCTCCCGAGCCAGCTCAACTCCATCAAGGTGGCGAACACCGGCGGCATCATCGGCTCGTTCAGCCAAGACCGCCTCTCCGGCATCTACGGCGAACTCGGCCGGAAGGCCCCGATGGTCGCCGTGGACGTCGTTTTCCCCACCCGCAGCAACCGGCGCTCGCTCCACTTCGAGGTTGTCCGCCACGAGCAACTCCTGCCGGCCATCGCCGCCACCGGCCTCGCGCAGGCCGTGATGGGCTCGAATGAATCGGGCTTCGCGCACGGTTTCAAGGTCACGACCACCGTGCATTTCCCCGGCACCGCGCCGGTCGAGATGAGCCAGCTGTATCCCGGCCCGCAGGGCTTCCGGCAGGGAATCAACGAATTCGTCGGCGACCTCTCGCTCTGGCTTTTCAACCCCTACGCGCGCGTCTTTCCCGACCACATCCGTTTCAGCGTCGAGGACACGCCCGAAACGCCGTCCGGCTCGATTGAGCAACTGCTGGTCTCACGCACCTCCGCCGCGCCCGGCGAGCGCGTGGATCTCACTGTCGGCTGGCGCGCCTACCAGCGCGAGGCCGCCAGTGAGATCGTCAGCCTCGCCATCCCGCCGGACTGGGCCGGGAAGGAGCTCGAGGTCATCCTCACCACCGGGCCCGCCCTCGACGAGCTGACCGGCCGCGCCCATGCCGTGCCCATCGCCCAGCTCCGCAGCTTTGAGGAATACATCTCCGCCCTGCGCGACTTCCGTGAAACCGACGGCCTCTACCTCGCCGTCATTGAGAAGGCCCGCCTCCTGACCGACCAGCGCACCACCACGCCGGACATGCCCGGCTCGCTCGAGCGCATCGCCCGCAACGCCGACGAGGCCCGTTTCCAGCGCCGCGACGCCTTCGCCCCGCTGTGGGAACAGCGCGTGCTGCCCGGCCGCCTCTTCAACATCATGGTCCGCCGCCCGCTGAAGATTACGGAATAAGTCCGACCACCCGGCTCAACACACCACGCCATGCCCCCGTCCTTTCTGCACCCCACCCGGATTCTTCTGTGCCTCGTGTTCCTTGGAGTGAATCTCGCTGCCGACCCGCTCACCAAGCAGCTTGACGTGGATTTCGGCCGCGATGTCGCCAGCCGCAATCTCAAGGGGCTCGCCACCCGCTCCGACGGGCGCATCCTCCCCGGCCCGGTCTTCACCGACCTCACCGGCCCAAGGATCGGCGATATCCTCTGGATGCTGAAGCCCGCCGGCCCGGACAAGTTCCTCGTCGGCACCGGGCCCGACGGCAAGGTGCAGGAGGTCACGTTCAACTCCAAGGAACGCACCTACACGGTGCGCGAGGTCGCCGATGTCGCCGAGACCCAGGCCATCGCCCTGCTGCCGCTCAACGACGGCTCGTTTCTCCTCGGCACTTCGCCGACCGGCGCGCTCTATCTCTTCAAGGACGGCAAACAGGTCGCCCGTGTGCCGCTGCCCGCCGATTCCGTCTTTGATTTCCTTCTCCAGCCGGACGGCAGCGTCCTCGCCGCCACCGGCAACCCGGGCCGAATCTACCGCCTCGACCTGAAGAAGCTCGCCGCCGCCGGACTCAACGAGGGCAAGGCCGGCGACGATCAGCAACTCGCCGCCCGCGGGGTCACCCTCTTCGGCGAGATTCGCGACCGCAACGTCCGCCGCCTCGCGCGCCTGGCCGACGGCCGCGTCCTCGCCGGCTCCTCCCCCAAGGGCAACATCTACACGTTCGCGGCGGTCGGCGGCGCACCTCTCATACGACAGGAGAACCGCGATGCGGAGGTCGTGGATCTCCTGCCGATGGACGACGGCAGCTTCTACGCCGCGCTTGTGTTCACCACCGAGTCAACGAGCCGCCTCAGCCGCCCGCCCGACCCCAAGGCGGCCGACAACAAGGACAAGCCGCCCGTCATCGAGGAGAAGTCCGGCTTCACGGGCCGCTCGAGCGTCGTGCGCTTCCCGGCCGACGGTTTCCCCGAGGCGGTGCTCACCCGGCCCAACGTTTCGCTCTACCGCCTCGCCCGGCACAAAGACTGGCTCCTGCTCACCGCCGGCGAACAGGGCGATGTCTTCGGCTATGATCCCGTCGCCCGGCGCTCGCTCACCTTTGCTGGCAGCGCCTCCAGCCAGCTCAATGACATCGCCCCGCTCGGCGACGGCCGCTTCCTGCTGCTCCGCAACAACGCGCCCGGTCTCGCGCTGCTGACCTTCGCGAGCGCCCCGGAGCGCGAACTCGAGACCAAGCGCCTCGACCTCGGCTCCGCGACTGAGCTCGGCAACCTGCGCTTCGCGCGCCTGCGCGGTGTGTCCCCCAAGGATATCAAGCTCGAGGTGCGCGCCAATTTCGGCAGCGACGAGATCGAAGGCTGGACTCCGTGGATGCTGATGACCCCGCGCGACGGCGCCTTTCACGCCGAGGGCCTGCGCGGACGCTACGTCAAATTCCGCCTGCAGGTCGCCGGCAGCGCGGCGGATTTCCAGATCGACAAGGCCACCCTCTATCACCTGCCACAGAACCGCCGGCCCGCGCTCACCGATTTTCGCATCCTCTCGCCCAACCTCGGCCTGCTCCCGGCCGGAGAGCGGGCGCCCGCCGCCTCGGTCACCCTCGGCCAACTCCTTGCGCCGGCACGCGAGGCCAAGGACGACAGCGACCGCCGCCGGGACGCCCTGCTCGGCAGCCAGGTCGTGCCCCAGCCCGGCGCACAGATCGTTTACTGGACCGTCAACGACCCCGATGGCGACAACCTCGCCTACGATTTCAGTCTCCGACCAGAGAATGCCGACACCTGGATCGATCTCGCCGTCAACTCACCCGACAACTACATCCAGTTTGAGACTGGCGGCCTCGCGGAAGGCCTTTACTACACACGCCTCACTGTCAGCGAGCAAGCACCCCGCCCCGCGGCGCAGCGCTTGAATTACACCTTCGAAACCGACCACCTGCTGATTGATCGCACTCCGCCCGTGCTCGACACACCAGTGATCACGCGCAGCGACGGACTGCTGCGCATCGCCGTGTCCGGCCGCGACGCGCTGTCGTTGCTCGAAGGCGCCGAATTTTCGCTCAACAACGGTTACAAGCTCGCCGTGACCCAACCCGCGGACGGCATCCTCGACGGTCGGGAGGAGACCTTTGTCGCGGAGATCCCTGACGCCCGGACTGCGGGCGCAACCTCCGTGGAGATCATCCTCTATGACCACGCCGGCAACGCGGCCTCAGCGCGGGTCCCGCTCGGTAAATAATAGGTCTTAAGGTTTAGCTGTAAGCTTCAAAAGAACCGGGCTTAAACCTTACACCTTAAAACTTACAACTTTCACGCCCGGGGATGCGCCTTGGCGTGGATTTCCTTCAGCCGGGCCACGCTGGTGTGGGTGTATATCTGCGTTGTGGTCAGGTTAGCGTGGCCGAGCAGTTCCTGCACCGTGCGCAGGTCGGCGCCGGAGTTGAGGAGGTGGGTGGCGAAGGAGTGCCGCAGCTTGTGCGGCGTGAGATCCATCGGCAAGTCGGCCAGCGCGAGATATTTCTTCACGAGCAGCTGCACGGCGCGCACGGTCAGGCGTTGGCCGGGTGCTGCCACCAGCACCGGGTCACCGGGCCCGGACTCGCGCGCAAAGTCATCGCGGAATTTCCGCAACACCATCATCGCGGTGCTCCCCAGCGGGCAGACGCGTTCCTTGCGGCCCTTGCCCAGCAGGCGGGCGCTGCCGTCGGCAAAATCGACTGCCCCGTAGTTCAGCGCCACAAGCTCGCTCACGCGCAGCCCGCCGCCATAGAGCAGCTCCAGCACCAGCCGGTCGCGCCAGGCGTCGTGCGCCGTGGTGGCCTGGTTCGCCAGCAGCTTCATCGGTCCGTCGAGCAGCACGGTCACCTGCGCCTCGGTCAGGAACTTCGGCAGGCTCTTCTGCAGCTTGGGCAGCGGCACGCCCGCGAAGGGATTCCGTTCCAGCCGGCCGCGCTGCATCCAGTAGCGGTAAAACGCGCGCAGGCCGGACACGTGGTTGTGCAACGTCCGCCGATCGAAACGCCGCTGGGCCTCGATGACGAAGTCGCGCACGTCTCGCGCTGTCAGCAGGTCGAAGCCGCCTTCGCCGCGCCCGTTGTGCCGGAGCCAGCGAAAAAAATCCTCGAAAGCCTGCCCATAGTTGCGCGCCGTGTAGGCGGAGTAGCGACGCTCCTTGCGCAGATGATCGAGAAACGGCTGCAGCCACGCGCCGGCGATGTCCGACGGCAGCGGCTCAGGCGCGGGCTTGGTGGCGGGCTTCGACATCGTGCATCACCCGGTCGCATTCCTTGCGCAGGGCGGACTCAGGATCGAGCCCGCGCGCGCGACACGCCGCGACCAGCTCGTATAGTTGCCGTCCGGCGGCGGTTTCGGTCAACCCGGCGGCCAGAGCGGCAACGCGGTTGTCATCCACCACCCCGGCCGCCGGCAGCCGTTGCTTATTGATCCGCTTGACGACCTCCTCGGCAAACATCAGGGCCGGCAGGCGCGGCGGCAGTTTCTTGAAGAGGGCGGAATCGGTCTTGCCGGCGGCGGCCTTTTCGCCGGCCTTCACCTTCTCCCACACCTCGATGACCTCGGCGGCATTGTCCGCCTTGCCCGTGCCGAAGACGTGCGGGTGGCGGCGGACAAGCTTCTCGTTGATCTCTCGGGCCACGTCGTCGAAGGTGAAATCGCCACGTTCCGCCGCGAGTTGGGCATGGAAGACCACCTGGATGAGCACGTCGCCGAGTTCCTCGCGCATGTGCGGGATGTCATTCCGGTCGATCGTGTCGAGCAGCTCGCTGCATTCGTCGATTAGGCAGCGAGTCAGTGTCTGGTGGGTCTGCTCACGATCCCATGGGCAGCCGTCCGGGGCGCGGAGTCGGGCCATGGTCTGGCGAAGTTCTTCGATCGGCGTCATGACGGGAGGAATTACCACGGAACGCACGGAACACACGGAAATTCCGGGCAAATTGGTTTGGCTTCCGTGTTCTCCGCGTGTTCCGTGGTGGCTCGTTTTCATGGACAAGCTGACCGAAATCATGGCCCACAAGCGGCGCGAGATCGCCCCGTTGCTGCGACCGGTGTTCCCAGAGGAACTGGCCGCCCTCGACCGCGACCTGCCGCGTCCCCCATCCTTCCGGTCAGCGCTGCGCCGCCCAGACGGAAAGCTCGCCGTTATCTCCGAAATCAAGCGCCGCTCGCCCTCCGCCGGCGCCATCAGGGAGAACATCTCCGCCCTTGACCAGGCCCGCCGCTACCGCGTCGCCGGCGCCGCCGCCCTGTCCGTCTTGACCGACGAAAAGTTCTTCGGCGGCCGCATCGAGGATTTGCAGGATGTCACCGGCGACTTCGCCGCTCGCGGCCCCGCCGTTCCCTGCCTGCGGAAGGATTTCATGGTCCATCCGATCCAGGTCCTGCAAGCCCGGCTGGCGGGCGCCAGTGCCATCCTCATCATCGTCCGCGCCCTGGCCGACGAGGAGATCGAGACCCTGCATCACGCCGCCACGGCCGCCGGGCTCGACGCGCTCTTTGAGATACACAACGAGGCCGAGCTCGACCGCGCCGTCCGCCACGGCGCGAAAATCATCGGCGTGAACAACCGCGACCTCGCCATCTTCAAGACCGACCTTGGCCTGTCCGAGCGACTGATTCCGCTTTTCCCGAAGCATGTCATCGCCGTCAGCGAGAGCGGCATCGCCTCCGCTGCCGACGCTGCCCGCGTCAAAGCCGCCGGCGCGCACGCCGTGCTGGTCGGCGAGTCCCTCATGCGCGCCGACGATCCGGCCGCCGTGATCCGCAGCTTTCACGCGGTATGAGCCAGCCGCTGACCCCGACCTCCACGCGCGAGCTGCTCGCCCGGCTCGGACACGAGCCGAAACATTTCCTCGGCCAGAACTTTCTCGTGGACGGCAACATCGTGCGCAAATCCCTCGAACTCGGTGGCGTCACCGCCGGCGACACCATCGTCGAGATCGGGCCCGGCCTCGGCACGCTGACCAGCGCCTTGCTCGCCGCCGGCGCGGAGGTCTGGGCTATCGAGCGCGACTGGGGTCTGCACCGGCATCTCGCCGCCACGCTTGCCGCCGCCAATCCCCGTCTCCACCTGATGGAAGGCGACGGTGTCGAGCAGCCGCTGGCCGGACTGCCCGCCGACCGCACCGCCGCTTTCAAGATCGTCGCCAACCTGCCCTACGCCATCGCCACGCCTTGGCTGGACGGCGTGCTTGCCGGCCCGCTGCCGGACCGCATGGTCCTCATGCTCCAGCAGGAAGCCGCCCAACGCTACGTCGCCCCGCCCGGCACCAAGAACTTCGGCGCCATCTCCATCTTCATCCAGTCCGCCTACGCGGTTGCCCCCGGCCACAAGGTGGATAGCTCGTGCTTCTACCCGCAGCCGGACATCGAGTCCTATCTGCTGCACCTCGCGCGCCTGCCGGATCCCTACGTGTTCCCGGCGGCCGTCAAGGCCGTCATCCGCGCCTGCTTCCAGCAGCGGCGGAAGCAAATCGGCGGTCTCCTGCGGCACAAGCTCCCCGACGGGGGCGCGGCCTGGCTCGCCGAGCTGTCCGCCGCCGGCCTGGGCCCGCAGACCCGCCCCGAGCAAATCCCCGTGGCACTCTGGCGACGATTGAAGGTCTGAGCTTGAGCCGCTTGAAAAATACCCCGGTCCCGCTAGTTTTCGTTTCCATGTCCCGCTTGTTACTGTTCCTCGGCGTGGCCGTCCTGCTCCCGGCTGCCTCGTCAGCCCAAAGCGCGATCTTGGTCGGAAAAATCGAGGGTGACACCTACTTCTCCGCCACCGGCGAATTCAGCCTGCCCCTGCCGGTGCTGCGCGAATTGGGCGGAACCGTCACCGACACGGAAAACGTCGTCACCTTCTCCGACAGCTACAACACCCACATCAGCATCGCGTGCTTCCCGCAGGATTCCCTGCAACGGTGGGAGCTGGAGACGCGCGGCCCGCGGGACTACCTTCTGTATTTCTTCACCGATTTCGTGCTCGCCGATTTTGCGCGGCGCTTTCCAGGTTCCGCGATTGAAGGCGCCCGGTTTGTCCCCGAACTCATGGGCGGGGCGCTGATCGCCTATGCCCTGCTCCCCGGAGGTTCCTATTTTGAGGCCCAGGCCAATGCCCTCGGGGCCCCGCCGCCCGCTCCCGTCACCGCCAAGCGCGGCACGCTGCTCTTCGTGCGCAACCAGCATGTCTTTGTGCTGAGCACCGAGCTTGCCGAACGGGCCACCCAACGCACCACCTACGCCGCCACCCCCGAAAGCGAGAACGCCCGTTTGACCGCCCGTCTCACGGAGCTGGTCGGACGGCTCGTCTTTCCGGCTCCGCCCGCAGGCCGCTAAAGTGCTGCGCGCCGCCGGACTTGGGTTGCAGTCGGTGAATACACCCCGCTAGTCTGAGCGCTTACCCCCGACTCCAATGCCCCGCCTCATTGTCCTGCTGTTCCTTTCCGCCCTTGCCAGCCACGCCCAGTCCCCCGCCCGTCCCTACGGCCTGGTCATCCACGGCGGAGCCGGCGTCATCGCCCGCTCAACCATGACTCCTGAGCGCGAGGCCGAGTATCGCGCCCGTCTCGCGGAGGCACTCAACGCTGGCTACGCGGTGATCGAGCGCGGCGGCGCGTCCCTCGAGGCCGTCACGGCCGCCATCAACGTCATGGAGGACTCCCCGCTCTTCAACGCCGGCAAGGGCGCCGTGTTCAACGCCGACGGCATCTGCGAGCTCGACGCCTCCATCATGGACGGTCGCACCCAGGCCGCCGGCGCCGTGGCCGGTGTCCATCACATCAAGAACCCGATCAATCTCGCGCGCGACGTCATGTTGAAGTCTCCTCACGTCATGATGGTCGGCGACGGCGCGGAGAAGTTCGCCCTAGGACTCGGCTACGAGTTGGTCCCGAACGAATATTTCCAGACCGACTGGCGCCGCGAACAACTGAAGAAGGCCCAGGCGAAGGAAAAGGACGGCAGGGAGCGCACCGCCGCGATGCCTGATGACTACTTCACCCGCACCCTCCGCTGGGGCACTGTCGGCTGCGTCGCCCTGGATCAGGCCGGCAACCTCGCCGCCGGCACCTCGACCGGAGGCATGACCAACAAGAAATTCGGCCGCATCGGCGACGCCCCCATCATTGGCGCCGGCACATACGCGAACAACGCCACCTGTGCCGTCAGCGCGACCGGTTGGGGCGAGTTCTTCATCCGAGTCGGCGTGGCCCGCGACATCGCCGCGCAGATGGAATACAAAGGCACGCCGCTCCGTGAGGCCGCGGCCGCCACCCTCGCCAAGGTCGGCAGGCTCGGCGGCGACGGCGGCGTCATCGCCCTGGACGCCCGGGGTAACTATGCCTTCGAGTTTAACTCACCGGGCATGTATCGCGCCGTCCGTCTTTCCACCCAGCCTGCGGTCATCGCGATCTATGGCGACGAGACCAAACGCTGACACCATGACCAAGCGCGACCTCCTCGCCCGCATCATCGCCCAACTCGCCGCCGAGTTGAAGCAGATCACCAACGCCGCCCTAGCCACGCACGCCGAGGCGACCGACGACGAGAACAAGGCCGAGGACAAATACGACACCCGCGGCCTCGAGGCCTCCTACCTCGCCCACGGCCAGTCCAAGGCCGCCGAGGAGGCGGCGCAGGCCGTCGCCCAATTCCAGGCGTTGCCCGCCCGCGACTTCGGCGCCGGCGAACCCATCAGCCTGGGCGCGCTCGTGCGTCTTGAAGGTCGCGGCCATAACCGCTATTTCATCGGCCCCCGCGCCGGCGGCACCGAAGTGGATGCCGGTGGGGACCCGGTGCTCGTCATCACCCCGCAGTCGCCGCTCGGCCGCCAGCTCGTGGGTCGCAAGCAAGGCGAACGCCTCCAGCTCGACCTCGGCGGCAAGAGCAGCGAAGTCCTGATTTCCTCCGTGGCCTGATTCCCACCCCCCGCGCATCTTCCCATGCCCACCACCTACGAAACCCTCCGCGCCGACATCGTCGCCGCCATGAAGGCCCGTGACACGGCCACCGCCACCGCCCTCCGCACCATGGATGCCGCCATCCAGCGCGCCGCGATGGACGCCAGCAAGCCGATCGACGAGGCTCTCGTCATCGCCACCTTCCGCAAAGCCGTCAAGAACCTCACCGACGCCCGCACTGAGTTTGAGAAGGGCGGCCGCGCCGACCTCGTCGCCGCCAACAGTGCCGAGATATCCATCCTCGAGAAATACCTGCCCAAGGGCCTCGACGCGGCGAAACTCGAGGCGATCGTGGCCGAGGTCATCGCCGCCACCGGCGCCACTTCGAAGAAGGAAATGGGCAAGGTCATCGGCGCGCTCAAGCAGCGCCCCGAGGCCGCGCTCATCGACTTCGGCGTCGTCAGCAAACTGATCCAGGCCAAACTGCCCTGACGTGGCGCTGATCGACCCGCTCTTCTCGGTCGGCTTCCTGCGGAAAGCCATCTGGAAGCTGTGGTATCCGTTCCTCACGCGGCGGCTGCGCGACGAGGAAGTGCTCTTCCTCAACTACGCCTTCGAGGCCGACCCGCCCCTCGGCCTCGCGCTCGACCCGGCCGACGAACCGAACCGCGCCTGTATCCAGCTCTACCATCACGTCGCCACCCAGGCTGACCTGAAGGGCAAGCGCGTCCTCGAGATAAGTTGCGGCCACGGCGGCGGCGCCTCCTTCCTCACGCGCACGCTGCAACCGGAGGCTTATGTCGGACTGGATCTCAACCCGGCCGGTGTCCGCTTCTGTCAGCAACGGCACCGGGTGCCCGGCCTCAGCTTTGTGCAGGGCGACGCCGGAAAGCTGCCCTTCGCCGACGCCAGCTTCGACGCCGTCATCAACGTCGAGGCCTCGCACTGCTATCCGGATTTCCCGCGCTTCCTCGCCGAGGTGGCCCGCGTGCTGAGGCCCGGCGGGTATTTTCTTTACGCTGATTTCCGGTTCGGCACGGGCGTGGCCGACTGGGAACTGGCACTCGCGGGCGCCGCCCTGAAACAGGTCAGGACGCGCGTCATCAACGCCGAGGTGCTGCGCGGCATGGATATCAACACCGCGCGCTCACAGTCGCTTCTCGTGCGCCACCTGCCTCCGTGGATGCAGTCCCTTGGTCGCGACTTCGCCGGCATCCGCGGTTCACGGATCTACAACGCCCTGAGGGAGGACCGCCTGTCCTACCGCTCCTATTGCTTCGTGAAGGACTTGCGCCCAGCCGTCGGCGCGAGCTTGTCCCCGACGTAGATCATGTAGGTGCTGCGCCTCGCCTGTGCGTAAAGCCGGGCCGGCACCGCCTGCACGGTGAAGCCGGCCAGCTTCATCCGTTGCTCGATCCGCGCATCCGCACAGGCCGACCAGATGGCCGCCCGGCCGCCGGGTATCAGCGCCAGCGCGATCTGCTGGATGCCACGCTCGCCGTAGAGCAGGTTGTTCTCGTCCTTCACCATGGCCGTCGTGCCGTTGTCGATGTCGAGCACGATGGCGTCGAGTGGCGCTTGGGCGGACCGCCGGATGATTGCGCGCACATCCTCCGCGAGGACGGTGACGCGCGGATCGGCCAGCGCTCCGCCGTTGAGGCCGGCCAGGAACGTGCGGTTCCAAGCCACAATCTCGGGGAACAGCTCCGCCACATGCACCGTCACCTTGGGTCCGGTGTGCGCCAGCACGCTCTTGAGCGTGAAGCCGAGCCCCAGGCCGCCGATCAGCACCTTAGCCGGCCGGCTGCGGTTCACCAGCCGCTCGACCCCGATCCGGCCGAGCTCGATCTCGGAATGCGCCACCGCGGAGTGCATCAGCTGCTGCCCGTTCACCCGGATGCAGTAGCTCCCGTCGTGCTCTACCAGCGTCATGCGTGCGCCGTTCGGCGCGCTCGTCTCGGCGAGGATGATGTTCGGCTTCAAGTCCTCACGCTGGCGCAACTCTGCCCGGGAAGGGAAACTCAAAAACGCACCGGATCCCCGCGAACCGCCATTTCGCCCTGGCCGCTTTGTTGCTTTGTGTTTTCCGCGCCTTCCCTCCGTTCTGGGAGCCCATGGCATCCGCGCCCGCTCCCCTCGCCCCGCTGCCCGGCTCCCCCGATCCGGACACGGTGCTCGACGCCTTCCTGAAGGCGATGGCGTCGCGCGGCCTCGAGCTCTATCCCGAACAGGAGGAGGCAATCCTCGAGCTCTTCGCGGACCGCAACGTCATCCTCAACACGCCCACCGGCTCGGGCAAATCCCTCGTCGCCGCCGCGCTTCACTTCAAGGCCCTCTGCGCCGGCCAGCGCTCGGTTTACACCTGTCCGATCAAGGCGCTGGTGAACGAGAAATTCCTCAGCCTCTGCCGTGACTTCGGTCCGGAGCACGTCGGCATGATGACGGGCGACGCCTCCGTGAATCCGCAGGCGAGGATTTTGTGCTGCACCGCCGAAATCCTCGCCAACATCGCCCTCACCCGAGGCGAACACGCGGATGTGGCCGCGGTGATCATGGATGAGTTTCATTACTACTCCGACGCCGAGCGCGGCTATGCCTGGCAGGTGCCGTTGCTCACCCTGCCGCAGTCTCGCTTCCTGCTCATGTCGGCCACGCTGGGTTCGACCGATTTCTTCGAGAAGGAGCTGACCCGCCTGACCGGCGCACCGGCCCTCACCGTGCGCAGCGACCGCCGGCCGGTGCCGCTGGACTTCGAGTATTCGGAAGTGCCGCAGGCCGAGCGGGTCGCCGCGCTGCTTGCCGAGCAGAAAGCTCCCGTCTATCTCGTGCATTTCACCCAGCGCGCCGCTTCTGAGGCCGCCCAGGCGCTGATGAGCCTGCCGGTCTGCACCAAGGAGGAGAAGGCTTTGCTGGCCACCGCGCTCGAACGCGTGAGGTTCAACAGCCCCTACGGGAAGGACATGAAGCGCTGGCTGCGCCACGGCATCGGCGTGCACCACGCCGGCCTCCTGCCCAAATACCGCATCCTCGTCGAGTCGCTCGCCCAGCAGGGCCTGCTCAAACTCATCTGCGGCACCGACACGCTCGGTGTCGGCATCAACGTGCCGATCCGCACCGTCCTCTTCACCCAGCTCTGGAAATACGACGG
>JBDHQK010000066.1:0-13835 GCA_039807025.1 Lacunisphaera sp.
GAGTCGAGCACCCAGCCCGACGAGTAGTGATAGACCTTTTTGCCCGCCATCCGGCCGAGCGCGTCGCGCCGGAACTCGATTTTCTGGCGGGTGAGGCCGGTGCCGTAGGCGGCGGCGGAGATAGTTTTCTGCTCAGGCCGGCAAAGTGGATCTCCCAGCGTGGCATGCGATAGAAGCGCCTCAAGCAAGGCGCTGGTTGAACGCCGTCCTTTCGCCAGCGCTACTCCCCGGGGATTCTACGCGCAGTTTGCGCAGCCCCGCCTCGAGCGTCTGGCCAGACGGCGTGCAAATTATACTTGGAAATCCCCGCAGCAAGCTGCGGGGAATGTTTCAGCATTCACCCCCAGCCCGGTCTTGCAGTGGGCGGGGAGATGCGTGTGCTCAACCCGGTCATGTCCGCCCCTGCCGCCGCCCCCCTGCGCTTTGTCCTGGTTGACGACACCGCGACCTTTCGCGGGTTGCTGAAGGACGCGCTGCAGCGCCGCTTCCAGCCGCAGTCGCTGCTCGATTTTGGCGACGGGCGCGACGCCCTCGCCGCCTGCCTCGCCACGCCGCCCGATTTGCTGATCGCCGACCTCTACCTGCGTGACATGGACGGGCGCGACCTCGTGCGCGAGCTGCGGCAACAGGGCAGCACCACCCGCGTCGTGATGCTGACCGGCCACCCCGAGGCCCGGCTGCCGGCCGAGCTGCTCGCGCTCGGCGTCGCCGGCTTCGTGGACAAGAACTCGCCGCTGGAGCAGATCGACCGCGCCGTGCAATGCGTGCTGGACGGCGGAATGTTTTTCTCCGCCACCGTGCCGCCGCCCGTGCCCTCGTCGCTGGCCAGCGAACCCGCCCTGCCCCGCTGCGGCGCCGACATCCTCTCCGAACGCGAGCAGGAGGTCGTCCGCCTCGTCGCGCGGGGCCTGGTGTCGAAGGAAGTCGCGAGCCAGCTCGGGCTCAGCCCGCGCACGGTGGAGAAGCACCGGGCGCGAATCCTCGCCAAGCTCGGCCTGCACGATGTGCCGACGCTCGTGCGCTGGTGCCTGCGCAACGGCCTCGGCTGATCAGGCCGCGCCGGCGCGCGCGGCCGCCGGCAGCTGCACGCGGAAAACCGCCCCGCCGCCCGGCGAGGACTGCACCTCAAGCCGCCCGCCCTGCAGGGCGAGCAACTCCCGCGCGATGAACAGGCCGAGGCCGGTCGAGTCCTCGCCCGCGCCCGTCGGCTGGGCCGACAGCCGCTGGCGGGGGGAGAATATTTTCGCAAAATCCGCCGGCCCGAGACCGGGGCCGTTGTCGCGCACCTCCGCATAGACCCAGCCGGCGGCCTCGCCGGCGGCGACCGTGATCACGCCGCCGGGTGGCGTGAACTTGAGCGCGTTGCCGATGAGATTGTCGAACACCTGGCGCAGCCGCTCGCCGTCGGCCCGCACCGCGGGCAGCGGGCCGGGCGCGGGCACGAAGGTGAGCTGCTGGCGCTTCGCGCCGGCCGCCGCCGCGAGGCTGTCCGTCGCGCTGCGGGCAATCGCCGCGAGGTCGTGCTCCGCCGCGTGCAGCTGGAGGTTGCCCTCCTCCATCGCGGCCGCTTCCAGAAAATCCCGCACCAGGCTGCGCATGCGCGCGGTGTCCGCCTGGATGCCGCCGGCCAGCCGGCGCACGGCCGGGGCGTCGCCGGCCTCCTGCGCAATCAGTCCGGCCGTGGCGTTGAGCGCGGTCAGCGGCACCTTGAGGTCGTGCGAGGCGATCTGGAGCAGCCGCGATTTCAGGCGGTCGGCCACCTCGGCGCGCTCTCGTGCGTGCTCGGTGACGGCGTGCAGGCGGCGCTCGGTGCGCAGGCGGAAGCGTTGCAGCAGGATGATGCCGCCGAGCAGCACGACGCCGCCGGCCAGGCCCCCGGCCAGCGCTAGGTTCTGCGCGCGGCGGCGGCGGTTTTCCGCCTGCTGCAGCTCCTGGCCGCGCTTGAGCAGCGCGATCTCCAGCTCGCGCTGCTCGGCGCCATAGCGTGCCCGCAGCTCGCCCATGCGCTGCCGGTCGTGCTCGTTGCGCATCTGCTCGGTCGCGGCCGCGGATTTGCGCTGATAGTCGAGCGCCGCGGCCAGGTCCCCCCGGGCCTCGCTGGTCAGGGCAAACTCCTGGTAGATCTCCGCCAGCACCTCGGCGCTCTCCAGCGTGCCGGCGATCGCCAGCGCGGTCTGCAGGTGGGCCAGCGCCTCGTCGGGCCGCCCGGCCTTGCGCAACACGAGGGCGAGGCGGCGGTGGGTGTTGGCGATGTAGCGCCGGTATTTCAGCGTCTCGAAGGTGGCGAGCGCGCGCGTGAGGTAGTCCAGCGCCCGGGCGGAATCGCCCCGCGCGCTGGCGATCAGGCCGAGGTTGGTCAGCGATTCGGCGATGGCGCGGCGGTTGTTGTAGGTCTCGCGGAGCTTCAGCGCCTCCTCGTGGTTGGCGGCGGCGAGGTCGAGTTGCCCGAGCCCGAGGTAGTAGTTGCCGAGGCTATTCAGCAGGCTGGAGCGGATGCGCACGTCCCCGGCCCGCGCCGCCAAATCCAGCCCGAGCCGGAAATGCTGCAGCGCGTCCTCGTCGCGGCCGTAGCGCTGGTAGGTCAGCCCCAGTCCGCCGTGCGTGCGGGCGAGCAGGGCGGGGTCGCCCAGCTGCGTGGCGAGCTTGAGCTCCTCCAGGTGGCTTTCGAGTGAGCGCGGGTAGTCGGTGAGGTTCCAGTAGAGCCGACCCAGCAGGTAGAGAAAATCCACCTGCAGGCGGAGGTCGCCGAGCTGGCGCGCCCGGGCGAGACCGTCCCGCGCGCCGGCCAGGCCGGCGGGATAATCCCCGCGGCGGCGCTGCAGGTTCACCACCGTCACCAACGCGCGCACCTTTTCCAGCTCGGTGCCGGCCGCGGCCAGGGCCTGCTGCGCGGACACCCACACCTCGTCGCCGTCGGGCAATTCGCTGTCGGTCGCGGTGGAGAGCGGCGGGCCGGCATCGCGCACGGCGCGGGGTGTGGCGGTCTGCGCGGGGAGGCCGGGGCCGGCCGCCAGCAGCCACACGATGGTCAGGAGCGGGCGCGACATCCGGGGCATGGCGGCCAATCCGCCACATCACCCCCGCGTTTTCAACCCCCAATGGCCCGCGCGGGCTCGATGTGCACCGCCACGTGGCCGATGGCGAGCGGCGCGGCCACCAGCGCATCCTGCACGGCGTGCGCGATGGCATGGCCCTCGCGCACGCTCAAGGCCCCGTCCACGTGCACGTGGATGTCCACCAGCAGGCTCAGGCCGCTGCGCCGCACGCGGCATTTCTCCACGTAGCGCACGCCGGGCACGCCCCCGGCCAGCCGCCGGATCTCCTCCTCCGTCTCCGGCGGCACCACCGTGTCCATGATCTCGCCGAGGGCGGCGCGCGCGATGCCCACGCCGTTGGCGGCGATGAGGGCGCAGGCCAGCAGCGCCGCCCAGTCGTCGGCGGCCTCGTAGCCAGGGCCGCCGATGACGCCGATGGCGATGCCGATGAAGGCCGCGGCCGAGGTGAGCGCATCGCTGCGGTGGTGCCAGGCCTCGGCCTTGAGCGCCGTGGCGCCGTATTGCGCGTCGAGCCGCAGCATCCGGCGGGAATACATTTCCTTCGCCGCCACGACCACGGCGAGGAGCGGCAGGGTCAGCCAGTGCGGCCCTTGGTGGGGCGTGAGGATCTCGTGCACGCTCTGCCACGCGATGCCGGCGGCGGCCACCAGCACCGTGCCTGCGACAAACAATCCTGCCAGCGCCGCGGCCTTGCCGTGGCCGTAGGGATGCTCCGCATCGGGCGGCTTGGCGGCGACACGGAAGCCCGCCCACACAAGCACGGAGGCGAGCGTGTCCAGCAGCGACTCGGCGGCGTCGGCGACGAGCGCGTAGGAGTGGCCCCACACCCCGCCCGCGAGCTTGGCCGCGCCGAGCACCAAGTTCAGCAGGATGCCCATCGCGACGAAGCGCGCGCTGGTTTCGGCGCGGTGGGTGGCGGTCTGGTGCTGGTGGTTGCCGGTGGCCATCGCGCCACCTTGGGCCCGGCGCCTGCCGGACTCAAGGCGGCATTGACCCTGCGCGCGCGCCGCCCTACGGTGCGGCTTGTCGCCATGTCCGATACCGCCGCCCCGGTCGCCGCCGATCCCGTCAAGCAGTTCTCCGTGTTCATCGAGAACCGCGTCGGGCGGCTGCACGACCTCGTGGCCCTGCTCGCCAAGCACAACGTCCACATCATGGCCATGACCACCATCGACCAGACGGACACGGCGCTGGATCGCATGATCGTGGACGACCCCGACCGCGCTCGCGAGCTGATGGCGGCGAACAACTTCTTCTTCACCGAGTGCGAGGTGGTCGCCGTGGAGATCGCCAACGAGTCGCAGCTCAGCGCCGTGCTCAGCGCGCTGCTCACCGTCGAGGTGAACATCCACTACGCCTACTCCTTCCTGATGCGCCCGCGCGGGAAATCCGCCCTCGCCCTGAGCGTCGAGGACAACGACCTCGCCGCCAGCGCGCTCAACACCCGCGGCTTCAAAGTCCTCACGCAGCGCGACATCTCGCGATAGGCGCGAATCATCCCCAACGCGCCGGGCCCGCGCCGGATTCAGGAAATCCACCCTACCCCTTCACGCCGACCAGCCGGTCGCCCTCGAGCAGGTAGAGGCCGGTGAGGTAGCCATTCTCGAACATCTCGCCGACCTTCAGCCGGCCCTCGAAGGTGATGGGGATGTCCATCAGCGGCTTCACGCCGGCGCCGTTCATCTTGACGACGATCCACTCGTTGACCTTCGGCATGGCGCCGTAGCAGCACATCATCGCGTCCTTCACGAGGAGGAATTCCTTCACCAAGCCCTTGTCCATCTTGGTCGGCAGCATGAAGCCCGTCACCGCGACCTTCGCCTGGTCCAGGGCCTTGATCTTCGCGGGAATCTGGTCGGTCGGCTTGGCGGTCTCCGTCTCCGGCGGCGTGTAGTCAAACGCCGCCAGCCGGTCGAAGCCCACGGGCTCGTAGCCGTCCGCCTTCGCCGGCTCGGCCGCGCGCAGCGCAAGCACGCCGGCGGCCAGCAGCAAAACGTGACGGGCGAAAAGCTTCATGCGCACACCGTAGTCACCGGCGGCGGGGCGTCAAAGGGTTTGATGACGGGAAGCGCCGCCGCGCCCGCGGCCCTCACGACACGGGCGCGATGGTCTCGGCCACCGGCAGGCGGTAGGCCTTGATGGCCGGCACGCAGCCCCCGAGCACGCACAGGCCCACGAGCACCGCCGGGGTCCACCAGAAGACCGGATTCCATTGCCACGGCGCGAGGGCCACGCCGGTCTGCGCCCGGACAAGGGCCGCCACCGCGCCGCCGAGCACCGCGTAAACCGCGAAGCCCGCCGCCGCGCCCAGCAGGCCGATGACCGCCGCCTCGCCCACCACGGCGCCGAACACCGTGCGCCGCCGCGCCCCGAGCGCGCGCAGGATGGCGAGGTCGCGCGCCCGCGCGCTCATCGAGTTGTAGATGCCCACCAGCACCGAGGCCGCCGCCACCGCCGCCACCAACCAGGCGACGAGCGTCAGCACGCGGTCCACCCAGCTGATCTTGTTGAACAGTTCCGCGACGATGCTGCCGATGGGATAGGCAAAGGTAAGCTTGCCGCCGGAGGCGTTGAGCTGGCTGTTCATCAGCAGGCCGGCCGTCGGCGCGCGCAGTTGGAGGAGCACGGCGCTGATCTCGGTCGCCGCGAGCGGATTGTGCCCGCTCATCGTCTGCACGCCCTCGAGCGGGATCCACACCACGCGGTCCACCGGCGTGTTCGTCGGCGCGAGGATGCCCACGACGTCGTAATGCTCCTCGTGTTCGTGCCCGGCCTCCTCGCTCAGGCCGTGATGCGGATGGAAATGGCTGCCGACCTTCCAGCCGAGCTGCTGCGCGGCGTAGCTGCCCGCGACCGCCCCGTGTTCGCCCGGCTTGAAATTCCGCCCCGCCGCGAAGGCGTAGCGCTTCCCCGGCAGGTATTCGATCTCATCGAAGAGCTGCGTCGTCGTGCCGGCGATGCGCCAGCCTTCCACGGTGTCGCCGAGTGCGAGCGGGATCGCCGTCTTCACCGCCGGATGCCGCCGGATCATCTCGTAGTCCGCCGCCGCGATGTTGCCCGGCGAGGCCTCGAGGTGGAAGATGGCGTTGAGCACGAGCTGCAGCTTGGAGCCGCGCGCGCCGAGCACGGCGTCGAACCCGGAGTTGGTCGCGGCGAACACGGCCTGCGACTGCGTCTTCACCACCCACACCGTCAGCAGGAGGCCGGCGGCCAGCGCGATGCCGGCCGCGGTCACGAGCGTCGCGAGCGCGTGCTGCCGGAGCGAGCGGTAGATGAGGTTGAGGATCATGATTGACCCCCCTTCCTTGTCATCGCGAGGCCGGCGCAGCCGGCCGTGGCGATCCAGTCGGCTGGATTGCTTCGTCGCTTCGCTCCTCGCAATGACGGGATCCGGTTCATTTTGCCGCCTCCGCCAATGCCCGATTCAGCGTCGCGAAATCCTGCATGCGCTCGAAGGCCGCGAGCACCCGCTCGTCGTGGCTCACAAGCAGCAGCGCGGCGCCGGTCTCGCGGCAGACCTCGCGGATGAGCTCGAGCGCCTCGCGCCCGTGGCGGCGGTCGAGGTTGCCGGTCGGCTCGTCGGCGAGGACGAGCTTCGGTTTGTTCGCGAGCGCGCGGGCCACGGCCACGCGCTGCTGCTGGCCGGTGGAGAGCTGGCGCGGGAAATGGCCGAGCTTGTCGCCCAAGCCGACGCGCTTGAGCAGCGCCACCGCGTGCGCGCGGTCCACGCCGCGGCCGAAGGCCATGCCGAGCTCGACGTTTTCCAGCGCGGTGTGGCCCTGCAGCAGGTTGAAGGTCTGGAAAATGTAGCCGAGGTGCTCCGCGCGGTGCCGGTCCCGCCCGGCCTCGCCGAGTTGGGCCAGGTCCCGCCCGGCGAGCACGATGCCGCCAGCATCGGGCGCAAGGATGCCGGCGATGAGGTTGAGGAAGGTGGTCTTGCCCGTGCCGCTCTCGCCGCGCAGCGCCAGCTGGGCGCCGGCCTCAAGCGAGAACTCCCGCACCTCCACCACCCGGTGCGTCCCGCCGCCGGGCCGGGCGTAGGTCTTGGTGAGGCGGGTGATTTCCAGCAGCGGCATGGGCGGGCCAACGAAACGCAAACCTCCCGCCGCGTCAATGGCGGCGCGCCGGCCCGGCCCCCGCCGCCGATTGCGGAGAAATAAACTGGCCTCGCTTCGGGGCGTTCGCCAAGTTCCGCGCCTACACATTACCCCCACCGTATGTTAAAAAATCCCCCCTGGAAACGAATCGGCGCGCTGCTGCTTGCCCTGGCTGCGACCGCCTCCCCTGCCCTCGCCAGCGAGGCCGACATCAAGATCCCCGATCTCCGATCGGTGAGCTTCCTCAACGGCGCCCTCAGCGGCATGAGCGTGCTGATGATCGGCCTCGCCGTCTGCGCCCTCGGCGTCGCCTACGGCTGGATGCAATACCTCCAGACCAAGCGCCTGCCGGTGCACAAGTCCATGGCCGCCGTCTCCCAGATCATCTGGGAAACGTGCAAGACCTACCTTTTCCAGCAGGGCAAGTTCCTCGCCGTGCTGTGGGTGCTCATCGCGATCTGCATGACCTACTACTTCGGCGTGCTCTCGCACAACTCCGCCAGCCACGTCGCCCTCATCCTCGCCGCCTCCGTGCTCGGCATCCTCGGCAGCTACGGCGTCGCCTGGTTCGGCATCCGCATCAACACCGTGGCCAACAGCCGCGCCGCCTTCTCCGCCCTCCAGGGCAACCCGCTCGCCACGCTCCTCATCCCGCTGAAGTCCGGCATGAGCGTCGGCCTGCTCCTCGTGGCCATCGAGCTGTTCTTCATGATCTGCATCCTGGCGTTCCTCCCGAGCGAGCTCGCCGGCCCCTGCTTCATCGGCTTCGCCATCGGCGAGTCCCTCGGCGCCTCCGCCCTCCGCATCTGCGGCGGCATCTTCACCAAGATCGCCGACATCGGCGCCGACCTCATGAAAATCGTCTTCAACCTGCCCGAGGACGACCCGCGCAACCCCGGCGTCATCGCCGACTGCACCGGCGACAACGCCGGCGACTCCGTCGGGCCGACCGCCGACGGCTTCGAGACCTACGGCGTGACCGGCGTGGCGCTCATCGCCTTCCTCGCCCTCGCGCTCGCCGCCAGCCCCGCCCTGTGCGCCACCCTCATCGTGTGGCTCTTCGCCATGCGCATCCTGATGGTCATCACCTCCCTCGTCAGCTACTGGGTGAATGACGCCGTCTCCAAGGCCGTCTGGGGCCGGGCGAAACACTTCAACCTCGAGCACCCGCTGACCAACCTCGTCTGGATCACCTCCGTCATCTGCATCCTCGTCACCTACGCCGCCAGCTACCTGCTGCTCGCCGGGGTGCGGAACGACGCCGGCGCCCCCATGCCCGACCTCTGGTGGGTGCTCTCCACCATCATCTCGCTCGGCACCGTCGCCGGCGCGCTCATCCCGGAGTTCACCAAGATCTTCACCTCCACCGAGAGCCGCCACGTCAAGGAGGTCGTCACCTCCTCCCGGCAGGGCGGCGCCTCGCTCAACATCCTCTCCGGCCTCGTCGCGGGCAACTTCTCCGCGTTCTGGACCGGCCTGTGCATCCTCGCGCTCATGTTCGGCGCCTACTACTTCGCCGGCTACGACGCCGTCGCGCAGATGATGCCCGCGCAGTTCGCCTTTGCCGCGCCCATCTTCGCCTTCGGCCTCGTGGCCTTCGGCTTCCTCGGCATGGGTCCGGTCACCATCGCGGTGGACTCCTTCGGCCCCGTCACCGACAACGCCCAGTCCGTCTACGAGCTCTCGCAGATCGAGGGCAAGCCGGGCATTGCCGCCGAGATCGAGAAGGACTTCGGCTTCAAGCCCGACTTCGAGGGCGCCAAGCATCAGCTCGAGAAGGGCGACGGCGCCGGCAACACCTTCAAGGCCACCGCCAAGCCCGTGCTCATCGGCACCGCGGTCGTCGGCGCCACCACGATGGTCTTCGGCATCATCATGATGCTGCAGGACCACTACCAGAAGCTCGACGCCAAGTTCTCCGTCCTCGAGCGCCTCTCGCTCGTCCACCCCGAGGCCCTCATGGGCCTCCTCATGGGCGGCGCCGTCATCTACTGGTTCACCGGCGCGAGCACGCAGGCCGTCGTCACCGGCGCCTACCGCGCCGTCGTTTATATCAAGGACAACATGAAGCTCGACGCCTCCACCGCCGCCACCGAGGCCTCGAAGGAAGTCGTGAAGATCTGCACCCAGTATGCGCAGAAGGGCATGGTCAACATCTTCATGGTCATCTTCCTGCTCTCGCTCGCCCTCGCGTTCTTCGACCCGTTCTTCTTCATCGGCTACCTCGTCGGCATGGCCTTCTTCGGCCTCTTCCAGGCCATCTTCATGGCCAACGGCGGCGGCGCCTGGGACAACGCCAAGAAGATCGTCGAGGTGGACCTCAAGATGAAGAACACCCCGCTCCACGCCGCCACCGTCGTCGGCGACACCGTGGGCGACCCGTTCAAGGACACCTCCTCGGTCTCGCTGAACCCCGTCATCAAGTTCACCACGCTCTTCGGCCTGCTCGCCGTCGAGATTGCGGTCAACATGCCCGCCGGTCTCAAGCACACCCTCGGCGCCGCCATCTTCGTCGCCGCCCTCGTGTTCGTTTACCGCAGCTTCTACGGCATGCGCATCCCGGTGAACCCCAGCGACGCCGACGTCGCCCCCCACCAGATGCAGAACGGCTGAGGCTCCGGGCGGCGGGCACCACCCGCACCTCGGCAGCCCTTGCAGGCCGCGGCTCCCGCCGCGGCCTTTTTCTTTTGCGCCCCGCCCGGCGCGTCCCGTCCCCGCGCTTGCCACTCCGGCCGCCCCGCCGCAACCTGCCCGCATGAGCGACACCCGCCCACCCGCCTCTCCGGCCCCGGCCGAGCCCCACGGCGAACTCGTCATCCGCACCATCGCGATGCCGGCCGACACCAACGCCAACGGCGACATCTTCGGCGGCTGGCTCCTCTCCCAGATGGACCTCGGCGGCGCCATCTACGCGCGCAACCTCGCCCGCTCCCGCGTCACCACCGTCGCCATCGACGCGATGACCTTCATCACGCCCGTTTACGTCGGCGACATCGTCAGCTGCCACGCCACGCTCCTGAAGATCGGCCGCACCTCGATGCGCATCGCCGTCGAGGCCTGGGCCCAGCGCACGAAAGGCGGCGAGCTGGTCCGCGTCACCGAGGGCGTGTTCACCTACGTCGCCATTGACGATGCCGGCAAGCCCTGGCCCGTGCATCGCTGATCGCCCTGCCCGGTGAAAGCCCGCCGCCGACCGCGCCTGGCTCGAGGCCGTCTTCTCCAGCGAACTCCACTACGCCCACTCCAGCGGCCGGATTGAGAGCAAGGCCGCCTTCATCGAAACCCTCGCCGGCCGACACCTGATTGGCGAGTCGGCCGAATACGTGCGGCGCAATTTTCTCTCGTTTGGCGCTTTGAGGACGGGCGGCGGCCTCCATGCCGGCGCCAGCTTGTCGCCGGCGTGAAATTGCCGCCGACCATTCCGGCGTGACGCGGGGAAGCCTTGCGCTGCGGCGGGCCGCCGCTTCACTGGCCGTCTACTCCCATGAAATTGTCCCTCCGTTTCCTCGCGCCCGTGTTCGCCGGGCTGATTTCCCTCGCCGTCGCCCAAAACCCCGCCACCCCGGCGGCCGCGCCCACCATCCCCGATGCCTCCGCCGCCATTCCGAAGACGGGCAACGACCGCTTCTTCGAGCTGCACGAGCAATTCCTCGCCCGCGGCAAGGCCGGCCCGATCGGCGTGCTCTTCCTCGGCGACTCCATCACCGAGGGCTGGACCAAGGTGCCGCACATCTGGGAGCACTACTTCGGCAAATACCAGCCGGCCAACTTCGGCATCGGCGGCGACCAGACCCAGCACGTCATCTGGCGCATCGAGAACGGCGAACTCGACGGCATCTCCCCCAAGGCCGTCGTGCTCATGATCGGCACCAACAACTCCGGCCAGCACACCGGCGAGCAGATCGCCGACGCCGTGAAGAAGATTGTCAGCCTGATCCGCGCCAAGCTGCCGGGCACGAAGGTGCTCCTGCTCGCCATCTTCCCGCGCGACGCCCGCCGCAACCAGGACGGCCTCATCACCGAGGCGGTGATCGCCGACTCCGCGAAGCGCGTCGCCGCCAACGACCGGGCCAACGCCCTGCTGGCCAAGCTCGATGACGGCGCCAATGTGCGGTTTCTCAACATCAATGCCGGTTTCCTCGGCCGGGATGGCCGCATCCCGTGGACCATCATGCCCGACCAACTCCACTTGACCGGCGCCGGCTACCAGATGTGGGCCGAGGCGATCGACAAGCCGCTCGCCGAGCTGATGAAGTGAAAAACAAAGCCCGCGGAAATCGCGGGCTTTTTTGTCACTTGGTGAAGTCCACCAGCTCCATCTCGAAGACGAGCGTGGCGTTGCGCTTGATGGTCGGCGGCCGGCCGCGCGCGCCGTAGGCCATCTCGGGCGGGATGATCAGCAGCCATTTCTCGCCCTTGTGCATCTTTTGCAGGGCCTGTTCCCAGCCCTCGATGAGCCCGCCGCGGCCGAGCCGCATCTTGAGCGGGCTGTTCGCGTTGGGCGACTGGTCGAACACGGTCCCGTCGAGCAGCATGCCCTTGTAGAGCACCGCCACCTCGTTGCCCGGCACTGGCATCGAACCGTCCTTCTCGCCAGGCTTCAGGATGATGTAGCGGAGCCCCGTGAAAGTCTTCTTGGCCTCGGGCCATTTTTTCTCGACGTATTCGACGTCCTCCATGGGCAGCTTCTCCCGCTGGGCATGCAGCGGGGCCAGACCCAGCAGGGCAAGCAGCAGGAAGGTCAGACGGCGGAAAGCAGGCGTGTTCACGGTTTCTTGGTGGGTGGAATGACGCGGAAGGTAAGCCCGGGTTCCGTGGCGGTCGAGGATTCTCCGGTGGCCCCGGGTGCGGCGGCGGGGGTCTTGTCGGTCTTGACGGTGGGCATCGCTTCCGGCCGGGCAGGCTTGGGGGCGGGCAATTCGGCACGGCGCGCGGCGGGCAGAACCGCCGGGGCCGCCGCAAAACCGCGCTCCAGCAGCTCCATGACCTTCAGGTCGCGCGTCTTGGAATCCGGGCTGCCCATGACAACAACGATGACCCGCCGGCCGCCGCGCTCGGCCGTGGCCGCGAGGCAGTAGCCCGCGCCGTTGGTGAAGCCGGTCTTGAGGCCGTCCACGCCGGCCACCTTGCCGAGCAGGTGATTGTGGTTCGTCATGGCGATGACGCGGTCGGCGGCTCGCTGGCTCGCCCCGAACGAACGCTGCCGCACGCCGGTGTATTTGGTGACATCGGTGTGCTGCAGCAGCCAGCGGCTGAGCGTGGCGAAGTCGCGGGGCGTCGTCAGGTCGCCATCGGCCGCGCGACGGTTGGCCGGCGGCAGGCCGTGCGGCGTGCGGAAGGTGGTGTGATTCATACCGAGCTCGCGGGCCTTGGCGTTCATCAATTCGACAAAGGCCGCGGGCGAGCCGCCAGCCGTGCGCGCCAGCGCGTGCGCCGTGTCGTTGCCCGACTGGATCAACATCGCATAGATCAGCTCCTCCACCGCGAAGGTCTCGCCCTGCTTCAGCCAGACCTGCGTGCCGCCAATCTTCGAGTCCTCGGCGGTGACCGTGACCGGCGTGTCCAGCGCGAACGCCCCGGCGGCGATGCGATCGTGGACGACGGCGAAGGTCATCAGCTTGGTCATGCTCGCCGGGGGGGACACCGTGTCGGCCCGGTCCTCAAACAGCACCTGCCCGCTGCCCGCGTCCACCACGATGGCCCCGACGTAGGCCGGACGATCGGCCTTGGCGGCTTGCAGGCCGACGGCGGAGAGCGAGAACGAAAGCAAAAACGGGAGCAGGCGGAGCTTGTCCATGAAAGTAAGAGCGCCAAGCCAGCGCGGCGTTCCCGACTCGCGCAACCAAATTTCCCCACTGTTCTGGTGCGCCAACTCGAAGTGACGCCGATTCAATCGAACCGTCACACCGTCGGGACCCGCATCGCCTCATGTTCCGCCACCAAGGCGAGTGCCTGCCGCAGCAGTGTCTTGCCCGGCTCCATGCGGTGCCACGGCGAGGCGCCCGAGGGGTGCGGCAGCGGGATGCAATCCATGGCGTGGCCGCGGTAATCGATCCGGAATTTTTTCCCGATGAGTTCGTTCAACGGGATCGGGGGCAGAAATTGCGTGATGGCCAGCTTGCCGACCGGCAACAGGAGCTGTGGCCGCAACAGCTCCACCTCCGCCGCGAGCCAGCGCGAGCAGTTGGCGACCTCGTCCTCGTCCGGCACGCGGTCGCCGCCGGTTTCCTTCTTGCCGGGAAAGCAGCGGCAGACGGCGGCGAAATAGATGCGGTCGCGCACTTCGTCCTCGGTCCAGCCGAGGCCCTCGTGGAACCACTTGAAGAGCGTCTTGCCGGCTGTCCAGGCGAAGGGGCGGCCGAGCTTCGGCTCCTTGTCCCCCGGCGCCTGGCCGACCAGCAGAATGCGGCTCGCCACCGGCCGGCCGACGACAACGGGTTTTTGCATCCGCGGGCAGAGCGTGCAGGCCTGCAACCGGGCGAGGTGTGATTTCACGGCGGCAATGGTGGATGGCATGGACGGGGAGGTTGGGCGCACGGCTCCGGATGAAAACAAAGAAAAAGGCGGAGCCGCAACGGGCTCCGCCTCGAAAGTTGGGTTCGCTGGTGCGAACGGGGGATTAGTAGCGACCGCCGCCACCGCCGCCGCCGTAGCCACCACCGCCGCCGCCGCCGCCGCGACC
>JBDHQK010000067.1:0-13653 GCA_039807025.1 Lacunisphaera sp.
GGTCTTTCTCGCGGTCGGCGTGGCGCTGCTGATCATCGGCTACGTAGGCTACTTCTTTGGCCGGCTCATTCAGGCCGCCGTCTCACGCCAGCGGGAATTCCTCGCCGACGCCTCCGCCGTGCAGTTCACCCGCAATCCTGCGGGCATAACCGGCGCGCTCAAGAAGATCGGCGGCTACGCTCTCGGCGGCACCATGGTCAACAGCCACGCCGGCGAGATCGGGCACTTTTTCATCGCCCAAGCCTTCAAGTCCAACTTTGGCGGACTCTGGGCCACCCACCCGCCGCTCGACGAACGCATCCGTGCGGTTGACCCGTCGTGGGACGGCAAACTTTTCGAGCCCGAGGCCATCGTGGACATCCGGCACGAGACCTTCGCCACCGCCGGTTTCGGCGGCGGCCAGCGGTTCTCCGCCGCCGAAACTCTCCAGCGCGTGCACGAGGCCCAGCCGGACCTGCCGCCGCCCCGGATCACGGCCCCCATTGCCTTCAAGCCCGCCACCATCGTGGCCGACATCGGAGCGCTGACGGAATCGCATTTCCGGCACGCCCAGCTCCTGCTCGACGCCATCCCGGCCCGCCTCCGCGAAGCCACCCGCGACCCCGCCGCCGCGCAGGTGCTCGTTTACGGCCTGCTACTCAATGGCGACAAGGCCGCCCGCGACCAGCAACAAGCCGTTGTCGCCCGGCACGCCGGGCCGGAGGCCGCCACCGCGCTCGCGGCCCAACGCTCGGCTCTCAGCTTGCTCGACCCCGCTGCCCGTCTGCCACTTCTCCAGCTTGCCTTCCCCGCCCTGCGCACGATTGATCCCGCCGGCCTCGACCGCTTCCTCACGACCCTCGACGAGCTGGTCCATGCGGACAATCAGGTGACTCCCTTTGAGTTTGCGCTCCAGAAAATGCTGTCGCGCCAGCTGGAACTCGCGAAAAATCCCGCCCCACGGCGCGTGCAGTTCGACTCCTTTGCCGCCGTGCGCGGCGAGTTCGCCGTCGTGTTATCCGCCATCGCTCAGCTCAGCCCCAAGGATTCCGCCGCCGCCTTCGCCGAGGGCGCCGCCCAGATCCCGGTCATCCGCGACGAGCTCAAGCTGCTCGACCCGACCGCCTGCGGCCTCGAGCAGGTGGACGCCGCGCTCGACAAGCTCGCCGCCGCCTCCCTGCCCGTGCGGCAGCGGCTCCTCGTCGCCGCCGGTCACGTGATCGCCAGCGATGGCACCGTGACCGAGTCGGAAGGCGAACTCTACCGCGCCTTCGCCGCCACCCTCGACTGCCCGATGCCCGCGCTGGGCCGATCGGCCTAGTGCTTGATCTGATTGATGATGATCGCGAGGATGATGGACCCCGCGATCAAGCCGCGGGCCAAGCGCCGGCGCCTCGTCTCGTCCGGCAACCACTGCGGCTCCTTCTTCGCGAGCCAGGAGAACAGGAAAACCGGGATCAGGATGACGTAAAGCCAGTGGACCCCAAGCGAAGCCAGCAACTTTTGGAACCCGCCAGCGATGGAGGCGCCGACCAGCACCGAGGCAAACAAGGCGGCAAACGTCACACTATGGCCTTTGAGACCGCGCCAGAGCCAGAGAGGGTTGACCATGGCGTGATCCAAGCAGCCGCCCCCCGGCTTGCAAGCCGCCGCCGCCCGCACACGCTGGAAAACGTGACCCTGGCCGAAAAGCAGCAGCAACTCGTCGCCGACTACGTGATCATTGACGACCCGCAGGAACGGCTCGCCGCCGTGGTGGACCAAGCCCGTCGCCGCCCCCCGCTGCCCGCGACCGAGCGCACCGAGGCCAACCGGGTGAAAGGCTGCCTGTCGCTGGCCTGGGTGCTCGGCGAAGTGCGCGACGGCCGCTGCCATTTCCGCGGCGATGCCGACTCGCCGCTCGTGCGCGGCCTGCTGGTGCTGCTGTGCGACTTCTACAGCGGCGCGGCTCCGGCCGAGGTGGCCGCCACCGAGCCCTCGCTCCTCGAGCAGCTCGGCCTCGACCGCAATCTCTCCCCCACCCGGCTCCACGGCCTGCGCAGTGTCCGGGCACGGATTCGCGATTTCGCCGCCGCCCATCCCGCATGAACCTCTACGACGCCCACCAGCACTTCCACTTTGACCAGCTGACCGCGCATCGCGCAATGATCGTGCGCGACCTCGCCAGCGTCGGTCTGAGGCAAGCCGTGGTGAACGGCACCAACGCGGAGGAGTGGCCGGTCGTCGCCGCGCTCGCCAAGGAATACCGCTGGATCGTGCCGAGCTTCGGGCTGCATCCGTGGGATGCCGGCAACCGCGCGCCGGACTGGCTGGCCCGGCTCCGCTCCGCGCTCGCCGCCCACCCCGCCGCCGGCGTGGGGGAAATCGGCCTGGACCGCTGGCTGCTCGGCCTGAAGCCGGACGACCCGCGCGTGGCCGGCCTGCGCGTGGCTCCGCTCGAGGAGCAGCGCGAGGTTTTCGCCGCGCAACTGGCTCTCGCCGCCGAGCTCAACCGCGCCGCCTCCATCCACTGCGTCCAGGCCTGGGGCGCGCTGCACGATGTGCTGAAGAAGACGGTCCGGCCGGAGCGCGGCTTTCTCCTGCACGGCTACGCCGGCCCCCTCGAAATGGTCCAAAACTTCGCCGACCTCGGGGCCTACTTTTCCTTCAATATCCAGCTGCTCGAGCCCAGGCACGCCAGCCGGTTGAACACCTTCCGCCACATCCCGACCAAGCGATTGCTGGTCGAGACCGACGCTCCCACCAAGCCGCCCGCCGGCACCCTCAACCGCTTCCCGCTGCCTCCGGCGGCCGACGGCTCCGCTGTCAACCATCCCGCCAACATCATCGCGGCCTACGAGCAGCTGGCGAAGCTCCGTCATGTGCCGCTGGCGACGCTTGCCCCGCAGATCGAACAGAATTTCCGCCGCCTATTCCTGTAGGGCGATCCGGCGCACGATTTCGCCCGCCGCCGCGAAACCAAAGGCACCGGTGATGAAGACCGCCGTGCCGAAACCCGTCGCGCAATCGAGCCGCAGGTTTGAGCCAGCCTCCGGCTCGGTCGAACAGGTGCCGTCGGCCCACGGATAGACCGGCGACTCCTGCGAGGACACGCAGGGGATGCCGTAATGGTTGCCCTCGCCCTTCGCGAAGCCGTGATCTCGTCGCAACTTCTTGCGCACCTGCCGCAGCAACTCGTCGCCGTGACCGCCGCCAAAGTCGGTCACGACGATGCGCGTGGCGTCGCGCTTGCCGCCCGCCGAGCCGACCGTGAGCACCGGTTGGCCGCGCTTTACGCACCCGGCGATAAGGAGCGCCTTGTTCGACATCAGGTCAATGCAGTCCACCACCCAGCTGAAACGCGTGGCGAGCAGCGTGTCCGCCGTCTTGGCTGTGAAATACTCGCTGACCGCCGTGACGACACAGTCCGGGTTGATCTGTTGAACCCGCTCCGCCAAGGCCGCCACCTTCGGCCGACCGATGTTGCCATCGAGCGCGGGGAGCTGGCGGTTGACGTTGGTCAGGCACACGTCGTCGAGGTCGATCAAGGTGATCGCCCCGATGCCGGAGCGGGCCAGACCCTCGACCACCCACGAGCCAACCCCGCCCACGCCCACGACACAGACATGCGCCGCGTGCAGGCGCGGCAAGGCCGCCGCGCCATAAAGCCGGGCGATGCCACCGAAACGCTGCAGATAATCCTCGGTCATAGGCTTTCAATCGCCGCGATGGCCGCCGCTTCCCGCGCAGCCCAGTCGCCGCGAATCTCCACGTAGGGCAGATGCCGCCGTTCCAAGGCACCTTGCCATATCCGCCGACATTTCTCCCGATCCGACGGGTCCGGGAAGCACCGCTGCGGGTCGGGGACGAACGGCACGTCGGTGTCGCATAGCAGGTAGAGCGCGTAGTTTTTGCAGCGGGCCTCGGCTCCGCGGCGCACCTCATCGGGACAGGTGCCGTAGAGCAGATCGCTCCAGAGCATGGTCGTCAGCGCGTCCGTGTCGCAGATGACGGCGGAGCCTTTGTAACCCATTAGGTTGCAAGTGCGGGCCGCCTCGTCCTCCCGCCGCCACTGTTCGCGCGCGATCGGCAGCATGTCTTCGAGGCCCAGCGCACCCTGCTGCTCCCAGCGTTCGCGGGCGTATTCGGCGACCAAGGGTGCGCCGAAAAGCGCCGCCAGTTTCTCCGCCAGGCGGGTCTTGCCGGTGGATTCGGGGCCGTAGACAGCGATGCGCCGTGGTGTGCTCATGCCCCCTCCTTCATGGACTGGCGCCATGCGCGCCAGCCCCACAGCGCCATCAGCCAGAAGATCGCGTAGAGGCCGGCGGTCAGCCGCAGGTCCTTCACCCAATAGACCCCGATGGCCACGGTGTTCACCAGCAGCCAGCCGGGCCAGCACTCCACCTTTTTGCGAGCCTGCAGCCATTGCGCGCCGAGGCTGAAGCTGAGAATGAAGGCATCCCAATACGGGAGGGCGGCATCCGTCGTGCGGTGCATGAGGGTGCCCCAGCCCGCCGCCACCACCCCGGCGGCGGCCACCACCCCGGCCGTGGCCGCGCCGCCCAGCGCGGTCACGGGCAGGGCATGAGCTGGCGTGCGGCCGCGCCACCAATGCCACCAGCCGTAGGCCTGAATAAGAAAAAACGCGATTTGCAGGATGGCGTCCGAGTAGAGCTTGGCGTCGAAAAACACCCAGGCATACACCGCCACCTGCACGAGGCCGACCGGCCAGCCGATGATGCTCTGGCGGATCATCAGCCATACGCCGACGACACCCAACACCGCGCCAATGATTTCCCAGATGCTCATGTGTAGCGGCGGTCTATGACCGCCGGATTCGCCCATGGCAACGGCGGTCATGGGCCGCCGCCGCCATGGCTCATAGCTTCTTTCCGGACTCCGCCAGATAGGCTTCCAGCACCTCGCGGGTCAGGGTGTGGCCGGTGGCGCAGCGCGGGCATTCCACGCGGATGGTCTCCCCGTCGCCGAACATGCCCTCGGGATCGGCCCGGAACGCCGGCGCGATGGCGCCGAGGATTTTCTGCTGGGTGCAGCCGCAATGCCAGCCGTAGTTGCGGCTCTGGATGTGCCCGACCTGCTCGGCGGCATCAGGGTGGCGCACCCCCTCGGCGTCCACCGAGGCAAACCACGCCAGATCGCAATCCGGCTGGGCCACCAGCATGGCGTAGCGGTCGTTCCCCAGATCAAACAAGCGCACGGGCTGCTGCTCGCTGCGGGCGTAATAGGCGGCCACGGCCGAGAACACATCGCCGCCCGAGAAGTTCACCACGCTGCGGCGCGGCTCGATGCCACGGCGAGGCACGATGTCGCTGAAGAAGACGTTCTCGGCGGCCTCGCGCACATTCTCCGTGAAAAGCCGACCCGTGACGGTGCAGTCCTCGTTGTCGCCCGCGAGGAAGAGGTTCAGGCGCGGTTCCTGGAAATTCAGGGTCCACGCGATGTGCTCGTTGAGCGGCCGCGAGGCGCAGTGCAGCGTGAAGGCCGCCAGCGCGGCCTTGAAGAGCGCGGCCTGCTCCGGCGTGTAGCGCAGCTTGTTGTCCGCCACATGCAGGTAGAAATCGGTGAACAGCGGCCCGAGGTCGGCGCGCACGAGCATGGCGTTGCGGTGGCGGACAAAGTCCACCGTCACGATCACTCCATTCAGTTCCTGGGCGGGTTGGTCGGGCATGCCCGCAGTGTATGCAGATTTGGCCAAAGTCCAGCCGACCTCAATTCCGGCTTGAGGCCGGCCTGGCGAAGCCTTGGTCGCTTTCGGCGCCACTGAGCGGATAAACTTGGGCGAAACAGGGCGAAAGATCCCGCCTGCCCTTTACTTCTTCTGGATCACGCCGTGGTCCTGGAGCTTCTTGACCTTCGGCTTGATGACGAAAGTGCAGTAGCCCTGGTTCGGGTGCTGGTTGAAATAATCCTGGTGGTAGTCCTCGGCGCGCCAGAATTTCTTGAGCGGCACGATCTCCGTGACGATCGGGTCGCTGTAATGCGCCTGCGCGGCGAGCCTGGCCCGGCCGGCCGCGACCTGCTGCGCCTCATTCTCGAACAGGATGATGGAGCGGTATTGGTCGCCCTCGTCGGCACCCTGGCGGTTGAGCGTGGTCGGGTCGTGCGCCTCGAAGAACACCTCGAGCACCTTGTCGTAGCTGATGACCGCCGGGTCGAACTCCACCCGAATGACCTCCGCGTGGCCGGTGCCGTGGCCGCATATCTCCTCATAGGTCGGGTCGGCCGTCTTGCCGCCGGCATAGCCGCTCGTGCTGTGGATGATGCCCGGCAGCCGCTGGAACACGGCCTCCATGCACCAGAAGCAGCCGCCCCCGAAGGTGGCGAACTCATGTTGGGACGCGGGTTTGGGCGCAGCCTGAAGGGTCATGGCGATGAAGAATGGCAGGAAGGCGCTGATCGAGCGGACGGTCATGGACGTGGAAGGAAGGTAGCCTGTTTTTATTCCGGTGCAACCTCCGCGGCTGGACGTCGGGGCGGCGGCGGCTAGAGTGCGGCCATGGATGATCCCCGTCTCGACAAATGGCTCTGGAGCGTGCGGGTATTCAAGACCCGTCCCGAGGCCACAGCCGCGTGCCGCGCCGGCAAGGTGCTCATCGGCGAACTCGAGGCCAAGCCGGGCCGCGACATCCATGCCGGCGAGACAATCACTGTCCGTGTCGGCACCATCACCCGCACCCTTCAGGTCATCGCCCATCCCCGCTCTCGCGTCGGGGCGAAGCAGGTGCCGGAATACCTGACCGATCTCACGCCCGCGGCCGAATACGAGCGCGCGAAACAGGCCGGCCTCGAGCACCTGCTCGCCCGCGAGCGCGGCCGGAGCCGCCCAACCAAACGCGACCGGCGCGAGATGGGCCGGCTCTTCGGCTTCGAGTGAGGGTGGTCAGCGGCTCAGCTTGCGGTATTTGATGCGGTGCGGCTGGTCGGCATCCTTGCCTTTCCGCTTCTTGAAATCCTCCAGATACGCCGAGTAGTTGCCGGCGAACCAGTGGACGTAGCTGTCCCCCTCGAAGGCCATGATGTGCGTCGCCGTGCGGTCGAGGAACCAGCGATCGTGGGAGATGATCACCGCGCAGCCGGCGAATGTCTCCAGCGCCTCCTCGAGCGCGCGGATGGAGTTCACATCGAGATCGTTGGTGGGCTCGTCGAGCAGGAGGAGATTGGCCTCGCTCTTGAGCACGCGGGCCAGCAACACGCGGTTGCGCTCGCCGCCGGAGAGCACGCCGACCTTCTTCTGCTGGTCCGCCCCGGTGAAGCCGAACTGCGCGCAGTAGGCGCGGCTGTTCACCGAGCGCTTGCCGAGCTGCATGATTTCCTGCCCGCCGCTGATCACTTCCCAAATCGTCTTGTCGCCCTCCAGCGAGTCGCGCGACTGTTCGACGTAGGCCGTCTTCACCGTGTCGCCAATCCTGAACGAGCCTGCGTCCGGCTTTTCGAGGCCGGTGATGAGCTTGAAGAGCGTGGTCTTGCCCGCGCCGTTGGGGCCGATGATGCCGACGATGCCGCCGGGCGGCAGCGAGAACTCCAGATTGTCGTAGAGCAGCTTGTCGCCGTAGGCCTTGGCCACCTTCTGCGCCTGCACGACCAGATTGCCGAGGCGCGGGCCGGGCGGGATGATGATCTCGAACTTCTTCTCCTGCTCGGCGACGTCCTGCTTGAGCATGGCCTCGTAGGCGTTGATGCGGGCCTGGCCTTTCGACTGGCGGGCCTTGGCGGAGGAACGGATCCACTCCAATTCGCGTGCCATCGCCTTCTGGCGCTTGCTCTCGGTGCGCTCGGCGACGGTGGCCATGGCCTGTTTCTGCTCCAGCCAGGAGGAGTAGTTGCCCTTGAACGGCAGGCCGTGACCGTGGTCGAGCTCGAGGATCCACCCGGCGACGTTGTCGAGGAAGTAGCGGTCATGCGTCACGGCGATGACCGTGCCCTCGTAACGCGAGAGGTGTTGCTCCAGCCAGTTGACGCTGTCGGCATCGAGGTGATTGGTCGGCTCGTCGAGGAGGAGGATGGACGGCTTCTGCAAAAGCAGCCGGGCCAGTGCGACGCGGCGGCGCTCGCCGCCGGAAAGGTTGTCCACGACCTGGTCGGCCGGCGGGCAGCGGAGCGCGTCCATCGCCTGCTCGACCAACGGGGCGACATCCCAGGCGCCGAGGTGATCAATCTTCTCCTGCAGCTTGGCCTGCTTGTCGGAGATGGCATCCCGGGCGGCATCATCGGCGGCCTCGGCCAGTTCATCCCAGCTCGCATCGTAGGCCGCGGTGAGCGCGGTGAGGTGACTGACTCCCTCCTCGACACAGGCGCGGACCGTGACACCGGGCGTGAGTGCCGGCTCCTGCGGCAGAAACCCGACGGTATAGCCCGGCTCGAAATGGATGCGGCCATCGATCTCGGTGTCGATGCCCGCGAGGATGCGCATGAGCGACGATTTTCCGGAGCCGTTGAGGCCGAGCACGCCGATCTTGGCGCCGTAGTAAAACGACAGGGAGATGTCGCGGAGTATTTCCTTGCGCTCGATTTTCTTCGAGACGCCGAGCATCGAAAAGATGATCTTGGGGGCTTCGGTCTGGGCCATGGGAGGGAAATATTGAACGTTGTGGGCTGAGGGCGAGGAAACCTGTCCTATTCAAACGTGTTTGCGCAAGCGCGCCAGCCGGGCGCACGACTCACGCTGCCGCCCGGCGGCAGGCACCGGACTCAGCGGCGGAGCAGCAGATGCGTGAGCCAGGCGGCCGCCAGCAGCACCACCACGCCCACCGCCACGCGGATGGCGAGCTTGCGGTGCTGACCCGTGTTCTGCACCGGCGATTCCACCTGGTTGGGATGGACCAGGAAAATGCGGATTTTCTCGGGGATGTTCTTGAGCTTCTGGGGCGGGAGATAGGTGCCCCTCAGGCTCAGCTGATTCTTCACCTGCGAATAAATCAGGCTCGTCATGGCGATGCCGCCCGGATCGGCCAGGGGCTGCACCCGCGCGGCCACATTGACAGTGTCGCTGAAAATATCGTCCTGCACGTCAACCAGCTCGCCCAGGTTCAGGCCGATGCGCACGGCATAGCGCTTCTCCGGCGGGACCCAGGCATTGTTGGCCTCGATCATACTGAGCAGGCTCTGGCTGCAGGTGACAGCGGCGAGCGCCGTGGGGAACTCCGCCATCGAGCCGTCGCCCAGAAACTTGACCAGCCGGCCGCCATGCTTGGGGATCTCGGCGCGCAGCAGTTTTTCCAGTGCGCCCACGCAAGCCAGCGCCAGCGCCTCGTCCTTGGCCATCATCGCGCTGTAGCCGCACATATCGAGAAACATCACGGCCGCCAGGCGGCGATTTTGTTGGGGTAGGCCGGGGGTGGTGTCCATAGGCAGCAATCCCTCGATAGGGATTCCCGCCAACGGCACAAGCGAGGAATCCGGCCGCCACCGTGATGGCCCGTCGGGCTCAGTCGATGGTCGGAGTTGCCGACTGCTTCGGCGCGACGGAGGCCTGCGTCGCGGGCTGCTTGATGTCCCGCAGCGTGTCCGCCGGCATGCCCTCGACGAGGGAGCGGAGAAACTCGGGATCAATGTTGAGCCGGGTGCGGAGCACGCTGCCGTAAATCTGCGCCTTGGAGCCCTCGAGTTCCTGGCGGGTGAGGCCGAGCAACTCGATCTTCTGCAGCGTGGCGCGCAGGACCTTGACGTAATTCAGCACCTTGCCCGCATCGGATCCGTGGCTGGCCAGCAGCCAGTCGCGGAAATCGGCGACCAGCATCGCCTGCGTCTTCTCCCCCGTGGCGGCGGTCCGGTTGAATTCATCGTAACTGGCCGCCAGCGCACGGGCGATGTCATCCAGCGTGCCCTGGCTCTCGCCGATGAGGCCAATCCGGGAGGCGTAGCGTATGACCTCGCGCACCGCCCGGTCCTCGACGCGCGCGTCCGCCACCTGATAGTCGGACTCGGTGGGCCGCGTGCGCTCGGGCACGGTCACAAAGACGGCGGCCCAGCGCTCGCGAGCCGCGCGTTCCGCCGGGGTCAGGGCGCGGGCATAGATGCCGAGGGCCTGGAGCTGCTCGCGCACGGCGGCGGCGAGATCGGCTTCCGGCAGCGCGACCTCGATGTCGCCGCGCGGGACGTTGGGCGTGAAGGCCTGCTGCAGGGTGTTGCGCGTCGGCGCACCGAAGGAGACCAGGGCCCGCAAGGCCAGGTCATTCGTGGGAATCTCGCCAAAGATCGTGGGGTCAATGAACTGGGCGTTCGGGAAATTGGAGAACACCGGCGCCGTGCTCAGATCCAGGTAGGCCAGGTTGGGCTGGACGGAGCGGGTCGGATTGTTGGTGACCAGATCGGCGACATACACGTTGGTCCGCACCCCGCCGGCATCAGGCAGGACGGTGATGACCAGCGTGCCGAGGCCCAGCACGAGGTTGCCGTTGCTGTTGGCGTAATCAAAGAAGTCGGCCCCGGTGGCGGGCGAAAACGCCGTGCGGGTCGGCATCGGGGTGGCCGCGGTGTTGAAGGCCGCAGTGTAGAAGAGCACCTTGCCGGCCACAAGGTCGGTGCCGTTGTCCAGGGCGGTGGCTCCATGCTGGTTGATGACGTTGGCCGGGGCCCGGGAGCGAATCGCGATGGCCGAGGGCGAGGCGGCGGAATTCGGCACGCTGCTGGCCAGCACCAGGTAGTTGGCGGCGGCGGTGTTGCTCAGGGTGATGCCGTCGGTCGCCGCCGTGCCGTCGGCAATCATGATCAGCGAGCCGTTGCGCACCGCGAGACGCTCGAAGGGCTGGATGGTGATCTTCCGGGCAAACATCAGCAGGTCGCCGGGGTTGCTCTTGAAGAGGGAGGCGCGCAACGGCGGGGCCGTCTTGGCCGTGGTGCCCGTGACGGCACCGCTGCCCAGCACGATGGCGCCCGTGGCCGAGTCCAGCCGGGTCGCCCGCGGCGTGGTCGAGCCCGGCACGGTGAACTGGAGGAAGTCGTTGGAGGCGTCCGAGCCATTGGTGCCGATGGAGAGCTGGATGTCGCCCTCCGTCCAGATATCGCCGCCCACCACCAGATTGCGGCCGGCGGCGGTGACCGCGGCGAACCGGCCGGCCGAGCCGCCGATGTCGCCGGCCGAGGAGATGGTGGCGAGCGGGGCGTTCAGCACGATGGTGCGGCCCGCGCCGGTCATGCCCTGCTGGAAGCTGATGCCCTCGGTGGTGGAGGCGGTGCTGGCGGCGATCGTGGTCGGCGCGACGCCGCCGATGATCACCGGATCGCGGAAGGTCATCTTGGTGGCGTTGAAGTTCGCGGCGATCGTGGTGGTGCCGGCCACATCGGTCGTCACATCCCCCACCCGGCTGCTCTGCCCGACAGGCGCGTTGAAGACGGTGGCCCCGGAGACATTGGCCGTGAGGTCACTCTCGCCGGTGGCCGCCGCGCTGAGGCCGCCCAGCGAAGCCAGCGTGGGGCCGGTGTTGACCGTGTTGTTGAAGGTCAGGGCGGTGGCCGTGAAGGCCGTGTTGGTGCCCAGCAGGACAGCATCATTGTAAGCCTGGGCTCCCGTGGTGAGCACGGAGCCACCATAGAAGAGGGTGCGGCCGGCGCTGTCCGTGGTGATGCTCGCCAGGCGCTGCGTGCCGCCCACGGCGCCGACGAAGACCGCGTCGCCGGAGAGGTTGACGTTGAGGGCCTGGCTGCCGTCCAGCGTGCTGTTGAAGCGGCCGGTGGGGCCGGTGATGGTGGTGGCGGCCTCGAGGATCACCGGGTCATTGAAGCGGAACGAGCCGGAGACGCCGAGCGCGCCGCCCGCGAGCACCGTGGAGCCGCCGGTATTGGTGAGCAGGCTGCCGAGGCCGCTGATGGCCCCGTTGAAGCGGGTGATGCCACTGGTGTTCACCGTGAGAGAGCCGGAGCCGCTGATAGCCTGGTTGAAGGTGCTGTTGCCGCCGGCGGCGACCAGGAATGGCCCGCTGATGGTCAGGGGGCTGATGAATGTGGCGGTGCTCCCGGCCGTGATCGTCACACTGCCGCCCGCGGTGGTGATGCCTGACAACTGCGCCGCGTCGCCCGCCTGCACCGTGACCGACCCGCCTCCGGTGGCCAGCGTGCCTGGCGCGCTGGCGGTCACGTTCTGGGCGGCGGTCAGGGCCAGGTTGCCGGAGGTGGCGCTGATTGCGGCGTCAATGACCAGGCTGCCGCCGGTTGAACTGAGGTTGACGGTCGAGCCGCTCGAGATCGGCGAACTGATGGTCAGGGTGCCGAGCGACGACAGGTTAAAGCCCCCGCTCGCCAGCACGCCGGCGAGGTTGACCATGCTGACGTTGGTCAGGGTGATGGTCCCGCCGTTCAGGCTGACGGTGCCGAAGTTGTTGCCGGGGAAATCCAGCGTGATGTTATTCCCGTTGGCGTTGAGAGTCGTCGTGCCCGGCACGACCGAGGCGCCGCTGTCGGTGATGGCGCCGCCGGCGTTGATCGTCATATTACCCGAGGCGGTGATGCCGGGCAGGTCGATGGGAGCGTTGGGGAAATCCAGCGTCAGGTCGCGCAGATTGGTCAGGCCGGTCAGATTGGTTGTCGCCGGGGCGATGACCGGCACCTTGGCGCCGGTATTCATGTTCCGGAATTTCAGGTCGCGGATGCTGGCCACCGTGCCGGCGAGCAACGGGGCGTTGGCGCCAAGATCATTGTTTTGCGAGTGCAACAGGATGTCGGATCCGGGGGTCGTGAGGGACAGGGTCAGCAACCCGGGCAGGGTGAGCACGCCGCCCTGCGTGATGCTGCCGGAGGAGGTCATCGTCAGGTTGTTGCCGACATTCAACGTGCCGAGGTTGGTCGTCCCGGCGCTCGTGGTGAGCGAGGCACCGGTCACGCCGCCCGACACATTAAGGGTCTGGCCCGTGGCGGTGAGGGCGGTGGCGCCGGTCGTCGTCAGGACCGCCGTGGTGGCGAGGGTGTTGGTGAACTGTGTCGCAGCACCGCTCAGGGTCGCCGTGCCGGTGACCGCGTTGTTCTGCGTGAGCGTGATCGGCTGGCCCGCGGCGCCAACCGTCAGGGTGCCACTGGCGGCCAGCACGCCGGTCTGGCTGACCGCGCCGGTCGAGGTCACGTTCATCGAGCCGGCGTTGGTCGTGCCGAAGCTCGTCGTGCTGCCGGCACCACCCGAGGTCGTCGTCGTGAGCAGGCCCGTCGTGCTGCCCGAGGTCACCAGGGCGCCGCCGGCGGCCAGCGTGCTCGCGCCGCCGTCGCTCAGCACCGCCGTCAGCGCGTTGGTGTCGGTGAGCTGGATGTTCGTGCCTGTCGCCGTCACCGCGCCGGTGAAGTCGTTCGCCGCCTGCGTCAGGGTGATGGCGGCGCCCGTGGCCGTCAGGCCGGAGGTGCCCGTCACCGTCAGCGCACCGGTCTGCGAGATCGCAAAGCCGCCGCTGTTGGCGGTCAGGGTGCCCGTCACCGTGCCTTGCCCGAGGTTCAGCAGGCCGCTCGAGTTCACCGTGAGATTGCCCGTGGCCAGCGTGCCGAGGGCCAGCGCGTTGGCGTCGGTGATGGTCGTGGTCGCCCCGGTCAGGTTGACCGCGCCGGTGAAGTCGTTGGCCGCTTGCGTCAGGGTGATGGCCTGACCGGCCGCGCTGAAGGTGGCGGCACCGGTGGTGATCGGGCCGGTCTGGCTGACCGCGCCGGTCGAGGTCACGTTCATCGAGCCGGCGTTGGTCGTGCCGAAGCTCGTCGTGCTGC
>JBDHQK010000068.1:0-13639 GCA_039807025.1 Lacunisphaera sp.
CCCCGGCGGCGGCGCGCCGGCGAGGCGGCGGACATGCCCCGCCAGTTTTTGGTGCAACGGCCACCGCGCCCCGCGCGAACCCGTCGCCGTCTGGCCGGGTTGCAGGCAGCGCGCCTCGCGCGTGTTGAGCTCACGCCAGGCCCCGAGGTAGGGATCGTGGCAGACTGCGCGGACCGGTTGTTGCGCGGCCAGCGCGGCGTGGAGCGAGCGGCACACGCGCTGGATGCCCGTCTGCGCCCGGGTATGGCTGGTGTGCGTGGCGTCGAGGAGGAGCATCGCGGTCAGGGTGCGGGCGAGAGCTTCCAGAAGGAGATGCCAGCGACGGTCTCGATACGCTCCCATTTGTCGGGCATGTGCTCCTCGAGCGCACGGGCCTCGCCGTTGAAAAGCATCGCATAGACCGGGCGGTTGGCCGCCCGCAGGATAGCAGCATAGCGCTTGAAGTCCGCCGGAGAAATGAGGTCCCAGCGCATGACGGAAAATCCGGTGTAATAATAGAGCGCGCCGCTGGCCGGGAGGGTGGCAACGACGGCGTTGGGCGGCAGGTTCCGGCGGGCCCACAGGCCGGCCTCATGGTAGGCGGATTCGATCCGGCCGATCTCGAGCAGGCCGAGGCGGGGCACCCAAGCTTGATAAACGGCCGCCGACCACACCACGAGCCCGCCGGCAGCAAGCAGGCGCCAGCGCGGGGCGGCGCCCTTGGCCCGCGCGCACAGCGTGTCCAGTCCCAGGAGCGCGGCAAAGATCAGGGCCGGCAGCGCGGGCAGGATGAAGCGCAGGCACCACCACGTTTCGTGGGTCACGTCGTAGAATGAATAGAAAACCACAAAGGCCACGCCCCACGCCGCCAGCGCGAGGAGGAGGCGGCCGCGCTGCCGCCACAACGGCAGCGCAGCCAGCGGCAGGAGGAGGAGCCCGGCGGGCAACAGGCGGGCGGTCCAGAGCCCGATGTGCAGGAGGGTGGGAAGCACCCATTGCGAATCAAGGGAGGCGAGCACGTTGCCGTAGCCGGTGGTGAAGGGGTTGCCGTAGAGCCGCTGGTTGCACCAAGCCAGCGCCAGCGCACCCGGCAGGCCGCCGAGGCCGGCCGCCAGGAGGCGGCGCCAGTCGCCGAGCAGGATGACGAGGCACGGCAGCAGGAGCACGTTGGTCGGCCGCACCAGCACGCACACGGCCAGCGCCGCGCCGCAAGCCACGGCCCAGGTCGCGGATCCCCGCCGCGCGCGCAGCGCCAGCCACACGGTGCCGACGCACCACGTCATCGCGAGCGTGTCGCTCAGCGGTTGGATCGAGGAGAACAGAAACAGGGGTGACAGCGCCAGGGTTGTGGCCCCCGCGAAGGCGAGCGGCGGGCTGATCCCGAATTCCCGGCCGCATGCGTAGCAAAGCAGGATGCCCGCCACCGCGCCGCCCACGATCACCCAGAGCGGGCCGAGCCGCCAGCCCAGCGCGAGCCCACCCGCCGCGAAATGCAACGGCAGGCCGAGCGGATAAGTGGGCACGATGACGCCCGCGTGGCCGCCGAGCCCGTAGCCGAGCGGCATGAAGTGAAAGGGCGACACCTCTGGGCCCAGTTCGGGCGGGACGCGTTGCGGGGCGCTCAGCTCTCCCCGGGCCAGCAGCCGCGCGGCGTTCAGATAGCCGGAGGAATCGGAGCCGGCGGCCACCACCGTGGTCCGGCCGTGGAGGAACCAGGCCAGGGCCGCCAACCCCACCGCCACGAGCGCCAAGAGCCAAAAGGGCGCCGCTGTCGGCGCGGTGGGGGGATTTGGATTTGACATGAAAATCTCGCGTTCTGTGATGCGGCAAGCTGCCCATGGCCACCCTAAAACACAAGCCCGCGCCGGCCGGTTTTCGTCCGGAAAATCCGGGCCAGGGCACATGAATCAGGCGCGCAGCGGGGACGCGCTCCAGCCACGGCGATGGTGGGCTCCTTGGCGCATCGTGGGCCTAGTTTGCGTCGGCTTGTTTCTCGCTGGCATCGGGCGTTTCCATGATCCCACGACGGGTTTCACGAGCCTGATCTCGATCGGCGACAAGCTCGGCGACGGGAAAATGCCCGCGCTCAAGGCCGTGCCGCACTATGTTTACGAGGACTCTTATGGCTACGACGGCGCCTACTATGTCCAGATCGCCCTCGATCCGCTGCTGACTGGATCCGAGTTGCAAACTTCGGTGGACAACCTGCCCTACCGCGCGAAGCGCATCCTGCTCTCGTGGACGGCGTGGCTGCTCGGCGGAGGCCAGCCGTTCTGGATCGTGCACCTTTATCCCCTGCTCAACGTCGCGTGCTGGCTCATCCTGGCCTGGCTGCTGTGGCGCTGGTTTCCGCCGGACAGCGCGGATCATTTTCTGCGCTGGGGCGGCGTGCTGTTCTCGCACGGCATGTGCATGAGCGTGCGGCATTCGCTGGTGGACGGGCCGAGCCTGCTGCTCGTCGCGGGCTCGGTTGCGCTGATCGAGGCCGGCCGGCGGAACGCCGGCACCGCGCTCTTGGCGCTGGCGACCCTCGGCAAGGAAACCAGCGTGCTCGCGCTGCCCGCGTTGTTCCGCCGTCCGGCGTCTGGCGGGCGGTCGTGGCTGGAACTCGCGGCGCGCGCCGCGCTCGTCGTCGCCCCGCTCGCGGCCTGGGTGCTCTACATCCGGCTGCGCCTGCCGCAGTCGATTGAAGGAGTCGGCCTGAACAATTTCACGCTGCCGCTGACGGGCTTCTTCGAGAAATGGATCGGCCTCATCGGCGAATTCGGCCGCGACGGCTGGATCCGGCCACTCTGGATCACGCTTGCCGCCGTGACGGCCCTGACGGTGCAGGTGGCCTTCGTCCTGACGCGCTGGCAGCCGGCCGCGATCTGGTGGCGGGTGGGCGCGCCCTTCGCGCTGCTGTTCGTCATGGTGGGTGCGCCGGTCTGGGAAGGCTACCCGGGGGCCTTCACGCGCGTCGTGCTGCCGCTGACGCTCGCCTTCAACGTGCTGGTGCCGCGCGGACGCCGCTGGCTGCCGCTCCTGCTGGCGGGCAATCTTTCGGTTTTCGCCGGCCTGGCGGAACTGGCGCCACCGCTGCGGGATTTCTACCGACTGGCGGGCGAGAAGCGCGACGTGGCCCCGGTGACCGTGGAGCGGGGAGGTGGCTGGTATCAGATCGAGTCCGACGGCACGAACTCCTGGCGCTGGAGCCGGCAGCAGGCGGTGTTGCGCCTGACTAACCGGTCGAATCACCCGCTGGAGGTCCGCATGAGCGCCGAGATCGGTGCGCTTTCCAACCGGCACATGGAATTCCGCGTCAACGGCCAGGCGACCTTTGCCGCTCCGGTGCCGCGCCGCAGCCAGCGGCACGAGTTCCCGGCGTTCCTCCTGCCCCCGGGCACGACCCGCGTGGAATTTGCCACCGACCAGCCGGCCGCGCGTCCCGCCAGCGGTGATCCGCGCGAGCTGAGCCTGTCGGTCGGCAACGTGGTCATCGCCGTCACGCCGCCCGGCGGGGCGGGGAAGCCCTGAGTCGCACTCCGCGATTTTGGATTGGCGGAGGCCCGGGCGAGCACCCATACACTTGCGGCTCATGGCCTGGAGTTCCTGGTTCTCAAGTCTCTTCAACCACAAACAGCTGGTGGCGGAAAATGCGCGCTTGCGCGCCGAGGGGGCCAAGTGGGCCGGGTTTCACCCCCCGGGCCATTTCTACTCGCCGCTGCACTCGAGGGAGGAGGTCGCCGAGGCCATCGCGCGCGGCGGCTTTGGTCCGCCCTTCGGCGGCGTGGACCTGAACGAGGCCGGCCAACTGGCGCTGTTGGAGAAGCTCGCGGCCCATTACCCGGCCCAGCCTTTTCCCGAGGAGCCGGCGGCGGGCCGGCGCTACCACCTCAACAATTCGTCCTACGGGCACTTTGACGGCATCATGCTCTACAGCATGATGAGACACCTGCAGCCGAAGCGCATCGTCGAAGTCGGCTCGGGCTTCAGCTCGGCCGCGATGCTCGATGTGAACCAGCACGTCCTCGGTGGGCGGACGCAGCTGACCTTCATCGATCCCGACCTGAGCCGGCTGAATGTGCTGCTCCAGCCGGGCGACCGCGCGCGCGCCACCCTGATCGGGAAGCGCGTGCAGGAGGTGCCGTTGTCGGTGTTCACCGAGCTCGAGGCCAACGACATCCTGTTCATCGACTCCTCCCACGTCAGCAAGATCGGCAGCGACGTGAACCGCCTCTATTTCGACGTGCTGCCCGCGCTGCAGGCCGGCGTCCATATCCACATCCACGACGTCGCCGGCAACCTCGAGTATCCGCGCGAGTGGCTCGACGAGGGCCGGGCGTGGAACGAGCAATATGTGCTGCGCGCCTTCCTGATGTATAACCGCGCCTTCGAGATCGCGCTGTTCACGGCGTGGCTGTTCGACACGCAGAACGCCTTCTTCCGCGAACGCATGCCGCTGTGCGCCCGGGGCGGCGGCGGGCAGATCTGGCTCAGGAAGACCGCGCTGCGCTGAGCGTCACCAGCCGGCGATGGCCTCGAGCCGGCGGCGGTAGCGGGCGCCAATGACGGCCGGCGCGAAATCGCGCTCGATGGTGGCGCGGGCGGCGGCGCCGAGGGAAGCCGCGAGGGCCCGGTCGGCGACGAGCCGCCGCATCCACTCCGCGGCGTGGTCGGTGTCGGGTTCCGCCCAGGTCTGGCCCTTGGCGTAGGGGCCGTGGTTGCGGTCGAGGGTGATGGTCGTCGCGCGCACGGGACAGCCGTTGGCCGCGTTGAGAAATTCGGCCGAGGCCGACCAGTCGGTGGCGATGACCGGCTTGCCGAGATACATGCACTCGGCGATCGCGAGGCCGAAGCCCTCGGAGCGGTGCAGCGAGACGAAGCAGTCGCAGGCCGCCTCGAGTTCGTAGATCTCGCTTCGCGAGAGCGTCTGGGTGATGAGCGTCGTGCCCGGCAGCGACTGGGCGGCCTCCTGCAGGCGCGCGAAGTCGGCCGGGTTACCCGCGGTGTTGTGCACCTTGATGACGAGCGCGGCGCCGCGACCGGCCAGGCCGGAGCGGCGGAAGGCCTCGATGACAGCGGCGGGATTCTTGCGCTCCGAGTAGGAGTTTAGGTCGTAGAGGAAGAGGAAGAGATACTGGTCCGCCGGCAGGCCGAACTTCTTCCGGCCGTCACCGGCCGGTCGGGCGAAGGAAATCGCATGTGGCATCGTCAGCACCGGCACCGGCACTTTCTGGGCGATGGCCTCGGCCGCGAAACGCGATGGCGCCCACACCTCGTCGCAATAATCGGAGAAATGGATCCACGCGTCAGGAAACTCCGGCAGCTCCCACGCCCAGTAGCCGATGTTGTATTTGCCGCGGCGGAAGGCGGCGCCGTGGTGGTGGTCAAGGTCGCGCATGCCCGGCGGATCCACGTGGAAGACGTTAACCGGGTGCGGATTCTCCGCCTGCAGCCGCGCGGCGAAGCTCGTGTCGGTCAGCGGATTCTTGCACGGCAGCTTCAGGTCCACGAAGGCGCTGTCCAACCCGGCGGCATCGGCGGCGCGCGCCATGCAGCGGACCGACTCGCCGATGCCGAGGTCGGCGCGGAAGTAGCCGAGGAGGTTCAGACCAAGCTGGAGCGAACGGCGGGTGAAGGCGGCGTTCCACGGTGCGGCGCGGTTTGAGAAGTCGAACAGCACCTCGCCGTCGGCCTCGAGGCGCGCGAGGAGGAGCCGGCGGTTGAGGGCCTGCGCGCGCCAAGGCTGCCAGAGGCGCAGCCCGGTGATGCGGCCGAGCCAGGCGAGCAGGTTGCTCCGGCCCACACCGGCAAGGCGCAGCCCGAGCAGGTGCCTGGTTGTCGGGTCGTCTGGCGGCAGGGCAAACTCCAAGCGGAAAGGCCCGGGTGGCAGCGCGGCGGCGGCGAACTCCACGCCGTCCAGCTGCACGATCAGTCCCAGGTCACCCCGGGAAGTCGGGTTATCCGGCACCGGCGGTAGCACCTCGCCCACCACGACGAGCTGCTTGATGCCCTCAAGCCGCGGTAGCACGAGGGTTCCCTGCTCGCGGATCCAGAAAGAATCCGGCGCCACCTCGTCAGGAAAGAGTCCGGTGAAGCGAGGTGGGCGGGAGCGACGGACGGGAGCGGGTTGGGCCATGCAACGGGCAAGATGTGTCCGCGCCCGCGCCGGGCGTCGAGAGGAAAGGCCGGTCGCGGAGCCGCCGCCGATCCCAATGAGCCGACCGGCGTGGCACAATTGGCTTCCCAAGCCAAGGAGAGCGGAGTTTGGTGGAAGCGGCCAGCCCGGCCCCGTTGTCCATGCTCTACTACCTCATCGCTGCCGCGCTGATTGTGCATACTTGCTTTTGGGGCCTGGGCTTGGCGTGGCTGGTGGTGCCACGGGCGTGGCGGCGCTGGTGGTGGGCACTGGCCCCGGGGTTGGGCCTGGCGTTGCAATCGGCAGTGGTGTGGGTGGGCGCGCACACCACGCTGGTTGGCACCAAGACCTACGCGCTGGGCAGCGAACTGCTGCCGCTGGCGCTGTTGGTGGTGGCGGCCTGGCGCGCCGGCCCCGCCGCGCTGCTGCGCTGGGTGGATGGCTGGTGGGGCATGCGCGGGTTGCTGCCGCTGGCGGTCGTGGCTGGCTGGGCCCTGCTCTGGCCGATGGCGCAGCGCGGGGCATGGACGCTGACCTCGTCCTCGCTGGGTAGTTGCGATCACGCCGACTACGCCGCCGGAGCCCGCGTCTTCCAGGAGTTCTCCAAGGACGATCGGATTGGCTTCCTCGGCCAGCCAGAGGTGACGCAGGTCGGCTCAGCGGAGACATTCTTTGATTTTTGGTTGCGGCTGAATCATTTCACGCCCTCGGCCTTGCTGGCGCACAACGGGGCGGTGCTCGGCTTGCAGGGGCACCAGTTGGTCAGCCTCAGCGGAGTAGTGATCCTGGTGCTGAACGGCCTGCTGATCCTGCTGCTAGGGCGCGCCGCGCTTGGCTTGCGGGGGATCGCCGGCTTGGTGCCGGCCGTCATCTACCTGTTTTCCCCGCTCGGGGCCTACGCCGTGCATCATGGCGCGCTCGGCCAGCTTTATGCTGCGCAGGGCACCGCGCTGTTGACCTTGGCCGTGATCGCCGCTGGCCGCGGGCGGCGGCCTTGGGCTTGGGCGCCGATGGTGCTCGCGGCCTGTTGGTTGCTGGCTGGCAGCTACAACTTCATCCTCACGGTGGCGTTGGCCCCGGCGGTCGCCTGGCTGCTGGCGGAGGCCTGGCGGCGGCGCGACTGGCGCGGGCCGGCGCGGGTGTTGGTCATGGTGCTCACGATGCTCGCGGCGTGCGCAGGGCTGTTCTGGGGGCGCTTCGATGGCCTGCGGGAGCGCTTCGCGCTGTTTGAACGGTATGACTTTGGCTGGCCGGTGCCGCTGCTTTCGCCCGAGGGCTGGCTTGGCTTGCTGCGCGACACCGGGCTGGACGCCTGGCCGCTGCCGATGCGGCTGGCGCTCAGTGCGATCGTGCTGACGGTCACGGTCGCGGGCATCGCGCTGCTGTGGCGCCGCCGCCAGGCCGCTGCGCTGGCCGCGCTGGCGCTGGTGCTGCCGGTGCTCGTGGGCTGGGCTCTGCTCGCCGGGGAGAGCCAAATCCGGGCCAACGCCAGTTACGACGCCTTCAAGCTCTTCTCGGTCTTTTATCCCGGACTGATCGTGGGGGTGGCAGGCAGTCTAACGGCGCTGGGCGAGGCAGGGCGTGCGGTCTGGCGCCGGGCGACGGCCGCCACGGTGGTGCTGGTGCTGGCGGGCAATGTTTACACGGCAGTGCTTTTTGCCCGGCAGATGGCCCGGCCGCCCTTGCGGGTCGATCGAGCGCTGCTGGAGCTGCGTCGGCTGGAGGCCATGCCGCAGGTGACCTCACTCAACATGCAAATCGAGAAGTTCTGGTCGCGGCTCTGGGCGAACGCCTTCCTGCTGCGCAAGCCCCAATACTTCGCGACGCACACCTACGAGGGGCGGTTGGACACGGAGCTGAAGGGCGAATGGGATCTGAGCGACAATCTGTTGCACACCGTGCCGCTGGCGGCGGACGACCTGATCCGCGTCAACGAGGTATTCCACGCGGTGCGGGTGGCCGCGCCGGGCCGGTTGCGGGCCGAGTTTGCATCGGGCTGGCATGCGGCCGAGGGACGCGGGGCGGATCGTTGGCGCTGGTCGGAGGGGAGCGGGCGGATCGTGGTGAACAACCCGTCGGCCCGGCCGGTGGAGGCCCAACTCGCCGTGCGCGTGCGCGCACTGGCGCCCGGGCCGCTGGAGTTGCGGTTGGAGCAACACTCCGCCGGGGTGCGCGCGATGGATGGTTCGCTGGAGGAGGTGGTTTTCGATCGCCTGCTTTTCCAGCCGGGCAACACCGTGGTGACGCTGGCCGGTCCGGCGGGTGCGGCCCCGGGCGGCGGGGACAATCGCCGCCTGTCCTTCGCGTTGCATGCCTTTGAACTGCGCGCGCTGGCGCTGGGAAAATAGGCTTCGGCAATGCAACCCGACGAATACCGCAAGATGGCCGCAGTGGAGGACACGATGTGGTATTACCGCGCGCTGCACCGGCATGTGGGCCGCAGCCTGCGCGCGGCGTTGCCGTCTGCGGGGGTCCGTGTGCTGGATGCCGGGTGCGGCACGGGCGGTTTGCTCAAGGCGCTGCAGGCGGCCCGGCCGGGCTGGACGCTGACGGGCCTGGATTTTTCCCCGCTGGCCTGCGAGTTGGCCCGGGAGCGCGCCGGTGGCGAGGTGATGCAAGGCTCCGTCGCCGCGCTGCCGTTTGCAGACAGGACGTTCGACGCCGTGGTGTCATGCGACGTGGTGTGCCAGGTGGCCGATCCGACGCAGGCGCTGCGCGAGTTCCATCGCTGCCTCCGGCCGGGTGGGTTCGTGGTGCTGACGATGCCGGCGTATCAATGGATGTATTCCTATCACGATCGCGAGGTGGGAAATCTGCGGCGCTACTCGCGCGGCGAGGTGGCTGCGTTGTTGCGGGGCGCGGGCTTCGCGATCCGGCGCAGCACATATTGGAACACGCTGCTGTTTCCGCTCGCGGTGCTGCGCCGGAAGATACTGCCGCCCGCGGCATCGACCAGCGATGTCGGCCTCTTTCCGGCGCCCGTCGAGGCCGGCTTCAACTTCCTGATGGCACTTGAGCACGCCTGGCTCGGGGCGGGTGCCACGCTGCCGCTGGGAAATTCGGTGCTGACTGTGGCGCAAAAATCCTGACACTCCGCCGTCGCCTCACCCCATGACCCCCGCCCTGAGCTTCGTCATCCCGCTTTACTACAGCGCCGACACCCTCGTCCCGCTGGTGAAGGAGATCGAAGGCCTCACGATTGACGGCGGCCACGAGGTGGTGCTGGTCAACGACGGCAGCCGCGACGCCACGGCGGGGCTCTGCCGCGAGCTGCTGCGCGATGCGCGCATCCCGATGATCTTCGTCAACCACGCCCGCAACTACGGCGAGCACAACGCCGTGCTCACCGGCTACCGCCACGCGCGCGGGGCCTATGTCGTCAACCTCGACGACGATGGCCAGAACCCGCCGGCCGAGGCGGTGAAGCTGTGGCAGCACGCGAAGAATGAGGGCCTCGACGTGGTTTACGGGCACTACGGCCAGAAGGAGCACTCGGCATTCCGCAACTTCGGCAGCTGGCTGACCAACCGCCTGACGGACTGGGTGCTGGACAAACCGAAGGGCTTCTATCTTTCGAGCTTCCGTTGCGTGAGTGCGTTCGTGGCCAGGGAGGTGGCGACGCACGACGGCCCGTATCCCTACATTGACGGGCTCATCCTGCAGGTGACGCAGAACATCGGGACCCTCGAGGTGCGGCATGCGGAGCGCGCGGCGGGGCAGAGCGGCTACACGCTGCGCCGGCTCCTGCGGCTCTGGCTCAGCACCTTCGTGAACTTTTCGGTGATGCCGCTGCGGCTGGCCACGCTGCTCGGCCTGCTGATGGCGGCGTCCGGATTGCTCGGCTTGGGGTTCATCTTCTACCTGCGCTACACCAACCAGGGTCCGGACTACGGCTGGGGTTCGCTGATGGGCGCGCTGCTGGTTTTCTCCGGCACGCAGCTGGTGGTGCTCGGCCTGATCGGCGAATACATCGGCCGGATGTTCCTGACGGTGAACCGGCGGCCGCAGTCGGTCGTGCGCTCGGTCGAGCGCGCGGGCTAAATCTGGTCGGTGCGGACCGGTGGCGGGGGTGGCGGTGGCGGGGCTCCTTCCAGCAACTCGCGCCATCTTTGCCGCTCCAGTTCCATCGCGGCGGCGATGCCCTCGCGCACGGCGACCGGGATCACCGGCAGACCCAGCCAATGGACGAGGGCGGCGTGGATACGGTGATAATCGAACACACCGGACTGGTCGGCGTGGCTGATGATCTGCTGTCGGCTCCAGTCTCGCGCGGCGAGCACCTCGATGCGTTCCCGCCACCGGCCCATCAGCCGGAAGCTATTCTGCTCGTTGCGCAGGTTGCGGCCGGCCGAGGCGCTGATGTGATGCCGCACGACGCTGCGCAGCGCGACGTAGTGATGCAGCCCGGCGGCGGAGGCACGCAGGGCGAGGTCGATGTCCTCGCTGCCGTTGCGGAAACCCTCGTCGAAGCCCCCGAGCTTTTCCCAGACGGTGCGGCGGAGGCCGAAGCAGGCCCCGGTCAGGGCGTCCACGCGGCGATACGCGGGCCAGCCGAGCCAGCGCGTGGCGAGGGGCAGGTCGGTGCGGTGGGCGGGCTTGCCCTGATGGTTGAAGTAGATGCCCGTGTGGTCGATGGCACCGGTGGCAAGGTTGCGCTGCACATTGCCGACGAGCCCGGCGTCGGGAAAACGGTCGAAGGCGGCGAGCATCGGCCCGAGCCAGCCCGGCAGCAGCACGAGATCGTTGTTGAGGAAAAAGAGAATCTCGCCAGTGGCGGCGGCGGCACCGCGATTGCAAGTAGCGGCAAAGCCGCGGTTCTGCTCGTTGAGGATCGCCCGGCAAGGGGCGGGCAGGTTTCCCAGCCAGGCTCGCGTGCCGTCGGTGCTGCCGTCGTCCACGAGGATGATCTCACCGTCGAGGCCGGGGGGCAGGGTTGCGCGCAGGCTCGCCAGCATCGCCTGCGTGAGCGGCAGGCAGTTGTAGAGCGGGATGATGAACGAGGCCTTCATGCCGGGCGTGGTTATCCACGCAACAGCACCGGGAGGAGGCAACCCTTTCATGGGCCGCCCGGGTGCGCGGGCGGCTCAGTAGCGCAGGTTGATCTCGGCGTGGCCGGTGAAGGCATCGATCACCACGGATTCCGTGGCGGCGTCGTAGCTTCCGCCGGTGACTCCGAGAGGGTGGCGCCCGTCCGGGTGGGGCACGCGCAGGACGATGCGCCGGGGGCGGCGGTCGCCGGGGCAATCGATGGTGGTGTGCAGGCTCCCGCCGTCCGCCGCCGCCACGCGGAAGGAGAGCGGGCCGAAATAACTCGCGGCGCGCTCCACGGCGATGACTCCGCCCGGGCGCAGCCAGGCCCGCGGGATGCCGGCGAGCAGGCGCAGCGTGTCGTTGACCTCGAGGTAGAGCATCCAGCGCGTTTGCATGAGGAACCAGGCCTCCTCGTGCGTCTTGTGGTCGCTGGCGGGAAAGAAGTGCTCGTTGAAGGTGTAGGTCTCGCGATCGGCGAGGGCGGCGAGTGCGCCATACCAGGCCTGAAGGAAGGCCTTGGTCTCGCCGCGCTGGAGGTGCACCCACGGGTGGCGGCTGTAGTAGGGCTGGCTGAAGGCCACCCCGTCGCGCAGCATCAGGGCGGCCTGCGTGGCGAGTAACTCGCCGGCCATCGGCTCTTCCGGCGAGATCACTTCCTGGAAGACCAGGTAGAGCGGCCCGAGTAGCGCGTCGCGCGCGGTGTTGGTGCCGTGGGTGAACCAGCTGCCGCCGTCGGCGTGCAGCATGACGGGGCCGCGGTAGCTGGTCCACGGCGCGGCGGCACGCGCCCAGGTGCCGTCGCCCAGAGGCGCGACGGGGGCGCGCGCGAGGCCGGCGGCGAAGGAGTCGCGGAGGTCGTGTTTCAGTGCGTCGGCCTCGGCTTGGCATTCCGCCGCCTCGTCGGGCGCGGCCTGGCGCAGCATCTCCGCCGTGCGGGACAGGCCGAGGTAGGCATAGCCGTTGAGCATGTAAGAGCGGAAGGGATCGTTGGGATCGGCGGTCTTGCCGTCGAGCAGACCGTAGCCGTCGCCCCGGAGCTCGGGCTGCAGGTTGCGTCGCCGCCAGTCGCGCAGGTAGTGCCAGGCCAGGGTGAGGCGGGGATGCACGCGCCGCAGCCAGGCATCGTCGCGCGTGTAGCGGTAATGCTCGCCCATCGTCCAGAGCACGGCGCCGGTCTCGAGCATGTAGCCGTTGAAGTTCTGCATGAAGCCGTCGGGGTGTTGTTTTTCCAGGAAGAAATCGATCGCCCGCTCCGCCGTGGCGGACCAGCCCATGCTGTCCATGAACTGGATGATGGGGGCGCTTTCGGAGCCGATCGCAGTGTAGAGTCCGATGGCCGGCAGCAGCGGCTCTTGCGGCTCGCGGCCGTAGGTGATGAGGTCGAGGTGCAGCAGGCCGGCGCGAACCATCTCCTGAATGCGCGGCTCGGGCAGCTGCCATGAGGCTGCCGAGGTGAGCTTGGCGCGCCAGAAGGCGCGGGTCTCAGCCAGCCGACCGTCGAAGGACTCGCCAGCGAGGGCCAGCGCGCGCGCCGGGCTGACGGGCTGATGCGGCACGAGGAAATCGAGGGTGGCGCTTTGCCCGGGTGCCAGCAGCAGGGATATTTCCTCGGCGGGCAGGGGTGCGCCATCGAGCCGGCTCACGGCGAAGACGCGGCCGGAGTCGGCGAAGGTGCCGAAACCATGCGCCGGATCGAAGTTCCAGGCGGGCAGCTTGGGCGAAACGGGCGTGGCCAGGGTGGGCACGACCGTGCGGAAGAACGCGTGCTGGGGCGTCTTACCCCGGTTGACCGCCGTGATGCGGCCGTGGAGCACCACCACCTCCGCTGGTTTCAGTTCCGTCTCCGCCCGGCGCTTTTCCTCCTCAGCCTGGGCGGGGGTGAACATGTGGCCGTGGCCGTGGGCATCGGCCACCAGATAATCCGTGCCGCTCAGCGCCGCGGCGGTCAGCGGTGAGCGCTCAGGCGTGGTGAAGAGGGTGAGCTCGTAGCGCATCGGGCCGTCGTCAATCTGCCCGTGCAGGATGGGCAGGCTGCCCTCGTCCAGATGGCGGCGGATGTCATCTCCCGCCCCCCAGCCGCGGCCGCACTCAAAGGCATAGGTGGCGGGCTGGGCGGGCATCTCGGGCAGTCGCACGTCGTAGCCGGCGAGTTTCGGTTGGAAGGTCTCCAGCCGTTCGTCGATGCGGAAGAGGCGCATGTCCCGGCTGAGGCCGAGCCAGGTGTGCGCGCTCCGGCTGCGGGTGGTGGCGGCCGCAGTGGCGAAGCTGGCCTCGGGCGCGGCGGCGACCTGCTGGAGGGCGCTCTGCGCGGGTTTGGACCGGAGGGCGGTCACGATTTCGCCATAGGTGCGGGCATCTTCCGCTGTCGTAATGAGCAGGTGATCGTCGGGCAGATAGACGGGGAACTCGGACGTGACATCCGAGAGGCGAAAGGCGAAGCCCCGCGGGGCGGTGGAGGTGACGATCACCGGCACGCCCGCGGCCTCGGCGGCGCGGCGCACGGCGTCG
>JBDHQK010000069.1:0-13342 GCA_039807025.1 Lacunisphaera sp.
CATCGTGGAAGAGAAAAACGGGCGTCTGCGCCTGCGCCTGCAGGAACCGGCGAGTGCCCGGGCCAACCGTCCGGCGGGTTCAACTTCTGGTGACGACGGCGATTTTGTCTTCGAGGCACTGCACATACGTGAGACCAATGAGGCCCCGGCACCGGAGTCGTCTGCGGCACTTCCTCCTGCCACGACCGGCCTTATCAGCCAGCTTCAAGGCACCTGGCGGGTGGTGGCCTACAGTGACATCCCATTGGCGCATGACGCGAATATAGTGCTCACCATCTCCGGTCGTGAGTATCGCATGATCGCCCACAAGGACGGCAATGCCGTGACGGTGGCTTCGGTCGACTTTAGTCTACGGCCCAGTCAGGCAGCGGGAGTTTACGAGATAGATGTCGTCTACCGAGAGGGTGAGGAACAAGGAAAAACCGTGCTTGGCTTGCTCCGCCTTGCGGGAGACACACTTCAAATTTGTCTCGCCGAATCGCCGGGCATGGCGCGCCCGCAAAAATTCGAAAACGCCGTCGACCACGCAAAAAAGGAATACCTCTCAAGCCTGATCATAGCCGAGCGGAACACGACTCCCGGGCGTTAATGGATACGGCCCGGCTGCCGAAACCCAAAGGCCCAGGCAACAAGCCCATCAAGGTGCTCCACAATTTCGTGGACTAGCCACACGGTCGTCGTCATCGAGCACCACCTCGACCTGCTCGCCGAGGCGGACTACCTCGTCGAGCTCGGGCCCAACGGCGGCCCGACCGGCGGCGAGATTCTGTATCAGGGCCCGCTCCCCGGCCTGCTCAAGGTGAAGCGCAGCCCGACCGCGCCCTACCTGCGCCGGAAGCTGGGAAAATAAAAACCCGCTCTCGCGAGCGGGTTTGGGTAATCAGGCCTGGGCTTCGGGTTTTGGCTCTTCCGCCGGGGCCGCTTCCGGGGCGGCGGTGGTTCCTGCCGGTTCCGCCGGGGTCGTTGCCGCAGCAGGCTCGACTGGCTTCTCCTCACCTGCGGCCGGAGCCGGGGCCTCGGGGAAATCGACCGGGTCATGCTCATCCTCGCCGGACTCGGCCTTCTTGGCGGCCTGCGGGGCCATGGGCGGCGCGGCGAAGAGCTTGCCGTCGGAGAACTCCGTCACGTAGCCCTCCATGACGAGCCAGCGCAGGTCGTTGCTCATCTTGCGGAGCTTGTCGGCCTGTTCGGGAGCCAGCGTGGCGAACGGTGCCGCCGACGCCGTCGTGCCCTCGGCGGGGGCCGTGGTGGGAGCGGCGGCCGGGACCTCGATGCCGAGGAATTTCTTCGGCAGCTCCTTCACCTGCACCATCGGGTTCTTCTCGATGAAGTCGATGAGCGCGGAAATGGTCTCGGAGAACACCTGTCCGGGGACGCGGAAGCGGCGCTTGACGGCGCAGACATAGGAGACGCCGCGCGAGCCTTTCTTGAAGATGGTGAAGCCCTCGCGCCGGAGGCGGCCGCGGAGGGCGTTGGCGGTGTCGAGCGGGAAGCGGCGCTGGCGCTCCACATGGCCCTCGAGGGCGCGGCGGATCTCGCCGGGCGGCAGCTTCTCAATGAGCTTGCCGTGGAAGCGGATACTCTCGACGGCGCGCACCACCCGATCGCGGGCGTTGGCCAGCAGGTGCAGGCGTGCATCCTCGATATTGTCGAAGGAGATGACTTCCGCCACCGGAGCGGGCGCGGGAGTCTCCGCCGCGGGGGCGGCATCGGCGGGAGCCGGCACGGCGGCCGGGGCTTCCATTGGCGGCGTGGTGGCGACCTTGGCGACCGGCGGCTTCCAAGTGTAGCGCGTCGCCTTCTTCATCTTCTCCATCCACGCGGCGATGACCTCGGGTTCGCGGGCGGAGATGATGCTCTCACGGAAACGCTCGAATGGCATGCGGCCAAGCTTGGTCGCGTGATGCTGCTGGAGCACCTGCTGGTAGCGATGGTGGTTCGGGGGCCCGAGGAGTTCGCCGGTGATACCGCACTTGTTGATGATCGGGAAATTCCCCTTCGGCGCCTCGACCTCGACCTCCTGCATCTCGAAGAAAGCGCCGAGGTTGTTGGCCAGCACGTGCTGGATGGCGGCGTCCTCGGTGTCGAACGGCAGGTGGTCGGGCAGCGACATGAACACCGGGGCCGGCTTGCCCGGCGCCGCGCCCTCGGCCTGCGGGGGCCGGGTGCGCTGCACGACGACCACGAAGCGGTCGTTCTTCTCGAGCACGGCCTTGGTGATCTCAAACAACTGGTAGGTGCGACATGAGGCGCGCACGGCCTTCACCATCGCGGCGAAGCCCGTGTCCTCGGGATAGCAGGTCGCGACGAAATGCGGGCTGACATACGGGCCGCGTTCAAACGGCTGGCCGCCACCCTCGTGCCGCTCGCCACCGCCGCCGCGGAAATCACGGCGCGGGCCGCCCGGCCCGCGGTCAAAGCGGCCGCCACCACGGTCGGGCCGATCGCCGCCCGCCGGCTGGCCTTCACGGACCGGAGCGCCCTGCGCCTGCCCAGAAACGCCCGGACCGCCCGGCTTGCGGAAGGCGCGACGATCCCGCGCCGGGGCACCGTGGCCGCCGCCGTCATCACGACGGGGGGGGCGGTCACCGCGGTCGAAATCGCGTTCGCGGCGGCCGCCGGGAGATACCGGCTTCACCTCGGTCCATTGGGTGCCGAAGTTAAAGGTCTGCAACTGGCTGAGGTCGATTTTGTTCAACCCCTGGTCGTTGGGTTCGTTGGCAGGCTGGGTGTCGTCCATGAAAGGGCGTAAAACGGGCGTGGTTACCCGGTAGAGAGCGAATGAGGGCTTGGTGTTCCGCTACATCAGGTCGGACGCGCGGTAAAGGGATAGTCTGCTCTGAGAAGAAAGTGCGACGCAAGCGCATTTCGGGGCTTTACAAGCCGAGAGCGACCCACCTAATTCACCGCTCCCATCGTTGGAACGCTCGGGTGGTGGAATTGGTAGACACACACGTTTGAGGGGCGTGTGCCGAAAGGCGTGCAGGTTCGAGTCCTGTCCCGAGCACCAGCCTTCGCCGGGCCTACGGCTGGCAAGCCAGCCAAAGGCGGGTGAAGCCGGTGGGCGCAGATTAAGTCCTCGAAGATCAAGGCGAAGGCTGCCGTCCGTAGGCTTGGCGGAGGGCGGCCTTTCACTCACAGCGGACTCTATGGTCTACGTTTATCTCATCGAGAGCGTGCATCAACAGCAGCAGCACGACGTCGGGATTACCCATGACCTGAAGCAGCGCCTCAGCGAGCATAACGAGGGCAAATCCCCACACGCTCGCAAATTCAAACCGTGGCATCTGGTCGCATATACAGGATTCGCGAACGAATCGACGGCGGTCGATTTCGAGAAATATCTCAAAAGCGGCCCGGGGAAGACCTTCCTAAAAAGACACTTTCTTCGGGCAAAGCGTGATTAAGCCACTCCCGATATGACCCCTTTTCCCATCCAAGGCATTTGACCGCCGCCGGCTTCGGGACGAGTATTCCGCCGCGCATGATCCCCGCCACCATCAAGCAGGCCCTGCTCGCCTCCTATGTCCGCGATGGCGGCATCAACCATCTCGACGGCGTCAATCTCCCCTCCCAGGATCGCGTGGCCGAACTGGCCCGCGACTTCATGCACGTGCTTTTCCCGGGCTACTTCGAGAGCACCAGCCTCGCCAAAGACGACGTGCCGGCCTGGCTCGACCGGCAGCTGGCCAAGATCGACCAACGCCTCGCCACGGAGATCGAGAAGAGCCTGCTCTTTGCCAAGGATCCCGCCCCCGCCGCAAATGCCCGCCAGCTTGCGACGGCCTTGCTCGCCCGGTTGCCGGAGATCCGCCGCATCGTGCAAACCGACGTGCAGGCCGCCTACAACGGCGATCCCGCCGCCCGCAGCGTCGAGGAAATCATCCTCGCCTACCCTTGCGTGCTGGCCATCTCCCTCCAGCGCATCGCGCACGTCCTCTACTCGCTCGGCGTGCCGCTGCTGCCGCGCATGCTGACCGAATACGGCCATGAGCGCACGGGCGTGGACCTGCACCCGGGAGCCCGGATTGGCACGCACTTCTTCATCGATCACTGCGTGGGCGTCGTCATCGGCGAAACGGCCACCATCGGCAACCACGTGAAACTCTACCAGGGCGTGACGCTGGGCGCGAAATCCTTCGAACTCGATGGCGACGGCAACCCGGTCAAGGGCGTCAAGCGCCACCCCGACATCGGCGACCATGTCACCATCTACGCCCACGCCACCATCCTCGGCGGCGAAACCCGCATCGGCGAACACTGCGTGATTGGCGGCAATGTCTGGCTGCTCCAATCCATGCCGGCCCACAGCACCGCTGCCTACAAGGGCGATGACCTGATCATCCGCACCCGCCGCGCCACCGAGACTGCCCGGGGCGACGGCGACTGGGCGATCTGAGGCCCGGCGCGCGGGCACAACACCGGCGCCGCCGGCTCAGCTCGTGACTTCCTGCCGGGCCTTCTCCGCGAGGGCGGTCGAGATGTAGCGTTCGCCGAAGCTCGGGGCGATGGTGACAATGTTCTTGCCCGCGAACTCGGGCCGGCGGGCGACCTGGAGCGCGGCGCAGATGTTGGCGCCGGTCGAGATGCCGCCGAGGATCCCCTCGAGCAGCGCGGCCTGCCGGGAGGTCTCGAACGCGTCCTCGCTGGTCACCTGGATGACCTCGTCGATCACGGCGGTATTGCAGTTCTTGGGAATGAACCCGGCGGCCAGGCCCTGGATCTTGTGCGGGCCGGGCTTGCCGCCTGAGAGCACGGCGCTGGTCGTGGGCTCGACCGCAAAGGTGCGGAGGGCTTTGCGTGATTTGATGACCTCGGAGACCCCCGTGATGGTGCCGCCGGTGCCGACACCCGCGACGAAGGCGTCAATCTTCCCCTGCGTGGCGGCCCAGATCTCCTCCGCGGTGGTGCGGCGGTGGATTTCCGGATTGGCCGGATTGTCGAACTGCTGCGGCATGAAGCCGCGGTCGCCGTGCGCGGCGACGATTTCGTGGGCCTTGGCGATGGCCCCCTTCATGCCCTCGGCCCCGGGCGTCAGCACGATCTCGGCCCCGAGCATGCGGAGCAGCACCCGGCGCTCGACCGACATCGTCTCGGGCATCGTGAGGATCACCTTGTAACCCCGCTGCGCCGCCACGAACGCCAGCGCGATCCCGGTGTTGCCGGAGGTGGGCTCGACGATGACCGTGCCGGGCTTGATCTTGCCGTCGCGCTCGCCGGCCTCGATCATGGCGCGGCCGATGCGGTCCTTCACGCTGGCCAGCGGATTGAAGAACTCGGCCTTGACGTAAACATTGGCCGGGAGCCCCGCCGCGATGCGGTTGAGTTTGATGAGCGGGGTATTTCCAACTGTGGCGACGATATCCGTATATAGTAGTGAGGACATGTCCTTTAGTTTCGACGGCAAACCGGCGCTGTCAAACCCCTACTTGGCGTATGACCCGCAACACCTTCAGATGAAATACATCTCCGCCTCCGCCTTGGCGGCCATGGCTTCGAGAGTGTAGTCGCGAGCCTTGGCAATGGCGGCTCCCCGGATCTCGTTCCAGATGGTCTTCAGCTTGCGGCCGGATTTGCCCCCGTGGTTGCCGCTGAGCTCGAGCAGGTCCCCCTCCATCGCCTGGATGATGTCGTAAAGGGTGATCTGGTCGGGTGCCCGGGCGAGCAGGAAGCCGCCTTGCACGCCCCGCCGGCTGACGACCAGCCGCGCGTTCTTCAATTCGCCGAGCAGTTGCGCGAGAAAATTGGCCGGCACCGCCTCCGTCGCCGCGAGGTCGTCAATCCGCACCGGCTCGCCGCTGTCGTGGTGGCGGGCCAGTTCGCAGAGGATGCGGCAGGCGTAGTCGAGCTTGACGGGGATCTTCACGGGGGCTCAGCCAGACACACGCGGCACGCGGCGGCAATGCTTTTGGCGGCCGGATCCTGCTGGAGCGAGGGCAGGCTGGCCCCGCTCGCACGGCCCGGTCAAATGGCGTAATCGGTGTCCTCCGGCCGGACCGCTTCGGTGGGCGGATGCAGCAGGCCGGCGGCCACCGTCTCGTGGGTGCCGGGATCGATCAGGATGAATGAGCCCGTGAGGCGGTTGGTCCCATAGCCATCGTAGAAGACCGGCCGCGCGGTGCGCAGCCGGATTTCGCCGAGATCATTCAGGGCGAGCCCGGCGGGCGCGGGCTGCGGCTCGAGTGAGGCGATGTCGAGCCGGTGCTCGATCCCGGTCACCACGGCCTGCACGGTGTTGGTGGTATGCTTGAGCAGGAACTTCCGGCCGGGCTGCAGGGTGCGCGGATGCATCCAGCAAACCTTCGCGTGCAGGCTGGTGCCGCCGCCGGGCAACCGGTCCGGACTGACGAGCATGCTGCCCCGGCTGACATCGAGATCGTGCGCGAGCACCAGCGTGACCGACTGCGGGCAGAACGCCTCCTCCACGGGGCCGTCGTAGGTGTGGATTTCCTGCACGGTCGTGCGGATGCCGCCCGGCAGCGTGAGCACGGTCTGGCCGCGTCGCACGACGCCGCCGGCGATTTGCCCGCTGAAGCCGCGAAAGTCGTGGAGCCGGGCGTCACCCGGATGATGGGGCCGGTTCACCCATTGCACCGGCAGCCGGAAATCGTGCAGGTTCCAGTCGCTGCCGATGTGCACGTCCTCGAGGTGGCTGAGGAGCGCCGGCCCGGCATACCAGGGCGTGTGCGGCGAGGGCGCGACCACATTGTCGCCACCCAGCGCGCTCAGCGGGATGAACTGCACGTCCCTCATGCCCAGGCGCGGCAGGAACTCCTCGAACTGCGCGCGGATTTCCCGGAAGCGGTCCTCGCTCCAGCCGACGAGGTCCATCTTGTTGACGGCCACGATCAGGTGCGGGATGCGCAACAGCGAGGCGATGGCGGTGTGGCGGCGGCTTTGCTCGCCGACGCCGGCGCGGGCGTCCACGAGCACGATGGAGAGGTTGGCGGTCGAGGCGCCCGTCACCATGTTGCGCGTGTATTGCACGTGGCCCGGCGCGTCCGCGATGATGAACCGGCGCCGCGCGGTCGCGAAATACCGGTAGGCGACATCGATCGTGATGCCCTGCTCGCGCTCGGCGCGGAGGCCGTCGGTGAGGTTGGCCAGGTTGATCTGCCCGCCACCCGTGAGGTCGGCCGAGCGCTCGAGCGCCTCGAGCTGGTCCTCCATCAGGGATTTGGAATCATAGAGCAGGCGGCCGATGAGGGTGGACTTGCCGTCGTCCACGCTGCCGCAGGTGTTGAAGCGCAGGATGTCGACGACCGGAGGCGGTGAAAGCGGCATGAGCATGGATGGGAAAGCGGCGGGGTTCAGAAGTAGCCGGCTTTTTTGCGGTCTTCCATGGCGGCCTCGGAGGCGCGGTCATCGGCGCGGGAGCCGCGCTCGGTCACGCGGGCGGCGGCGACCTCCGCGATGATGTCGCCGACCGACGTGGCAGGCGACTCGAGCATGCCGGTGCTGATGATGTCGCCGATGGTGCGGACGCGCACGGACAGCTCGCGGACTTCCTCGGATGGCCGGGGCGGCGCGAGTTCGCTGACCGGCAGCCACTGCCCGCTGCGGCGCACGCAGGCGCGCCGGTGGCTGAAATAGATGGAGGGCACCTCCAGCCGTTCCCGGCCGATGTATTCCCAGATGTCCAGCTCGGTCCAGTTGCTGAGCGGGAACACGCGCATGTTTTCGCCGGTGTGAAGGCGGCCGTTGTAGAGGTTCCAGATTTCGGGCCGCTGGTTCTTGGGGTCCCACTGGCCGAAGCGGTCGCGAAAACTGAAGAAGCGCTCCTTGGCGCGCGCCTTCTCCTCGTCGCGCCGGGCCCCGCCGATGCAGCAGTCGAAGCGGAACTCCTCGATCGCCGCCAGCAGGGTCGGGATCTGCAGCCGGTTGCGGCTGATCTCGCCCGGCGCCGGCACGGCGAGCCCCTGCGCGATGGCGTCCTCGACCCGGCGCACGATGAGGCGGGCACCGAGCTGGGCGGCGCGGCGGTCGCGGAACTCGTTCAACTCCGGGAAATGGTGGCCGGTGTCCACGTTGAGCATCGGCAGCGGCAGCTCGGAGGGGCGGAAGGCCTTTTCCGCGAGGCGCAGGAGGCAGATGGAATCCTTGCCGCCGGAGAAGAGCAGCGCCGGGCGCTCGAATTCGCCGGCGCACTCCCGCATGAGGTGGATCGCCTCGGTCTCCAGATGCTGCAGGTGGTCGAGTTGATAGCCGTTCATGACTGCGCGAGTGCGTTGGATCCGGCGGCCGTGCGGCCCCAGGCGGCATGCAGGCCGCATTCGCGGCGCTCGTCGGCCTTGGCCGGGTCGTGGTAGTCCCACTCGTTGGGCAGAGCGTGTTCCGTCAGATAAGCTTCCATTTGTTCATCGTTCCACTCCAGGACCGGGCTGACCTTGAGCACGCCGAAGTTCGGATCGAGCGACACGAGGTCGAGATCCGCGCGGCCGGCATTCTGCACGCGCCGCAGGGCGGTGAGCCAGATGGTGGGCGCGAGTTCGCGCAGGCCGCGCTGGAACGGCTCGAGCTTCATCAGGGCGCTGAATTTTTTCAGCCCCGCCTCGTCATCGAGGCCCGGCACGGGGCCGTGCAGCGCGTCGCGGTGCGCCGCCGTGACCGCGGGCAGGTAGGGCTTCAGGTTCAGCCCGAGCCGCGTCCGGAGCTCCTCGGCGTGGCGGTAGGTCGCCGGGCGGTTGTAGCCGTGGTCCACCCAGAGCACGGGGATGTCCGGCTGCGCCTGCGTGGCCAGGTGCAGCATCACGGCCTCGTAGGGGCGGAAATTCGTGGAGAGGACGGCGCGGCCGCCGGCCTGGGCGACGGCCCAGCGCGTGATTTCCAGCGGGGAGCGGGACCGGAGTTCGCGGTTCCAACGGGCAAGGGAGTCAGGCGTCATGGTTTCAGGGCGTCGGGACGGCAGCCGCCTCCGGCAAGAGCACGCGGGTGGCGAAATCCCCGAAGCGCTCGCCGGGCACACGCCCGTCGCGCCACCGGGCGAACAGCGGCCGCAGCTCGGACTCGACGTCGGGCTCCTTGACGACTTCGCGGAACAGCCGGTTCAGGCGCGTGCCGGCCGTGTTGCCGCCCAGCCACAGCTGGTAGCGACCGGGCGCCTTGCCGACGAAGGCGATCTCCGCCGTGTAGGGCCGCGCGCAGCCGTTGGGGCACCCGGTGGAGCGGATGATGATTTCCTCCCCGCCGACGCCCTCGGCGGCGGCGACCGCCTCGATCCGGTCAATCAGCCCGGGCAACATGCGCTCGGACTCGGCGAGCGCGAGGCCGCAGGTCGGCAGCGCCGGACAGGCCATGGCGGCGGCGTGGAGCGCGCTGGCCTGGGCGGAGGTCTTCACGCCATGCGCCGCGAGCAACGCGTCGATCGCGGCGCGGTCGCGGTCGGGGATGTTGGCCAGAATCACATTCTGGTTGGCGGAGAGGCGGAATTCCGTCTGCGGAAACTGCTCCGCGACGGCGCGCAGAGCGGCCTTCAGCGTGCGGCCGGGCACATCCTTGATGCGGCCGGTCTCCACGAAGATCGTGAGGAACTGCGAGCCGTCCACGGCGCGGTGCCAGCCATAGAGATCGCCCGTGGTCGTGAAGCGATACGGGCGCAACGGCGCCAGCGGGAAGCCCGCGCGCTGCTCGAGCTCGGCGCGCGTCCAGGCGGCGCCGCGCTCCTCGACGATGTATTTGAGACGCGCGTGCTTGCGGTTCACCCGGTCGCCGAAATCGCGATGGATGGTCAGCACGGCCCGGGCCACGGCGAGCAGCCGCTCCCGCGGGATGAAGCCCAGCTCGCTCGCGAGGCGCGGATAGGTGGTCACGTTGCCGTGGCTGCGGCCCATGCCGCCGCCGACGGTGACGTTGTAGCCGAGCAGCTCGTCGTTTTCCACGACCGCGATGAAACCGAGGTCGTTGGTGAATACATCCATGTCGTTCGTCGGCGGCAGCGCGAAGGCGATCTTGAATTTCCGCGGCAGGTAGGTCGCGCCGTAGAGCGGGTCGGTGAAGCCGGTGTTGGCCGGATCCTCCAGGTTCAGCTGCACGCCCTCGACCCAGATGGCGTGATAGGCCTGGGTCACCGGGGCGAGGGCCTCGGCCACGCGCACGCTGTCGGCATAGAGTTGCGCCCGCGCCGGCGAGGTGGCGGGCGTCGGCGGCGCCATGACATTGCGGTTCACATCGCCGCAGGCCGCGAGCGTTGACAGCAGCGACTCGTTGATCTGCCGGATCAGCGGGCCGAGCCCCGCCTTGACGACCCCGTGAAACTGCAGGCTCTGCCGCGTGGTGACGCGCAGGGTGTCGTTGCCATAACGGGTCGCGAGGCCGTCAAACACCCGCCATTGCGCGGCGGTCATCACGCCGCCCGGGATGCGGCCCCGGATCATCAATTGGTATTTCTTGCCCGTCTTGCGCAGGTCGCGGTCGTCCTGCTGATAGATGCCGTGGAACTTGATGAACTGCTCGTCGTCCTCCGAGAAACGCTCGGCGGCGTGATCCGCCAGGGTGGCCGCGATGGTGCCGGCCAGCGTGGGGATGCGCTCCTTGAGCAGTTCGTTCTTGGACGGCTGGGCCGTGGTGGTCAGGGACATGACACGCAAAGGCAACGGAACCCTTGACGCGCGGCAAGATGTATTCTTGTCATAGGTCATGTCCCAGCTAATGTTTAACAGAAAGCCCTCTTCCGCCGGCGGCTATGTCTGGCTGGTGGGCGCCGGCCCGGGCGCGGTTGACCTAATCACGATGCGCGGCCGCAAGGCGCTGTCCCAGGCGGAAGTGGTGCTCCACGACGACCTCGCCAATCCGGAACTCCTGCAAATTTGCCCGGCGGGCTGCGAGTTTGTCTATGTCGGCAAGCGCGCGGGGCAACACAGCGCACCGCAGGACGAAATCAACCGGCTGCTCATCGCCCACGCCCGCGCAGGACGGCGCGTGGTCCGCCTGAAGGGCGGTGATCCGACGGTCTTCGGGCGGCTGGGCGAGGAATTGCAGGCGCTGCGCTCGGCGGGCATCGGCTTCGAGGTGGTGCCCGGCGTCACGGCCGCGTGTGCGGCCGCCGCCGCCGCGGGGGTGAGCCTCACGCAACGCGGCCTGGCCTCGGCCGCCGTCCTCGTCACCGGCCATGAATGCGCGGGCAAGGCGGGCCCGGCCCTCGATCGGGAGGCGCTGGCCCAACCCGGCGCGACGCTCTGCGTCTACATGGGCACGCGCAGTCTGGGCACCATGGCCGCGCAATTGCTGGCCGGCGGCCACGCCCCCGACACGCCGCTCCTCATCGTCAGCCACGCCTCCCTCCCCTCGCAGGCCATCCGCACCGGCACCCTGGAGACCGCCGGTGAGCTGGCCCACGCTATCCAGGACACGCCGGCGCTCATAATCATCGGCGCTGTCGCCGCGCCGAGCCGCGCCATCTCCCCGGGCCTGTCCCGTTTGTCCGAGCCCGCCCATGCCGGATAATCTCCTCCAGCGCTGGACGGCCGCCTGGATCCGCCTGGTGGATCGGGTGCCCCTCTCCGACCACGCGATCGCGCCCGAGTTGCCGGCCGAAGCCTACGGCGTTGCCACGCCCGCGGCGGCTCTGCTCAAACCGACGCCATTGCCTGACGCGCCCGCGACGCCAGAATCGCGATAAGGCCCGGATGCGTGCCCACCAGCGCCGTCTGGCGCGTGCGCAGGCCGGGCCGGCGCGCCTCCGCCTCGCGGCAAATTCGCGCAATATCGCCTCCCGGCCCCGCGTGCCGGCCCGGCAGCAGGAACTGGCACGCCACCACGACGTCGCCGGTCCACTCCGGTTGCGCGAGCAAGTCCGCCAGCAGCGGTTCGTTGAACGCGAATTCCGGCCCGGCCCGGCGCTCCATGCTGCACGGCGCCACCACCGCGCCCGCGCCGAGTAGGCCACGCAACTGTCCGGCCAGGGCATCCCGCACGGCCGTCACCGCCCGCACCGGGCTGCCATGGTCAACCAGCGCAACGCGGAACGGCTGGCCGCCGTCCCGCGCCCGGATCTGGTCGGCCAGTATCCGGGCGAGCCGGTCATCCTCCGGCTGGAACAGTGGCGCCGCCACGCGCATCCGCAGCGCCGGATGCCTTTCCCGCAGGCGGGCGACCCGCTCCGGCAGATAGTCGGTCAGCGCCCGGCTCGGCCCGAAGAAGAGCGGCACGATGACAAAATCCGTGGCGCCGCCGGCCAGGCGCCGGGCCAGTGCCGGCTCCAGAATTTCCGCGGGCACGCCGCCCAGGGCCTCCGCCGGCACCGCGCTGGCGTGCAACAACGACACCGGCGCGACGGACGCGCCGAGCTGCTGCGCGAGCGCGGCCGCGATTTGCCGCAGCGCGAGCGTCGCCGCCGGCTCGAGCGAGCCGTTGTCAACGAGCAGGGTGACGACTCCGGCCATGGCACGCTCATGCGCGCTGCCGCTGCGCCAGGGCCCGCGCGACCTCGGCGGCGAAGAACGGTCCGCGATAAATCAGGCCGGTGTAGAGCTGCACCAGCGTGGCCCCGGCATCGAGTTTCTCGCCCGCCGCCGCCTCATCCATGATGCCGCCCACGCCGATGATCGGCAGCCGGGCGTTCGTGGCGCGCGAGATGTAGTTGATGATCTCGGTCGAGCGCCGCCGCACGGGCGCGCCGCTCAATCCGCCCGCCTCGTTGGCCGACGCCAGCGCGCCGGGTCGCGCGAGCGTCGTGTTCGTGGCGATGATGCCGTCGAGCTGCAGGTCCGTGATCACCTGCAGCGCGGCGTCAATCTGGGGAAAGGAGAGGTCGGGCGCGATTTTCAGCAGCAGGGGCCGGCGCGCCCGGCCGGCCGCGAGCCGCGTCCGGTTTTCCGTCGCGAGCGCCGCGAGCAGCGGCTTGAGCCAGGATGCATCCTGCAGCTCGCGCAGGCCGGGCGTGTTGGGGCTGCTGACGTTCACGACGACGTAATCCGCGTGGTCGGCGAGCAGGCGGAAGCTGCCGAGATAGTCCTCCACCGCCTGGTCCAGCGGCGTGACCTTGCTCTTGCCGAGGTTGATGCCGAGCGGGATCGAGCGCGGGCCGGAGCGCTTCGCCAGGCGGGCGGCGAGCGCCGCGGCGCCCTCGTTGTTGAAGCCCATGCGGTTGATCACCGCCTGCTCGGCCGGATAGCGGAAGGCGCGGGGCCGCGGGTTGCCGGGCTGGGCGTGGTGGGTGACCGTGCCGATCTCCACATGCCCGAAGCCCAGGGCGGCGGCGGCCGGCCAGGCGTGGCCGTTCTTGTCGAACCCGGCGGCGAGGCCCACGGCGTTGGGAAACTTCAGGCCGAAGGCCGCGACGGGCCGGTGGCGCGCGGGATCCAGGCGGTGGATCCGCTCCAGCCACGCGCACAACGGCCGCAGG
>JBDHQK010000070.1:0-13053 GCA_039807025.1 Lacunisphaera sp.
GCGCCTGGCCGTCGGTCACCTCCACCGTGCCGCCACTGACGCGGGTCTGACCGGTGTAGGTGTTGGCCGCGGTGAGCGTGACGCCATGGCCGCCGATCCACAAACCGGCGCTGCCCGCAATCGGGGCGGAGATGATCAATTTCTCCCCCGTGAGCCCGGTGCGAATGAACGCCTGGCCCGTGAACGTGAGCGTGCCGCCGCCGGACGCAGCGATCTCCATGCCATTGGGGGTGTAACCGCCCATGATGCCCTCGAGCGTGATGCTGTCCGTCACCGTGACCGTTGAAGGCGAATTATTGTAATAGAAGCGGGCGATGCCGCCGTCCGTCCAGCCGGCGACGGAAACGCCGGTGGTATTGTTGGTCCAGTTGGCGGAGCTGTGGCTCCAGGTGCCGCTGCCCTGCGCCAGCCCGGGGTTGGAACCGTCGGCATCCCAGTGCAGCTCCGGGGCGACTGGCGTCAGTTGGAAGACGTGCGTGTCGCCGTTGGCGACCTTGCCCAAGCCGATGATCGTCCCGTTGTCCAGTATCCGGGTGGCATCGTTCAGGCTGGTGAAACCCGCACTGGCGTAATCCGTGTAGTCGTCGAGCGTGAGCATATCGCCGATATTGGCGTCGACGCGGTAGGCATGATGCTGGGGATAGAACAGGTTCCAGGCACCCACGACCATGTTCTTATCGTTAATGCCATACGCCGCCTCCATGTAGAGGTAAGCGTTGGGAAACAACTCGCTGAATCCCGGATCTCCCGCCCGCTTGATGTGGGCCCGGCTGTTCGGCGGGGAACCGCTGCCGATGGTGGTGACTTCCCAGCCGGCGGAATTCGTCGTCGGGCCGTAAATGTCCTGCCCTGTATACAGTCCGAGATCCGTCGCCGTGAAAAGCGCCTGGCCGGATAGCGACCCCACCAGACCGAGTCCCACCAGCATCCCGGTGCACCGGGCAAAATAGCGATAAAACGACGGCATACCGCAGTTTATTGACTCCAGCGCTTGGAATATCGAAAAAGATGGCGATGCCAGCATCATCGCCAGCGCCCGACAACCAAGGCCAGGGGCAGGGCATCTTCGAGACCACCGATTGGAGCATCGTCCTCGACGCCCGAACCGACGGGACTCGCAAGCGCCGAGCCCTTGAGAAGTTATGCCGCATCTACTGGCGGCCGGTGTATGCCTTCATCCGCCGCCTCGGCAACGACGCCGAGCACGCCAAGGACCTCACCCAGACCTTTTTCGCCCATCTGTTGGAGAAGGATTTCTTCGCCTCCGCCGACCCCGAGCAGGGCCGTTTCCGGGGCTACCTCCGCCAAAGCTGCCGCCTCTTCCTCGGCAACGAGTGGCAGAAGCGCTCCGCGGAAAAACGCGGCGGCGGCCACTCCGCCGTCCCGTGGGAAGCGCTCACGCCCGAGGACGAGCGCCAGTTCGCCACGCCGGCCGACCCGGCCGCCGACTTCGACCGCCAGTGGGCCCTTGCCCTCCTGCGCAACGCCTTCGCCCGCCTCGAGGCCGAGCACCGCACTGCGGACGAACGCCGGCAGTTCGAGCTCCTGCGCCTCCACCTGACCCGCCGGCCCGATCCCGGCGACTACGACCGCCTCGCCGCGAGCCTCGGCGTCGCCCGCGGCAGCGTGCCCGTGCTCGTCCACCGCCTCAGCAAGCGCTACCAGGAACTCATCCGCGCCGAGGTCGCCGCCACGGTCAGCCTGCGCTCCGACATCGACGCCGAGTTGCGCCACTGCCTGCAGGCGCTGGGCTGAGCCGCAAACAGTCTGAAAGCCGGGCCGCCCGATCCAATAAGCAGAGGTTACGCCCGTTCCGATGATCGAACTCTGCCCCCAGTGCCGCACCGCCTACGACCCCGCCGCCACCGGCGGCCCCTGCCCGCGCTGCTCGCTGGCCGGCGCTCTCGCCGGCGCGCCTTCACCCGCGCCGACGGATGACTATGAGTTCGTGGCCGAGCTCGGCCGCGGCGGCATGGGCGTGGTGTCGCTCGCCCGCCAACGCAGCCTCGGCCGCCTCGTGGCGCTCAAGGTCATCGCTGCGGGAGGTGCCGACACCGGCCCCGCCGCCGCCCGCCTTCTGCGCGAGGCCCGCGCCGCCGCCGCCATCACCCATCCGCATGTCGTCGCCGTGCACGAGGTCGGCCAGGGCCCCGCCGGCGCCTTCTTCGCCATGGAATACTGCGAGGGCGGCAACCTCCGCGAACGGCTCCGTGCCGGCCCGCTGCCGCCGCGCGCCGCCGCCGCGCTCGGTCGCAAGCTCGCCGACGCCGTCGCCTGCGCCCACGCCGTCGGCATCCTCCACCGCGACCTCAAGCCTTCCAATATCCTGCTCACCAGCGCGGGCGAGCCGAAGCTCTCCGACTTCGGCCTCAGCGCCTCGCTGGCCGGTGCCACCGGCGAGCTGACGCGCACCGGCGAGATCGCCGGCTCCCCCTCCTACCTCGCCCCGGAGACGCTCGCCGCCGGCACCACGCCCACGCCGGCAGTGGACACCTACGGCCTCGGTGTCGTGCTTTACGAATGCGTCACCGGCCGGCCGCCCTTCACGGGCGACTCCGCCGCCGCCGTGCTTGCCCAGATCGCCACCTACGAGCCGGTGCCCCCGCGCCGGTTGAACCCGGCGGTGCCCCGCGACCTCGAGACCATCATCCTCAAGTGCCTCGAGAAGAACCCCGCCGCGCGCTACGCCTCGGTCGGCGAGCTGCGCGACGATCTCGACCGCCTGCTCGCCGGGCATCCGATCCATGCGCGCCCGATCTCGGCGGCTGGCCGGCTTGTGCGCTGGGCGCGGCGCAAGCCCGGGCTCGCCGCCGCCCTCGCCGTCATTTTCCTCGGCAGCACCGCGAGCGCCCTGCTCCTCGCCGAGCGCAACCGTTCGCTCGCCTCCGCCCTCGCCCGTTCCGAGGCCGCCGAGGCCGGGGCTCGTCACGCCCTGCGCGACTCCCTGCTCGCGCAGGCCCGCGCCATCCGCCACACCGCTAGGGAAGGCCATCGCTTCGAAGCGTTGGCCGCCCTCCGGCAGGCTGCCGCCATCGCCACCGACGCCCCGGCCCGCAGCGAGGCCATTGCCGCCCTCGCCCTCCCCGATTGGTCCGAGCGCCAGGATCACCCCGGACAGTGGGCCGACGGCACTTCGCATACCGCCGTCACCCCGCTGCCGGACTTCACCGCCTTCATTCACGAGACCGACCAGGGCGTCTTCACCCGCCGCCGCTTCCCCGGCGGTCAGATCGTGTGGACCTGGCCGGGCGTGGGTTCGCCGCGCGCCGGCGCGACGGTCATCTCCCCCGACGGCCGCTGGGTCGCCGCCCGGCTGCAGAACGATGAGATCCATGTGCTCGACGCCGCCACCGGCGCCCCCGTGTTCAAGCTCACCGGCCGACCCTTCGCCTACAAGGCCTCCCGCATCTGGGGCTACGGAACCGACATGGCTTTTTCGGCTGACGGCACGCGCTTCGCCGCCACGCGGCCGGAAGGCGGCGTGACCATCCACGGCGTGCCCGACGGCACGATCATCGCAGTCTGGGACACGCCGGAATGGATCACTTCCCTCGCCTTCGCCCATCACGGCTCGCGCCTCGCGGCCGGCGGCAGCGTCCAACGCGGCCAGAATCTCCTCGCCGTGCTCGACGCCGCCACCGGCGCCGTCCTGGCGCGCATCAAGCCCGAATCGCGCGTCGAGTTCATCGCCTGGTCGGCCGACGATCGCTGGATCGCCGCCGGCACCCGGCCGCTGCAGGTGCATGCCGCCGGTGACCTCGCCCTGCGCGCCGTGCTGCCCGAGCGCAGCGCCCTCCACGGCCACTTCCTGCCGGAAGGTCGCCACCTGCTCATCAGCGAGCAGGTCGGCCAGACGCGCCTCTGGGAGATCGATACCGGCCGGCTGGTGCTGAGCAAGTCCGACAGCGGCCGCCCCGGCGTGTGGTTCGCGGACGGCGAGCCATTGCGCCAATGGCGCTACTTCACCGACGGGCGCGTGGTGATCGAGGCATTGCACTCCAGCGCCATCTTTCTCGCGGTCCCGCCGCCCTACCCGCGCTACACCACCCCGAGCATCGCCGATCCCCTGGATATTTCTCCCGACGGCCGGTGGTTGAGCTTGGGCGGTTGGAGAGATCCAAGCCTCTACGATCTCCTGAACCACCAATGGCGGTTTGTTCCGCCACCGGGAGCCGAAGGCTCTTTGAGCAGCGCCCGTTTTGCAGCCGACAGCCAGACCCTCTGGACCGGCCAGTCCCGCGGACCGTTGCGCCTCCGGCGGTTCGATCCCGCGCAACCGTCCTTGGATGAAGGCGAGCTGGTGCCTGGCCACGACAATTTTCTCCCCACCGACCTGCACCGGAAAAGCGGCCTGCTCGCTCTCGCCGATTATTACGGCGGCCGTTACCGACTGCTCGACACCGCCACGCGGGCCATCGTTTCCGAATGGTCCGCGCCGCGCGCGGCGTTCGCCGCCTTTTCACCCGATGGGCGCTGGCTGGCCACCGGCCCGGAGCCGGGTCCGGGCGCCCGGAGTGAAGTGCGCGAAGTGCCCTCGGGCCGCATCGTGCGCACTCTGAACGAGACCGGCGGCCAGTTGGTTACTTGGAGTCCCGACGGTCGATGGCTGCTCGCAAACGAAGGATCCACCGGAACCCGCCTCTGGCGCACGACGGACTGGAGCGCCGGACCGAACCTGCCCGCCATCGCTCAGGGTTCCAGCCGTCGGGCCGCATTCTCTCCCGACAGTCGCCTTCTCGCAGTGAACGAGAACAACTTCATCCTGCTGCTGCGGCCCGAAACCGGCGAGGAAATCGCCCGGCTGGAAGCTCCGGAGCAAAACCGCTTCTCGCCCGTCCTCCGCTTCACCCCTGATGGGAAAACGCTGATCGTGCCGCGCCTCGATGGCAGCCTGCACCTATGGTCCCTCTCCGCGATCCGGGCCGAGTTGGGCAAACTCGGCCTCGGCTGGCAGGATTGACGCGGCCGCAGACAAAACCGCCCCGGTGGTCCGGGGCGGCGGGGGCGGGCATCACTTCTTGATGCCGACGTAGTCGAGAAAAGGTTCCTGCGAGCGCGGACGGCCGAGGAATTTCTCGACCGACTCGCCCACATCGCGCGTGTGACCCACGCCGTAAACCTCGTGGCGCAGCCGCAGGCCAATCTTCTCATCAAGAAAGCCGCCGGGGGCGGATTTGAAGACGCTGGCCATGTCGATGGCCATGACCTTCGCCCAGAGATACCCGTAATACCCGGCGTCGTAGCCGGCGAGGTGCCCGATGTAGGCGGCCCACGCGGTGTCCGCCGGCGGGGCGATCGTGATCGCGCCGGTCACGCCGTTGGTCAGCTCCGCCACGTCGGCCAGCCAGGCCTCGTCGGCGGAGAGCGTGTGGATCTTGAGATCGAGCGAGCCGATGGCGAGCTGGCGGCGGTTGAAATACCCGTCGGTGGCCTGGCGCGCCGCCGTGAGGGCGGCGATCGTGTCGGCCGGGATCTTCTTTGCCGGGTCGCGGTAGTCGGCGGCGAAGGTGTCGAGCACGGCCTTGTCCCACACCCAGTTCTCGAGCATCTGCGAGGGCGCCTCGACGAAATCCCGCGGCACGGAGAAGCCCGACTGCGCGGCGAAGCGCGAGCGGCTGAGCATGCCGTGCATCACGTGGCCGAACTCGTGGAAGAGGGTCTCCACATCATTGTGCTTGAGCAGCGAGGGCTTGCCCTCCGAGGGCTCGGGAAAATTGCAGAGCAGCGCGGCGACCGGCAGGTCGTAGCGGCCGTCCGGCAGCACGCCGCCGATCTTCTGCGGGAAGCAGGCGAAGTGGTTGAACTTCCCCTCGCGCGGGAACATGTCGAGGTAGAAGGCCCCCATCGGCGCGCCGGTCGCGGCGTCCTGCACCACATAGAGCTGCACGCCGGGCGCCCACACGTAGGGCGCGGCCGCCTCGGTGAACTTCAGGCCGAAAATCTTCTGGTAGATGGCGAACATGCCCTCGAGGGTCGCCTGATAGGGGAAATAGACGCGCAGCGCCTCGGTATCGACGGCGTAGCGCTCCTTCTTCAGGCGGTTCTGGTAATAGGGCACGTCGGCGAGGTCGATCACGGCGTCTGGCTTGCCGGTGTCGGCGGCCTTGAGCGCCTGCAGGACCTTCATCTCGGCGTCGAACTTGGGTTGCAGGCCGGCCACGAGGTCGGCCTCGAATTTCACCGCCGTGGCGCCGTTCTTGGCCATGCGCGTCTCGGTCTGGTAATCCGCCCAGTTGGCGTAGCCCAGCCGGTGCGCGATGTCCGCGCGCAGGACCACGAGCTTCGCCAGCACGGGGATGTTCTTGGCCGTCGCCAGGCTCAGGCGCGCGTGGTTGAGTTTGAGGCGCGTCGCCTCGCTGCGCGCATTCTCCATGATGGCGTCGCGGTGCCAGGTGACGTTGGCCATCACGCGATAGCGGCCGTCGGCCTGCTTCACGCCGGGGGCGTTGAGAAAACTCTCGGGCACGCCGGCCAGTTCCTCGGCGGTAAAATCGAGGGGGGCGCGCGCGCTGTTGATGTTGACGGCGAACTGGGTCTCCAGTCCCGCCAGATCCTTCCGGAGGCGCTCGACCTCCTTCCGCTCGGCGGCGGGCAGGGCGAGGCCCGCGCGGCGGTAATTGCGCATCACCTCGTCCACCAGCCGCTGTTGCTCGCGGTCGAGCGCGGGCTTGGTATCGGCATAGGTCTTGAGCGTGCGGTAAAGGTCCTCACGATAATCGAGGCTGACGCTCCACTCCTGGAGTTTCACGTTCATCTCGTTGGCCGTGTCGCGCATTTCCTTGCTGAGCGCGGACTCGGACACGGTGCTCATGATGGCGAAGGCGTTGCTGCCCTCACCCGAGATGGCGTCATAGGCTTGGAACGTGTTGGCAAAAGTGAGCTTCGCCGGATCCTGGGCGACAAGCGTCGCCAAGGCAGCCTCGGCAGTCTCGATGGCCTTGGCGGCCAGGGTCTTCACCTCGTCCGGGGTCACTGGATAGGTCGGCAGGAGCAGGACGCTGTTGGCCTTGGCGGCCTGAGCCTGGAAGGGGGCGAGGTCGGCCGGTTTGGCCGCAAGCAAGGTGACGGGCAGGAACAGGCACAGGGCCTGGCGGAGGATTCGGGCGGGGGATGGCATGGAGGGGTTGATTGCCGCAGGCTAGGCCCGCCCCGACAGTCGGCTCAACCCCTAAACGACCAGCCGCCACTGGCGGAGGCCGCCGGCAATTGATGCGGTCTGGCCCGATCCCAACTGCCACGACACATCACATGCGCGTTGCCTCTGTGCTCCGTCCGGGGTGGCCCAGCATTGATGGAACGGCAACGGGCACTCCACCGATTTAAATGATGAACACGGCCCACGGCCTACTTCGATTCGCAGGAGCAGCTTCGTTCAGCGCAGACTCGCCCGGCCATCCATCACGGCACCACTCCAAGGAAAACATAGGCCTGCAAAAACACCATCACGCCAACCAGTGTTGCGAGGGTCAGGCTGTGCCAAAACACCACGCGCAGAATCGAACCTTCTTGCCCTTGCTGGCCAGTAGCTACCCCCGCCACGACTATGCTTTGGGCGTCGATCATCTTTCCCATGACTCCGCCGGTGCTGTTGGCCGCGGCCGCGAGCACGGGAGAGATGCCAACCTGCTGCGCCGTCATCTGCTGGAGGTTGCCGAAGAGGACATTGGACGCGGTGTCGCTACCAGTCAGCGCCACGCCAAGCCAGCCCAGGAGCGGGGAAAAGAACGGAAACAGCACTCCGGTGCTGGCAAAGGCCAGGCCCAGCGTGGAATCGATCCCGGCGTAACGCGACGTAAAGGCCAGCGCGAGCATGCCCGAGATGGTGAGCAACGACAACCGCACGCGCCAGATCGTGCGCACGTAGGTGCCCGCCAGCTCCCGCCAGCGCAATCCGAGCAGCAAACCCGCCGCGACGGCCGAGAGCAACGGGGCCGTGCCAGTGGCCGCAAGCAAGTTAAAGGTATAGACCGCAGTCTCGGGCTTTAGCTCAAGGGCCAACGGCGGAGCCTTAAACACCGCCAAGTGCAAGGCGGGCACGGCGAACTTTGCCTCCGCCACTCCACCGAGTAACGCTTTCGTGGCCGGCAGGGCCCAGATAAAAACCGCCAGCGTCAAAATCAACCAGGGTGCCCACGCGCGAAACACCACCATCCCGGTCGGACGAACAGTCTCCGCCGATTCCGCTTCGCCCTCGAACCGCCATACCTTGGCCGGCTGCCAAAAACGCAACAGCAGGAGGATGGCCCCAATCGAAACCAGGGCGCTGGCCGTGTCCACCAGCCAAGGGCCGTGAAAATTACTCACGAGAAACTGCATTCCCGAAAAACTCAGGCCGCCGGCCAGACACGCCGGCCAGACCGGCAGCATGCCCCGCCAGCCGGACATAGCGGCGACGAGCCAGAATGGGATCAAGAGGCTGAAGAACGGCAACTGGCGACCGACCATCGCACTGAGATCGTGCAGCGGCAACCCCGTGACCTGAGCCAGCGCGATAATCGGAATGCCCAGCGAGCCAAAGGCCACGGGCGCAGTGTTGCCAATCAGCGAAAGCGAAGCGGCCAGGAGCGGGCGAAAGCCCAAGCCGATCAGCATCGCGGCGCAAATGGCAACCGGCGCGCCGAATCCAGCCGCTCCTTCGATAAATGCGCCAAAGCTGAACGCGATCAGCAGCGCCTGAATGCGCCGATCGGCCGAAAGCCCCGCAATCGAATGCCGCACAATCTCAAACTGTCCGGTCTTCACCGCGATGTCGTAGAGAAACACCACATTCAGAACAATCCAGCCGATGGGCAGGAGGCCGTAGAGCGCGCCATAGGCGGATGCGGCAAAGGCCATCTGCAGGGGCATGCGATAAACCAGCACGGCTATGACCAATACCGCCGCAAGGCCTGCGAGCGCCGCCCAGTGGGCCCGCACATGAAAGAAAGCCAACAGGCCGAGCAGCACTACTGCGGGGAGCAAGGCAACCAGGGCCGAGGCACCAAGGCTGTCAAACACCGGCGTATAATTTTGAGTCCAAGTCATGATCCTTGCCTGACAGGATGCTGTATAATATCAGAGGGCGCTGGTCGAGGAAGTTGCCGCAGCGCATTTGCGGGCCAGCACCAACCCCAGGAGGCCGCCGACGATGAGCGCCGCACCCACTAAAATTAATCCACCGTCATAGCCGCCCGTCCGGTCCCTAATGTAGCCCATGATGGGCGGCAAGCCGACTCCGGCGATGTTCGCCACGGCGTTGATCAGCGCGATGGCGCCGGCGGCGGCCGCGCCACCGGCCAGATACTCGGTGGTGACCGCCCAGAACACGGGCGTGACCGCCCAATTCAGGCCCACCGCCAGCAGCAACAGGCAGTAGGTGGCCACCATGTTTCCGGCATAAATGCTCGCGACCAACAGCACGCCCGAGCTCAACAACGGCAGCCCCAGATGCAGGCGGCGTTCATGCCGCGCATCGGAATGGCGGCTGTTCAGATACATCAGCACACACGCCAGCAGGAACGGCAGGGCCGAAAGCAGGCTGACCACGAAATTGGATTCGCCCGAAAGTTTCTTCAGTATCTGCGGCAGAAACAGCGTCACGCCAATCGTGCCAAAGGCCTGTAGCAGCCAGAACAGGCTCAGCAGCCACACCTTGCCGTCAGAAAACGCGCGTTGCCAGCCCGCCGAATGCCCGCCCGGTGCGCGTGCAGTTTCCTCCGTGATGGTCTTGGACAGCCATTCACTCTGGGCGGGCGACAGCCACTTGGCGTCGCTCACGCCGTCGGGCAGGTATTTGAGCACCACGAAGCCGAGCAGCACCGCCGGCACGCCCTCGACAAAATAGAGCCAGCGCCAGCCGGCGTGGCCGAGAAGCCCGTCCATATTCAGCAGGGCGCCGGACAGCGGCAGCCCGATCACCGAGGCCAGGGCCGCGGCGATATAGAAGAACGACATGGCCCTCGCCCGGTTGCTCGAAGGAAACCAGCGGCTGATATAATAGATGACGCCGGGGGTGAAGCCGGCCTCCGCCGCACCCAACAGCAACCGCATGCCGTAAAGCTGGTGGGCCGTCTGGATGAAGGCCATGCCGCACGCAATCAGCCCCCACGTCACCATGATCCGCGCAATCCAGCGCCGCGCCCCCACCCGCGCCAGCACAATGTTGCTGGGCACCTCGAAGATGATGTAGGTGACGTAAAACAGGCCCGCGCCCAGGCCATACATCTGGGAAGTCAGGCCTAGGTCCGCGTTCATCTGCAGGGCCGCGACTGAAATGTTGGAGCGATCGAGGTAGGCGACCAGATACAGCAGCATCAGAAAAGGAATCAGCCGCCGGGTGATCAGGCCGATGGTTTCCGCTTTGAAGGCTGGGGGTATGCTCATGAAGGGGCTGCTTGTTTACTAACGGTCCGCCGGCGCCGCATCCAGACCGGTATTCTGGCGCACCGCGGCCAGACCCTCGGTGCACGCGGTCGTCAGCATGGTGATATCGAGGCTGTAACCGATGAAACGGTATCCCTCGGCGATGCGCGCCTTGACCTGGCCCGGCGCAGGCGGGACGACATGGATGCCCGGCACCACCGAGTGGCGGCGACAGGCGGCAAGGATGGTGTAGCGTGCGGCGACATAATCGGGGTGCTCAAACTGCGCCGTGATCCCCATCGACGCGGTGAGGTCGTAAGGCCCGATGAAGACCGCATCGATGCCGGGCACGCTCAGGATCGCGTTGATGCTGCGCACGGCGTCGATGTGTTCGATCTGCACCGCGAGGAAAATGTCATCGTTGGCCCGGGCACACTCGTCGGCCAGGCGGAGGCCGTAGGAATTGGCGCGGCAGAACCCGACGCCGCGCAATCCCATCGGCGGGTATTTCGCGGCCTGCACGAGCAACAGGGCTTCCTCCCGAGTGCGCACCAGCGGGGCCACCACGCCACAGGCGCCGGCATCAAGGTAGCGTTTGACGAAGGCGTAGTCCACGCCGTGCAGACGGACAATCGCGCCGCAATCAGGCCGGCCGGAACGGATCGCCTGGAAAAGCTGCTGCGTCTGCGGCAGGTCTACCGCCGAGTGCTCCACGTCCACGCAGAGAAAATCGAAACCGCAGGCGGCCATCAACTCGGCGACGATGGGGCTGCCGCTGTTGATCCAGCTGCCAATCAGGGTTTCACCGGCGAGCATGCGCTGGCGCAAAGGGGGCTCGGGAACCGCTTCGGTCGTTTTTTTCATGATGAGGCAAAGCGGCTGACCGGAATTTTGACCACCAGTTTGAACGCGCTTTCAAAACCCGGCGTGCGGATTTTTCCCCGGTGCGCATCGACGGGAGTGTAGATCGAGAAAAGCCCGGCCGCCTTGATCACCCGTCCCATCGCGGGGCCGGAATGATGAAACAGCAGGTCCTTGGCCGCATCGTATTCGCCGTCGTTGGCGAGCGATGACCGCGGGGCCCACTCAATGGTCTCGGCGCCGGCCAGCGTGTATTGCAGGTCCACGTATTTGCGGTGCGTCTCAAAGCGCGAGTCCGCGGCATCGCCCGTGGTGTAGCGCAAGACCAGCGCGTAGATCTCGCCATCCCACAAGGCATGGCGCCCTTCCTTGGGCTCGGCCGGCAGGTTCCGGATCCAGGCGACCGAGCGCGCCACTGTGTCCCCGAGCGAGGCCAGTCCCATGGTTTCAAAGTCAGTTAGTTTTCCGTAGATCATAATAAAATGGTGCGCGCCATCGTTGCTCGGCGCTCAGGCGAATTTCCTCCTCAGTGCGATCAGCCCAAGCCGCGCGAGGAACAGCGCGAAGCCGAAGGCGGCGACGAGCCCGGCGTTCAGCCAGAATCCCGCCCGCTGGCCGCCCATCAGGTCCGCCCGGTTCAGCAGCAGAAAAATGCCAGCGACCGTCAGCGGCAACACGACCACCTGCGCAACCTGGCTGCACATCCGGTGAACTGTCAGCAGCTGCTCGCCCAAAAGCGGCCCGGCGAACCCGGCGATGCACGCCAGCGCCGTCCAGAGGCGAAACTGCGGGGTGCGAAGCTGCAATTTCCCGCGGCGATAATCCTCAAGCAACAAGGGCAGGATTATCGCCATCGGGATAATGGACGACACGCCGGCACCCCAGACCCCGAGCAGAAACAATCCCGAGGCGAGACGGCCGGCAACCGGTTCAAGTCCATTGACCGCATCGAAGACATTCCCGACCTGAATGCCCCGCAAGTGGAACGCTCCGGCCGCGCACGCCATCACGACCACGCCGAGGATGAAGATGACAAGGGCGCCGACCGCGGCATCGCGTCGTTGTTCGGGAAGCCTGTCCCTTCCCCACCCTTTTGCTTTCATCAAAAGCGGATGCACCAGAAAAGTCGGAGCCGCCACCGAGGTTCCGATCACGGCAACGATGAGCATGAGCCCTCCGTCCGCGGGCAGAGCGGACGACATTCGGCCGGGCGCTGAAATTTCCGGACTGAGCGCGACCAGTCCCCATGCCCCGGCGAAGCCGCCAACCATCGCAATCACCATCGCCGCCATCGTTTTCTCCAAGAGCGAATACCGGCCAACGAACAGCAACCCATAGACGCCGGCCGTGAGAACCGCGCCGATGCCAATAACCGCAGCTGGATTCTCCGCTGGTGCCGAAGTGAACAACAGCCGCAGACCATCGTAGGTAAGCTGCGAGACCAGCCCAACGAGCACCGGCAGGCCCGTCCATTGGGCGATCACGACGCCCGCCAGAACGATCAGCGCCCACCACTTGCCGCCAGGCAAACGGTTGCGAAACCCATGCAGCGCGGTTTCTCCCGTGACCACCGCGTAGCGTCCGTAAGCTTCCATAAGCGCCCAGAAAAGCAGTCCGCCGAGCAGCAGCGCCCAAAGCCATTGCAGGCCGGCTTGCGCGCCGACTGCGGCCAGCTTGGTTATGGCGCCGGTGCCGATCGTGTAGCCGACCGCGAAAATTCCCGGACCGGCCAGCAGCAACGCAGGGAGCAGCCGGGAATGCAGGCGGGAATTCATCGCGTCGCGAACGATCAGGGCATGGTCTACGAGTCGGATGTGGTTGACTCCCTGCAATGGGTCTACAACAACAAGG
>JBDHQK010000071.1:0-12921 GCA_039807025.1 Lacunisphaera sp.
TGGCGCCCGTCAGTGAAATATTCTGGGATGTGGCCGCGACCGTGAGGGTGTCAACGGTAGCCGCGCCGCTGATATTGATCGTGCTGCCGACGGCACCATTGAGCGTGAGAGCCTGGCTGGTGGCCTGGCTGATGCCACCGGAGAATGTAGCTGTGCCGCCAGTGGCCGCGGTGAGAGCTGCATCTTTGTTGAGGGTCACTGCGCCCGAGAAGGTGGAACTGCTCGCCGCATTACCGCCAAGTGTCGCCGTGCCGCTACTGCCCGTCCGCACGGTGATGTCCCGGCCGACCGTAAACGCCCCGCCGATCAGCACCGCCGCGTTGGCGCTGCCAGCGGTGTCGCCCAGCAGGATCGCGCCCGTGGCATTGCCCAAAGCTCCGGCAGAACCGGATGGCGCCGCCGCTCCGACCACGAGCGTGCCCGCGTTGATCGTCGTCGCGCCCGTGTAGGTGTTCGTGCCACTCAGGGTCACAGTGCCACCGGTGGTTTTGGTCAGGCCCACGCCGCCCGCGAGCACGGCGTTGGCCGTGCCGGCCTGCATGTCAAAATCTGTCGTGCTGGTCAGCGTGCCGTTCTGGATCGTGCCGCCGGTCTGCTGGACCCCGGCCACGGTATCCGGGTTGCCACCGAGATCGAGCGTGCCGCCGCTGACGACCAGCACGCTGGCGTTGGCGAGGGTGTTGGTCGCATGCCCGAGGGTCAGGGTGCCGGTGCCGACCGTGGTCGTGCCGGTGTAGCCATTCGAGCCGGTCAACGTCAGCCCGCCGGCACCGGCCTTGGTCAGGGAACCGGCCGTCGCCGCACCGGCCCCGGACATCGTCAGAGTATTGGCTCCGGTGGAAACATCGATGGTCGAGGTCGTGGCCGCCGTCAGCGTGAAGTTGCGGTCGGTCGAGGCGGTGGCACCGGTGTATTGGAGCGTGCCGCCGCCCAGGACAAGATTACCGGCCGCATTGGTGGCCGCGCCGAGGTTACCCGCCGTGCCACCGTCGCCAATCGTCGCCACACTCAGGGTGCCGGCGTTGATTGTCGTCACACCCGTGTAGGTGTTCGAGCCGCTCAGCGTCACCGTGCCGCCCGTGGTCTTGTTCAGGCCGACGCCGGCGCCGGCGAGGACGGCGGTGACCGAACCGGCCTGCAGGTCGAAGGTCGTCGCCGAGGTCAATGTGCCGCCACTGCCGGTGATGCTGCCCGAGGTCAGCTGCACCGCATTGACCGTGTCGTTGTTGGCGCCGAGAGCGAGTGTGCCGCCGTTCACCACCAGCGAGCTGGTGTCATCGAGGGTGTTGGTCGCATTGCCCAGCGTCAGCGTGCCGGCGCTGACCATGGTGGTGCCATTGTAGGTGTTGGTGCCGCTCAGGGTCAGGGCGCCGGCCCCGACCTTGGTCAGGCCGAAGGTGCTGGCCCCATCATCGATGACTCCGCCCAGGGTCAGCGTGCCCGCGCCGCCCACCGTGGCCGTGCCGGCCAGGGTGATGCCGCCGTTGTAGGCCGCGGCGCCCGTGCCCGTGATCGCGCCCACGCCGCCGTTGCCTGTGCCTTGCGCCGAGAACGAAGTCAGGGTGTTCAATGTCACGCCGTTGATATCCAGCGTGCCGCCATTGACGATGAGCGAGGATCCCGCGGCCAACGCCGCCGCATCGGTCACGCTCACTGTGCCGGCATTCACGGTCGTCGCGCCGGTGTAGGTGTTGGCCAGGGAAAGCGTGAGCGTGCCGGCGCCGGTCTTGGTCAGGCCGCCCGAACCGGCGAAGACACCGGACTGGGTGGCCGCGCCGGAATTGTTGACCGTGATGAGACCGGCCCCGGAATTTATCGCGCCGAGCGTCATGCCGGTGGCATTGAGGGTGATCGACCCGCCGCCGGAAGACAGTGAACCGCCGCCCGTGATGCTGCCCGTGCCCGACGCCGGACCGCCCGCATCGTTCGCCGACAGGGTGATCGCGCCACCGTTGGTCGTGATGCTGTTGTTCAGGTTGATGTTGTTGCCAGCCTGGGCCGTGAAGAACTTGCTGGCGGTGGTCAGCGAGACGGCATTGGTGATCGTGATGTCGTGGGTCGCCTGCAGCGTGATGTCGGCCGCGGCGGCATCCAGGGTAACCGGATCGATTGTTTCTGTCGCGGCACCACCGCCAAATGTGCTGACGTTGGCCCCGTAGGCGGATCCACCGCTGGTGGCGACAATGATGTCCGTTGGATCGAGCAGGAGGGTTCCCAGGTTGCCGTCGGAGGCGGAAAGATCGATGCGGGCCGCCTGGAAGCCCAGGCTGCCCTTGCCCGACACCTCGGCGAAGCCGCCGTTGCCGCCGGCCGCGCCGCCGCGGGCCGAAAGCGAACCGAAGAACCGCGTGGTGTCGTCGGACCAGACGACGACCTTGCCGCCGTTGCCGGACTGGAGCGCGTCGGCCGAGAGGGTCGCGTCGCGGCCCACGAAGGTCTGCGCGGCGTTGCGGACGGCGGTGTTGCCGCCCTGGTAATCGCCGCCGACCAGAATCGTGCCGCCGCCGGTGGTGCCGGAGGCGTCCACGGTGGCCTGGCCGGTCAAGCCGACGCGCTCGCCGGTGATTTCGATGCGGCCACCGGCCTCGCCCGTGGCCGTGATGGAGCCGCTGACGAGCACATCGCCCCTGCCCTGCCCTTGCAGGCGCACGTCGCGGCCGGCCAGCTTGCCGTCATGCGTGATGGCGATGGAATAGAAGTCGCCGGCGGCCAGCACGGCGGTGCCGCGGCCGACGTCGATCGTGCCGGTGTTGGCCACGCCGGGCCGGGTCGCATCGGCCGCAGCCGGAGCCGAGCGGCCGGCGTTCACATAAATGCTGCTGCCGTCCTGGCCGAGCAGCACCTGGTCGCCGGAGGCCAGGCCGATGAAGCCGCCGGAAGACACGATGGTGCCGGTGTTGGCGACGGACCGGCCGATGAGCGCCACCATCTCGCCGCGGATCGAGCCGGCGTTGTTCACCTCGCCGGTCAGGCCGGTGAAGCGGTTCAAACCGGCGAGAAAATCCTCCTTGGAAAGCGAACCGCCGACCGCATACAGGCGGCCGACATCCACCAGCGAGGTCCGACCGAAATACACGCCGGCGGGGTTCATCAGGTAAACCTGGCCGTTGGCCAGCAGGGAGCCGTTGATTTGGGAAGGCGTCAGGCCGCCGATCAAGTTGAGCACGCGCGCCTCCGCGCCAGGTTGGACAAACTGCACGGTCTGGCCGACGCCCACGTCAAACGAACCCCACCGCAACACGGTGTTGTTGTCCGCCGTGATGGTCGTCTGGACCGGCGTCGTCGCGATCGTCGCATGGCCGGCCACCACGGAGCCGCCGGCCGGCTGCTGGGCGGGCAGGCGCGCAATCAGGAGCCCGAGCAGCGCCAGCAGGCCGGCGGCCAGGGGCCGGCGGCGCGGGGTGCCAGGACTGTGGGGCCGGACTACCATGAGAAGCTGGAGACGAGATAGACTTGCTTATTGCCCTTCGGACTCACGATCACCTGATCGGCCGGCCGGGTGTCGTCGCGCAGTTCCATCAGCGACATACCTAAGTCGCAGCGGAGGGAGAAATTCTGTTTCACAAACAAGCCCATGCCGGCGCCGACACCGGCCATGCTCAGGTTGCGGTCGATCAGGGGCAGCTCGGTGGTGGCGGGCTTGTCGGTAGGAATCGGGGAGACCTCGCGATAGGCGTAATCAAAAAATGCCCGCAGCACCAAGTCCCAATCGGGATTCTGGCCGTTCGCCGTCGGGCGCCACTTGAACGGCTGCCGGAAGAGCGTGCTGGGCTCGCCCGCCTTGAGCGCGCGCGGGATGTGGTAGGCGTATTCGACGGTGGCGGCGAGAAACTGGTCGGCCGAGAGCACGGATTCCGGATAGCCTCGGATGGATTGGGCACCGCCAAGCGGCTCCTGCTCGTGGGGGATCAGGCGCTTGCCGCGGAGGAGTTGACGGCCCTTCAAGCGGAGCGTGACCTCGTGCGCGAGTGTCTTGGCCGTGGGCTTGAAGAGCTGGTCGAGGTAGACCGTGCCGTTCAGGCCCCAGCGCGCGGAGGTCCAGTCGGCGTCGGCCGAGAGGCGGCCGAGGGCCGCGATGCCGGAGGTCGGGTCAAGGTTGGCCAGGTTTCCCACCGTGTGGTCAATTCGCAGGCTGCCGGACACCGCCCACCAACCGGCATCCCGGGAGAGCGTGGTTCCGACAAAGGGGACGAGGAAGTTGGAGAAGCCGGTCACCAGCGGCGTGTCGCTGATGAGGCTCCGGATGCCGTAGTGGTTGTAGTTGACCCCGAGCGCCGTGAGCAATTGCCAGTCGCGCCAGAGGGTCAGTTGATTCGTGAGTTCGATGCCGCCGAGCCAGTTTTTGCCGGCGAAGCGGAGGTTTTCCAGCGTGGCATCGTTGGCCAGAAAATCGCCATAGGAGCCGTAGACTCGGGCGAGCAGACGGGCGGGCCGGAACACCGGTATCCGGTAGGAGAGGAATGACCCGTAGGTCTTGAGATCGGGGGTGCTGATCGCATCCACGTTCAGGATGTCGTCGTGGTTCGTCAGCTGGTTGTGCTGGAAGCCCACCCGGACCCGGATCTCTCCGGTCGCATCCGTGCCGTAGTTGTTTACCTGGCTGAAAATCTGCCAGGGCTTCGACTCGTTCACCAAGTAATCGAGCACCACCTTGCCGGGGGCGCCGGCCGAGGCGATGGAGGCCTCGACGCGCCGCCCCGGATGCAGGCTCAGCCCGTGCAGGTAGCCATCGAGCACATCCTGATTGAAGAGGCTGCCGGGCTGATCGGCGGATTCGCCCGGATGCAGCGGGGAATGGATGATAATGCCGCGATGCTTGGGGTTGTTGATGGAGAACTGCGGCTTGATGCGTTTGCCGCGCGCCAGGGTGCGCACCTCGGCGATCTGGCTGGCCCAGATGACGAGCCGGGCAGACCGGTTGTCCGCCGGCCGGTTGTCGACCAAGCCGGAAACGCTGGTTTCGAAATCGGTGTAGGCCACCCACACGCCGAACAGGCCCTGGCGGTTATACCAGCGCACCACATCCCGGGCGATGTCGCGCAGGATATCGGCATCAAACCGGCTGTCTTCCGGGATGGCATTGAGGGTCAGATTTTCCGCGCGCCCGGCGGCGGGGGCCCGGAAGACATTGCCGTCGCGGGTCGCCTCGAAAGCCAGCCTCTGGAGTTCATCCAACGGCGGAAGCGCGGGATGCGCCAAACCGTAGCTGAACTCAAAGTGATCAATCGCCACGCCCGGGGCCGACGACGCTTCCGCCGTTGGCGGGACCTCCACTTTGGCCGGGGTAACCGGCTCCTGACCGTGGGCGGTAATCCCCAAGATCAGAACGGGCACAAAAAGACCGACGGCGCACAGGCGCAACCTACAGCCCAGATGCCCCCCCGGAACCCGTTCCGATCCCGTTGGCAGGCCCTGGCCGACCAATGCCCCTAACGCCACGCTCAATCGCGAAGGTAGCAGGTGCGCACAACCATTGGTGCCGCTCCGGGGGTATGAATTGGATTTCATGCTAAGGCAGCGCGCGTCTACCTACTATAAGTCGTTTGCTGTCACTCATCTTCAATAAGTTAATGACTGATGTCACTAGATTTTTTACCAACCGGGAGGAACTACCCACTGACTGCGGTGGTTTCAGCCCAGCGCCAACGCGCCCTGTCCAGGCCCCGCAGGACCGAGCGATTGCTCAAAACGGCGTTCCGGAGCGGAGCAGCCGGCTGAAAAAACTCAACCGGGACTTCGCGAGCCATTTGGCGGCATCCTGCCGGTTCGCCGTGACCGCGAGCCCATTCAGGCATGAAGCCGTCGGCATCTCCCCGCGGGCCAGACTGGCAAACAAACCCGCCTCATCGGCGGGCAAGGTGTCGTTCAACTGATACGGAATGTCGCTCGCCCGCGGCGTGGCGGCGGGCAGGGTCCGCAAGACCACAAAATCCGCATCGGCCGGTTCGCCCACGATGACATCAAGCCATTCCCGGCCCGCCGGGCACAGGCCGAGCAGAGGCACGGCCGCATTGAGCTGGGTGGACAGAAAGGAAAGCCACGCGTTGAGCGAATCGGCCGGCCGGGCACCGGGGATCACCGGCAGCCGCAGGGAGCGCGACTGGGCCGGGGCCGGTTGCTTGGCTTCACTCCACGCCGCGTTGCCGGGCGCGCACGCGGAAAAATTCGTGCGCAGATGGCGCAGCACCCGGCGCAATCCGATCGGCTCGCGCGCGAACCAGGCGGCCCACTCCTTTTCCCCCACCCCGGGGCTGGCCAGCGGCGCGCCGGGTTGGGCGGGCAGGCGCGCGCGCAGCGATTCCTGCGCGGCGTTCAGGATCGCCACCACGGAAACGCTCGAGGTGGTGGCACGGCACTTCTGCCCCACCTCCTCCAGCGCCGGCAGGACTTCCTCCGCCTGCCAGCCGAACGGCTGGCCCACGCAGTGCGCCAGAGTGATCATCGGATAGAGGGAGCGCCCCTTGCCGTCGCTGGACGACCACATGAGGCCGGTGAGGGACTCATTCATCCGCCGCCAGTGGATGACGTGGTCAAACCCGCGCGCCATTTTCTCCGGCCCGCCTTTTTCCCAAGCCGCGCTTTCCACCTGATGCACGATGCCGTCGTAGATCAGAGCCTTGGCCTTGATGAGCGAATCCGTGATCACCCCGATGTCATCGAGGTGGTCGTTCCAGCCCGGATGCTTGCCAAACCCGCACAGGTAGAAACGGGGCGCGTCCGGCATGGCCCGCCAATCCTCGTTCAGGAACTTCTTGGCAAAGTCGTTCATGCTCGAGGCGGTGCAGGAGGGAGCAGAGGGGCGAAACGGGCCATCAAGGGTCAGCTGCGGGGTGCCGCCGCTTCCAGCAAGGCGCTGATCGTGCTGCGGAACTCATTTCGCAGATGACCGATATACTTGGCGGCGCGATCGCGCAGCGCTTGCGTCGCTTCCGGTTTCGGGGCGGCCGCGGGTGCGGCGGTGATCAGCTCCATGGCCTGGCCGTAGGCATCACAGCGCACGGCGTAGGCCGCCACGCCGTCATTCACCGTGAGCAGCGCCATGGCATCCAAGTCGGCCAGTTGTGCCTCCTCATTGGGCGACATCAACTGCTCCAGCTGGGTCGAGACCTGGCCGCCCAGCGTGGTGAGCCGGCGCTCCAGATCACGGTGCAGGGTATATTCGCTCGCCGCCCCGGAGGTGGCCTGCGCGGCGGCATCGGCCGCCGCCTTTTGCCTGGTCAGGGTGGTGCGCACCAGTTGGGAGGCCTTGTCGGCCTCGCTGCGCATGCGGCCCACGGTGATCCGGTAGGCTCCCTCGAGCGTCAGATCCTCCTTGCCGCCGATGCGGGTCTTCAGGTCGTCGGCCATCTTGTCCACGGCGGCGCGGCGGACCATGAGATCATCCCACGCCGATACCACGCCGTCCTTCCAGCCTGCACCGGAGCGCGGCTGGCCCACGGCCCGCAGGAACGTCTTCTCCGATTCCGCAAAGCGGATAAGAACCAACCGGGCGGCCTGGATGGCTTTAATCGTCCCGCCCTGGGTGCTGAGTTCCGCCTGGATGGAGCGATCCAGAGTGTCCCAACCGCGGCTGAGCGGCTGGTTGTCGCGCAGACTTTTGCCGCGCGAAAGCCACAGCGCGGGCCACTGGCCCTTGCCGGCCCCGCCCCGCCAGTAGGTCCACTCGTAGATCTTCATCAGCGTCTCCAAGTCTGCCGGGCCGGTCGGTGCCGCCGCCAGCGAAGGCCCGAGCAGGGGCTTGAAGAAATCCTCGGAGGGATACTCGGGGACAAAGCCCCGCAGGTCCTTGAGGTGGATGGCGTCTTCCAGCTCGATCAGGGCGGCCAGCCGCGCCGAGTCCGCCTGACCCCAGTCGGTCGAATTGACCAGGCGGTCGCGGTTGGCCTCGACTATCGGCGCGATCACGCTGGCTTCGAAAAGAATGCGCTGGGCCTGACGTCGGCTGGCGTTGGCGCCGAGGGTGAGGGACTCGATCGGACGATAGACCCAGGGGATCTGCATGTCGGTGCTGACGCGCAGCTGCAGCTTCTCGTGGAATTGCAGGATCGGCCACTCGCCCTTGCCGTCCAGCTGCACGATGTCGTTGCCGGTGTATTCGAGGCGGTTGTTGACGATCGGCTTCCATTTGGTGCCCGACCAATTTTCCGGCCGCGCGCCGGCCCGCCAGAAGACGAGCTCGCTGCCCACGCTGGACTTGAGGGCGAGGTAGCCGAAGATGCTGACCGCCAGCACCGCAATGAGCCCGGCCACCGCCACGGCACCGATGATGCGCTGGCGGGACTTGACCAGCCGGTCGGTGTTGGTGGCGCGGGTGACGAGGCCCTTTTCCTTGAAAACCTTGAAGAGGAAGAGGTCCTTGAGGAAATACGACCGCTCCCTTTCCCAGGCCTTGCTCGCGGGCAACTGGTCCTCGGAGAGGCCCAGGGCTGCCGCCAGCTCGGTGTCCAGCTCCTTGCCCTCGGTCAGCGCCGAGGTGAAATAGATGCCGCGCAGGAAGAGCGGCTTGGCCGACTGGCCGCCGGCCACGAAGATGGTCTCGAGATATTTGCGCAGCCGCGGGGCGAGCGCGCCGATGCTGGCGGAGAGCGCGAACAGCGAATCGACCTCGTCCAGGCGGCGCTTGCCGGCATCCGTCGGCACCGGATCCTTGAGCAGGCCGAGCGAGCGGCGGCCGATGCGCTTCACGACCTCGGCCAGGTGCTGGCTCACCGCCTCCATCTGGAACGGCGTGTCGAGCGGCGCCGGATTGGACCAGCCGGTCATCTGGTCCTGCAGCTGGGGGTTCTTCACGCCAGCGAAGAACTCGCGAAAGCCGACAATCTTGTCGCACTTGGTGATCAGGACGAAGACGGGGAAGCGCACGTCGAGCGTGCGCTGGATGGTGTTGAGCTGGCGGGCGATCTTGCCGGCCTTGCTCTCGATCTCCTCGAAGGAGTCCTTGATCAGGCTCTCGGAGGGGATCACCAGCAGCAAGCCGTTGATCGGGCAATGCGGCCGCGAGGTGCGCAGCAGGTTGAGGAATTCCGTCCACTCGGTCGTGGTGCCGGGCGGGGTTTCCTGGAAGAGGAGCTTGCCGGCGGTGTCGATGAGCACGGCGTGGTTGGTGAACCACCAGTGCATGTTGATGGTGCCGCCGGCGCCCTGCATCTCATCCTGCAGGCCCGGGGGAAATCCCACCTTGCAGCGGCGCACGGCCTCGGTCTTGCCCGAGCCGGGTTCGCCGCAGACGATATACCAGGGCAGCGAGTAGAGGTCCTTGCCGACGGCGTGGAATTTCTCGATGCCGCGGGAGAAATTCTCGCGCAGGCGGTCGAGGGTGGCGATGTGCGCCGGATCGTTGAGCGAGCTGGGGCGGCCGGAGGTGTGGGCCGAGAGCTGGCCACTCATGGCCTTCGCGCGCTGGCGGGCCTGCCACTTGGTGTAGAACTGCCAGGCGAACATGGCGCCGACCACCAGCGCGAGGCCGGCGGCGGCGATCAGGAAGGCGCGCCGGTCGATGAGCGCCGCGCCGGCCAGGAGGCCGATGCCGCCCAGCGCGGCCAGCGCCAGCTGCATGGACTTGGGGATCTGCTGGAATTTGTTGAACATGGCGGGGCTCTCAGGGTTGGGCGGTGGTGGTGGCCGGATTGTGCGTCGTGATCGTGTTGAGCGCCTCGGTCAGCTCGGACGACGCGCTGTAGAAGGTGTAGACATTGACCGCGACCACGACCAGGAGCAGGCCGCTGAGGACGATCAGCAGCGGCACCAGGCTGGCAGCCATGGGCAGGGGCAGGTTCGCGGTGTTGGTGTGCTGGTAGGAGGCGGGGGTGATGAAGGCCGACTCGTCGATGTCGACATAGGCCCGCACGCGCTGTGCGCATTCCTCCATCTTCTTCCGCAGGAAGTCCGGCTGGTTGCCGCCCGTGAAACCGAGGCCCATGCAGATGTAGAAGATGGCGAGCCGCTCGTCGGTGCCCTCCTTCTTTTCCGCGAGCGTCTCCTCCAGCAGCGCGAAGAACTTGTCGTCCCCCGACCGCTCATTGCGGGCAAACGCCATCGGGTTGTTGCCCCACTTCTGCGCAAAGGGCAGCGCGCTGCCCGCCATCATGGAATCCACAAAGATGATGAGCGGCAGCTCGACCCGGCGGTATTGCTCGCCGAGGGCGATGTCGCCCCGCGCGGTGCGCGCGAGCACCTCGAACATCTCTTCGACCTCGGTGCGCACCTGGGTGTAGTCCAGGGAGGCCCCGGAGCCCTTGCGCGCGATCCGGTTATAACGGCAAATGGCCTGGAAGAGGGAATCGCAATGGGTGATAAGGCTGGCTGACATAGGCGGGTGGGATGAAGGGCGAGAGGGGTGGCCTGCGCCGGCGGCTCATTTGCCCGAGCTGCGCATCAGGTCCTCGGCGTATTTCACGACCGCTTCCTGGACGTCGTCCTCGATCACGGTCTCGGAAAGCTGGGTCGCGAGCTCGGTGTATTTTTTCCAGCACTGGGCGTCCGATTTGCCCCCGCCCTCGGCGCGGAGGACTTCGCGGATGGCATCGGGCGTGTAATACTGCTGGTAGCGCCGGGAGAAGTTCTTCCCCGCCGGCCCCAGGCCCGCGAGCAGGCCGGCGATCAGCAGCCGCGACGCCTCGACCTGCTTCTGCACCTGGTTGGCCGGCAGCGTGGCATCCCCGGCCAGCGCGCGCCGCGTCACCGTCCGCAGGTCGCCCTGCGTGGTATCGCGCCGGATGGCGGATTTCGGAGCGGCGTTGCGCCAGACATTCCACGCGAGCTGATCGAGGATCAACATGGCCTCCACATACACGGCAAAGACCTTGCCCAGGGCCTGCGCGTCGATCCGGTCCTCGGGCTCCAGCTTGAGCTTGGCCTGCACGTCGGTCAGGGCCTCACCCTCAATCGGGGTGGCGGCCGGCTGCACCAGTCCGAGCCCCGCCAGTTTCTGCTTCACGGCCGCGCGCTGCTCGCCGGACAACTGCGGCACCAGTTGGAGGAAGGCGGCGATGATCTCGTCCGGCTTTTGGCGGGCGGCGGCAGCGGGCGCATTCAGCGCCACGGCGGCCAGTTCCCAGGCGGGATAACGCGTGGCCAGGGCCTCCAGATAGGCGCCTCGCTTGGCCGCCGGGGTCGTGAGCAAGGCCCGGCGCAATTCTTCCTCCATGTAAACCTGCCGGTTTTCCGCCGTTTCCGTGGCGAGGCTGGTCTGCAAATACTTCCATCTTTCGCCGAGGGAAGCTGCCCAGGCCCCGGGTTCAGCTATAGCCACGTCGTTGGCGGAGGCAGGCTGCATGGGAGGTTACAATGTCAGATATTTTTGCTCCCGCACAAGCACGAAGAGCTTGTAGCGCTCCCGGAAACCCGGCGGCGCGTCGAAAGCGGGGCGGATGCCGACATCGCTGAAGCCTTCGTTGACTTCCGTGGCGCCGATCACCGCCGTGGCCTCGACCTTGTGCGGCTCCGCCACGTCCACACCCGGCGGCGACAGCGCCGACCGGTCGGCCACGTAGAAATCCTTGCCGCCGTCGTTGAGATAGATCCAGACGTTGCCGAACAGATTGATGAAGCCGCCCGTGACGGGACCGTCATCCACGGCCGCCAGCCAGACCTTCCCCTTGTCCGTCGCCGCCGCCACCTGGCCGTCGTCGGCGAACTTCCGCCGGGTCGCCGCCACGACCGGCAGAAACGCCCCTTCATTCGGCCGCCACGACACCGTCTGGCCGCCCTCCTTGTAGCCCTCGAAGAAGCGCCACAGATTCTGGAAGCTCGGCCCGCGGAAATAGCCGTCGGCCGGCTTGCCCAGCAATTGGGTCACCGCCTGCCACTCGGCACGCCGGGGCAGACGCGCGCCCAGCACCTGCTCGGCAAAGATGCGCGCCGCTTTCGGCGGCACCTGCTGCAGCGGGCTGCGCACGGTGGGGGTTTCCGCCAGCGCCTGTTTCAGCACGGGGGTGGCGTCGCGCAGTTCCTTGTTGTCGAGGATGCCCGCCATCGCCGCCGTCTTCGCAAAGATCCACTCCGGATTCACCTCGATGCCCCGGCTGTCGCCACCGGGGCGCGGGCGCCAGGCCACCGGCTTGTCCCAGGGCTTGTCGGGTGTGTCCGTCCGCGCCCACTTCGGCAGCGCCTCGATCACCGCAAGCGCCGGTTTCGACCGCGGGCTGAGCAGATCCACAAACTCACCCACCGCCACTTCCCGCTTGGCCAGATAGAACGGCGGGGTGCCGTCCGTCGGCTGCACGATCTGATAGTCCAGTTGCACCTTCTTGCCACCGCCGGTCCAGGTGGCGGTCAGGTTCAGCCCCTCGTTGGTCAGCTCCTCCTGCCAGCCCGCGAGGCGCGGCGACGGCGTGGGCGGGCGGTTCGGATCATCCTTGAGCTCGATGCCGGTCAGCGCCTCCAGCAATCCTCCGACCGCGGGCTGGCTCGCGATGCCCTTGATCGCGCGCACCGCCGTGACAAAATCGTCCCGCCGGATGCGCAGCCGGTCGAGGTTGGACTCGCTCCAATCCGAGCGCTTCAGCCGCCACAGCGCCAGGTTGTAGGCCACCGGCTCGTCGAGGTCGGCGGCGGTGATGCCGGCCGGTTGCATCCGCTCGAACATGGCGCTGAGCCGCGCGTCCGCCCGGGCGGCGGTGCGCGCCGCGCGGTTGAACCGCAGGCGGGTCTCCCGCACCATCTCCTCCAGCAGGCTGGTCCGGCGCGGCTCCGCAGGCACGTCGCGCCCGACGAGCTCGCGCATCACCTTCACGACTCCGCCATCCAGGTCAAAATCCTCGGCGCCGCCGGGCCAGCCTGCGAGGGTGCCGAGCCGGCGCCACGCCATGAGCTTGCGCGACAGTCCGCCGCTCTGCGCCGCGGCCGTCAGCACGGCCCGGTCGCTGTTGTCCACGAGGCGGGCGAGCTGCCTGGCCTCGGTGTTCCATGCGGCGGGCGGAC
>JBDHQK010000072.1:0-12875 GCA_039807025.1 Lacunisphaera sp.
CCGAGACCGGCGCGCGACACGAGCACATCCTCGGACAGATGCTGGTCGCGGCGGGAGAGCTGCGCCGGCTCGTCGGGCACCAGCACGGGGGCAAGCCGCACGCGCGGCGCGTTCCCGAAGTGCGCAGCGATGGCCGCGCGCGTGGCCGCCGGATCAAAGGAGCCCGCGATGACCACCACGAGGTTGTTGGGCACATAGCGGGCGCGGTAGTAGGCCAGCAGTTCCTCGCGCGTGGTGGCGGCAAAGACCTCGCGGTGACCGATGATGGGCTGGCGGTAGGGATGCGTGCGGTAGGCGGTCTCGAATAGCGCCTGCGCGAGGCGCTGGTCCGGGTCGTCGAGGCACATGTCGATCTCCCGGAGGATGACATCCTTTTCCTTGGCGACCTCCTCGGCGGGCAGGGTCGAATGCAGGGTGAGATCCGCGAGCAGATCGATGGCCACGCCGGTGTGCGCGGAGGGCACCTCGATATAATAGACGGTGCGGTCGAAGGTCGTGTAGGCGTTGATGTAGCCGCCGTGAGCCTGCACGGTCGCGGAGATATCCCGGCCGGCGCGGTGCGCCGTGCCCTTGAACAGCATGTGCTCGAGGTAGTGCGAGAGACCGGCGCCGAGCGCGGCACCCTCGTGGATGCTGCCGGTCTTCACCCACGCCTGCACCGAGGCCACGGGCGCGGCGGTGTCGAGGCGGAGCAGGACGGTGAGGCCGTTGGGCAGCGTGTAACGCTCGACGGGCTCGCGCCAGAGGCTTTCAAGCAACGCGCGATCGCGCGGGGCGGCGGACATTTTCTTGGGCATGGAAAAAAGGGTGCGGCCCGCGCTCAGGCGGCGCCGGCCCGGCCGCGCGCGCGGCGGCCGCCGGCAGGCTGGAAGGGCTTCACAAACGCCTCGTCGAAATCGTAGATGTCCGCGAAGTCCTCGCGTCGGTCGCTCTCCGTTTTGCTGAAGACATTGTATTCGATCAGATTGAAGACGATATCGCCAAAGTCGGCGCAGCGGCCGATGCCCCACTGTGTGAGCACGGTCTTGGCCAGCGGACCGTATTGGTCGAGCGCGTAGGCGCGGATGCCCTGAAGCAGCTCGGCCCCGGTGACGTGCTGCGACTTGCCGGTGCGCTCGGGATGCTTGCGCTTGGTTTCCTTGACGGTGTGGTCGAGCGCCTGCCGGACAAAGTTGTAGGCCTTGCGGTCGAAGCGGGAGTCCTCCTTGCAGATCAACCCGACAATTTCGGTAAATTCCAAGTCTTGCATGATTATCAGGGGCAATGGCTAGCACAGCCCGCGTCTGGCCGCAACTGTGCGCTCAGGTGTTCGCGCACTCCGTTCATTTTGGGCTGTCCCAGGCAGACGTGGGCCGCAGAAGTTCACCCACCAAGCGCAGCCACGGCCGCGCCCGCCTTACCGTTCGACTCTCACGCAGGTCTTGGCGGTCTCGTGCACGTCCACCCGCGAGACGATCCGGGCGGGCAATTTCGCCGATTGGTCGAGCTGGCCCATGATCCACTGGGCGACGTTTTCGGCGGTGGTCGGACCGGGGAGCACGTCGTTGAGATTGCGGTGGTCGAGTTGATCGACGACGGGCTTCATCGCGGCGCTGATCTCGGCATAATCGATCACGAAGCCGCGCTCATCGAGCGGGCCGGTGCAGAAGACCTCGACCACGTAGGAGTGGCCGTGGACGTTGCGGCACTTGTGGCCGACCGGCAGGTGGGGCAGCGAGTGGGCCGCTTCGAAGGAAAACTTCTTGGAGACAGTGAATTTCATTTTCGCGTGCCGGAGCGATATACCCGCCGGCTTCAAGGCGCAACCACACTCCGGCGGACTGAGCCGATGGCTGACATCGCGAACCACCCCGCAGTCGGGCTACCTGCCTGCCAATGGTTGCACCGCCCGCACCCACTCCGCCACCGGCGCGCCACCCTCGAGGTGCTCGCGGCGGATGCGGTCGAAGCGCTCGGGCGTGACCTGCGCATACCAGACGCCCTCGGGATAAACCACCAGCCACGGCCCGTCATGGCACATGCGCAGACAGGCGGCCTTGGTGCGCAGCAGCGGCAGTTCGCAGCGCTTCACCTCGGCCTTCAAGTGCTCCCAGGACGCGAGCCCCTCCCCTGTCTGACAGCAATCCGGGCCGACGCAGAGAAAGAGATGCCGCCGCGCCTCCGGCCCGCCAATCTGCTCGAAGGTCTTCGCGCCCATGGAACGGTTCAGGCCTTCAGCGCCGCGCCGTAGTTCGCCTCGGCCTGCGTCCAGTTCAGCACCTGCCAGAAAGCGTTCACATAGTCGGCCCGCCGGTTCTGGTAGTGCAGGTAATAGGCGTGCTCCCACACATCGAGGCCGATGATGGGCGTGGCGCCGTCGCTGAGCGGCGAGTCCTGGTTGGCCGTCGAATGGACGGTGAGCTTGCCGTCCTTCAGACTGAGCCAGGCCCAGCCGCTGCCGAAACGGCCCATGGCGGCGTCGGCGAACTGCTTTTTGAAATCATCCACCGAGCCAAAAGCCTCGGCGATGCGCACCGGGAGCTGCTGGATCGAGGCGCCGACACCCGGCGCGATGATCCGCCAGAAGAAGCTGTGGTTCACATGCCCCCCGGCATTGTTGCGGACGCCGGCGCGGATCGACTCCGGCACGCTCGCGAGGTCGCGCACCAGCGCCTCCGGCCCGCGCGTCAGCAGGTCGGGGTGATCCTTGAGCAGGCTCCTGGCGTTGGTGATGTAGGCTTGGTGGTGCTTGGTGTGATGGATCTCCATCGTCCGCGCATCAAAATGCGGCTCCAGCGCGCCGTAAGCGTAGCCCAGCGGCGGCAGCTCCCAGCCGAGGGCGGGGAGCGTCGCGGCGGCCTCGGCCTCGGTCGCGCCCGACCTGGCCAGGCCGAGGCCGGCGACCGCCACGCCGGTTCCGAGTATCTTCAAGGCCTGGCGACGAGTGAGCGGCGGAGTAGGCGGAGTGTTCATGATCCCCAGCATAACTGCCGGCCGGCGAGACGCAAGGCCGTCACCAAGGCTTGTCTCAACCCGCCCGCTGCCCTTTCCTAGCGCCGTGCTCCTGTTCAAACGCATTTTCAAATTTGAAAAGGCCGCCGTCGAGCAGTTGGAGAAACGGCTCTCCCAGCGGTATGTGCCCGGGCCGGCCTACCCGCTTCAGGCGAGTGTGCGCTACGGCGGGCGCGACTATTCCGCGAAGATCCAGAACATCTCCGCCACCGGGGCCAGCGTGCTGGTGAGGGAAAAGCCCGAACTGCCGGCCGGGCACCACCTCAACCTCACTTTGCAGCTCGCGCACCACCGCCTCGAGATCGAGGCGCGTATAGCCCATCTGGAGTCCCTCTCGGATGGCTGGACCCTCGGCCTCGGGTTGGTCTTCCCACGATTCGAGGTGCAGCAGGCCTACCTGCAATTGCTGCAGCCCGTCGTCATCGGCCAGTCGTTGCAGCCGATGGCCTTTGACCGGGTCGTGCAGGACGATCCCCAGTTCTTCAAGCGGGTCTTTGTCGGGGAGTCCGACACGATCCTCACCGTGCGCCTGGCCCACTCGCCGGTGGATCCGCTCCACAGTTTTGAGCTCAGGATGCTGGATTATTTCTGCCGCGGCGGCGTGGCCACCGGCACCTCCGCCCCCTACGTATTGGAATCGAAGGATGCCACCGGCGCCCCGCCCGGCCAGCTCGTCTTCGAGACCTCCGGCGGCACGCACGAGGAGATCCGGCAGCTCTTCCGCTGGATCCTGGACAACCTCACCCCGACGGTGCCCGAGGATATCCGCAACTTCATGCAGCGCTTCGCCGGCTGAGCCCGCGCGGCGGTGCAACCGTGCGGATTGGCGTCAGCCGATAAGCTTGCGCGCGAGCTCGTCCACCCGCTGGGGGTTGGCCTTGCCGGCGGAGGCCTTCATCACCGCGCCCTTGATGGGATTGAGGGCCTTCTCGTTGCCGGCCTTGAACTCGGCCACGGCCTTCGGATTCGCGGCGATGGCGGCCGACACCCATTTCTCCAGCTCGCCCGTGTCGGTGGACTGCCTCAGGCCGAGGCGGTCCACGATGGCCGCCGGCGACTCGCCCGACTGGAACATCGCCACGAACACCTCCTTCGCGATGGAACTGGAGATCACGCCGGACTCCACGAGTTGCACCAAGCCGGCGATGTGGGCGGGGTGGAGCTTGGACTCGGCGAGCGGCAATTTCGCGGCCGCGAGTTCGCGCCGCAGGTCGTTGGCGATCCAATTGGCGGCCGCCTGCGGGGCGGCGCCGAGCCGCGCGGCAGCCTCGAAATAGTCGGCCAGGCCGCGGTCCGGCACCAGCACCGAGGTGATCGTGTAAGGCAACTGGTAGTCCGTCATGAAGCGGCGCTGCCGGTCGAAGTGATGCTCGGGAATCGTGGCGCGGAGGGCCGCCAGCCAAGCCTCGTCCACGCGCACGGGCATAAGGTCGGGATCCGGGAAGTAGCGGTAGTCGTGCGCCATTTCCTTGGAGCGGAGCGACTGCGAGGTGCCGGTCTGGCCGTCATAATCGCGGGTCTCCTGCGTGATGACGCCGTCGGCCGCGACAACGGCGAGCTGCCGGCGAATCTCATGGGCGATGCCGTCGCGCACGAAGGAGATGGAGTTGAGATTCTTCAGCTCCACCTTGGTGCCGAGCCGGGTCGTGCCGACCGGGCGAATGGAGATGTTGGCGTCGCAGCGCATCTGGCCCTTCTCCATGTCGCAGTCGGAGATGCCGCCGTGCACCAGCGCGAGGCGGAGCGAGGTCAGGAAGGCGTAGGCCTCCTCGGCGCTCGCCAGCGCGGGCTCGGAAACGATTTCCATCAGGGGGGTGCCGGCGCGGTTGTAGTCCACCAGCGTATCCTGCGCACCGTGCGTGAGCTTGCCGACATCCTCCTCGAGGTGGATGCGCGTCAGCGGGATCTTCTTGTGCTCGCCCATGACATTGCGCGCCGGGCCGGGCAGCTCGATCTCCACCGCACCGCCGAGGCAGATGGGCTGGTCGTATTGGGAGAGCTGGTAGTTCTTCGGCGAGTCGGGATAGAAGTAGTTTTTGCGGTCCCACTTGCAGACCGGCGCGATGGAACAACCGAGGATGAGCCCGGCCTTGATGATCTGGTCGAGCGCCGCCTTGTTCAGGACCGGCAGGGCCCCGGGCAGGGCCAGCACCACCGGATCGGTCAGGGTGTTGGCCGGTTCGCCATACCCGGCGGCGACGCGCGTGAACATCTTCGACGCGGTCGCCAGCTGCACGTGGACCTCCAGGCCGATGACGGCTTCGTAGTTCATAGCGCCGGGTGTTTGTGCTGCCACTCGTGCGCCTGTTCATAGGCGTGGGCGATGGCCAGCAGGCCGGCTTCGTCGAAGGGGCGGCCGATGAGCTGCAGTCCGATGGGCAGGCCGCCGCCGGTGAAGCCGCAGGGGATGGAGATGCCCGGCAGCCCGGCCAGATTGACACTGATCGTGTAGATGTCGGTCAGATACATCGCCAGCGGATCGGCCGACTTCTCGCCGAGCTTGAAGGCCGGCACAGGCGACGTCGGCGACAGCAGCGCGTCGCAATCACGCAGGACGGCGGCGAACTCGTTGCGGATGAGCGTGCGGACTTTCTGGGCCCGCAGGTAATAGGCGTCGTAGTAGCCGCTGCTGAGCACATGCGTCCCGAGGATGATGCGGCGCTTCACCTCGGGGCCCAAACCCTCGGCGCGTGACCGGGTGTAGATGTCGATGGCATCCTTCGCCGCCGCGGAGCGGTGGCCGTAGCGGATGCCATCGTAGCGCGCCAGGTTCGACGAGGCCTCGGCCGTGGCGATGAGATAATAGGTCGCGATGGCATACTCCGCGGCGAGCGGCAGCGAGACCTCCCTGATTTCGCAGCCCTGCTGCCGGTAAAACTCGAGCGCCCGTTTCGCGGCCGCCGAGACTTCGGGGTCTAGCCCGGCGCCGAAAAACTCCTTCGGCACGCCTAGCCGCCACGGCCCCTTCCTTGCCGCCAAGCCCGCCCGGTAATCCGGCACCTCCGCCTGGAACGAGGTGGAGTCGCGCGGATCGTGCCCGGCGATGACCTCGAGCAGCAGCGCGGCGTCCTCCACCGTGCGGGTCAAGCGAGGATGCATAGGCCGCCAAGCCATAGCGGGACACCAGGCCGTAGGTCGGCTTGAGGCCCACAATGCCGCAGAGTGCGGCGGGCTGGCGGATGGAGCCGCCGGTGTCGGAACCCAGCGTGAGCGGCAGCTCGCCCGCAGCGACGGCGGCAGCCGAGCCGCCCGAACTGCCGCCCGGCACGCGCGTCAAATCCCACGGGTTGGCGGTCGGCCGGAAGGCCGAGTTCTCCGTCGAGGAGCCCATGGCAAACTCATCCATGTTCAACCGCCCAAGGGGAATCGCCCCGGCCGCCTTGAGCTTCTGCGTGACGGTGGCGTCGTAGGGCGACACGAAATTCGCAAGCATCCGGCTCGAGCAGGTGAGCGGCTGGCCCTCGACGGCGATGGCATCCTTCAGGCCGACGGGGATGCCGTCGAGCGGCCCCCTCGCCTGCTCGCCGGCCCGGCGCGCATCGGAGGCTTGCGCGGCGACTAGCGCGGCGGCCTCGTCGCAGGAATTGAACGCCTGCACGCGGTCGTCCACCGCTCGCTTGCGGGCGAGGCAGGCCTGCACCAATTCCCGCGAGGTGAGTTTTCCCGCTGCGAGCAGTGCCGCCAGGCGGGTGGCGGGTTGATGGATGATGTCGTCGGCCATCGGCTACTCCACGACTTTCGGCACCACGATGGTGTCATCCCGCCGGGCAGGAGCATTCCGGAGGGCCGCCTCGACGGGCAGGCCCGGCGCGACGACGTCGGCGGCCCAGACATTGAAGACCGGGGAGGCGTGCGCCATGGGCTCGACGCCGGTCACATCCACCTGCCGCAGCTTCTCGACGTAATGCAGGATGTCGCCCAGTTGCCGGGCAAACTCGCGCTTTTCCTCCTCGGTGAGGGCGAGGCGGGCGAGGTTGGCCACGTAGTCGAGGTTGAGGTCGGATTGGGCGCTCATGCAAAGGGCGGACAACGCCCAAGCAGGCGGCGGATGGCAGGCTTGGCAACCGGCAAAACACGGGACCGCAACCGAGCTTGAACCCCGACCGCCCGCCAACTAGAGACCACCCATGCTGCTCTTCAAAAAGATCCTCAACTTCAAGGCTGAGGGTGGCCTCGGCGACAAGCGCGGCGCGACCCGGTATCCGGTCGGGCCCAAGTTTCCCCTGAAGGCCAAGGTCACCCTGGTCGGCCGCGATGGCGACGGCAACATCCTCAAGGCCGACGATCGGCGCGCCATGGACTGGGGCGGGCAGCTGATCAACATGTCGGCGGGCGGCCTCAGCATGCGCCTCCATCCGGCGGCGATGGGCGACAAGGGTGAGAACTGCCGCCTCAAGCTGGAGCTCGACCACCGGATCTTTGAGATCGACGGCACGATCGCCCATTTCTGGTCCGGCCCCCAGCACGCCACGCTCGGGGTGGCGGCCATCTTTGCCGACAGCCAAGCCCAGAAGGCCTTTCGCCAACTCGTGGAACCGGTGGCCATCGGTTCGGGGCTCAGCCCCGTCGAGGCCAAGGCCGTGAATCAGGATGTGGCGGGCCTGAAAAAAGAGCAGTATGCCGGGGAGGACGAGACCCTGCTCAGCATCTGGCGCGACGAGAGCGGCAAGGTGATCCAGTTTTTCGAGCTACGGGCCTGCGGCTATTGTCTCCGCGGCAGCGCCCAGGCACCCGGGCTGCAGATCAGCTCGCTGGCGGATGCCAATGCCAAGCTGACGCCGACCCAGGCCGGCGAGGTGCGCCATCTCTTCCGGCTGATCGTGCCCAACATCCCCAAGACGGTGCCATCGGAGGTGCGCGCCTTTCTGGAGCGCTTCGCGGTTTGAGGAATCGGCGTGGCCGTCAGGCCCGCACGCTCATCGTGCCATCGGCCGCGATGGCTTGCTGGATTTTCCCAAAGACGGCGTTGACCTCGTCGTCCGTCAGGGTGCGTTCAGTCGAACGGAATGACAGGGCAAACGCCAGGCTCTTCTTGCCCGCCGGCAGGCCGGCGCCGGTGTAGACGTCAAAGACCTCGACCCGCTCGATCGCAAAGGACGGGCCGGTGGCGACCTGCGCCAGCTGGAGCAGTTGCGCGCGCACCTCGTCGGCGTGGCGATCAGCATCAACCACGAGCGCGAGATCGCGCAGGGCGGCCGGGAAAAGGCTGAAGGGCCGGTAGCGCGTGTGGCTGCTGCCGACGGTGAGTTTCTGCGGCAACAGCGCCAGCGTGCCGGCCCAGACCTTGCCCTCGAGGCCCGCGGCGCGGACCATGGCCAGGTTCAGCAGGCCGAACCGGGCGGTCCAGCCGTCCTGCATTTCCCCGGCGGCGGCCGACTGGCCTTCCTGCCAGCCCCAGTAGGCGCCACGCACCGGCACCAGCGGCTGCGCCGTCAAATCCAAGCCGGCGGCACGGGCGAGGATCTCGACATGGCGCTTCACGGTGTAGAAATCAGGCTCGGGACGGGTGCGCCAGGCGCGCTCCTTCGGGTTGTGGCAGAGCACGAACCCCACGGCCACGCACTCCTGCACGGTGCCGTTCAGTTCCATGAACACGCGGCCTGTCTCAAACAGGCGGGCCGCGGGGATGCCGCGCGATTGGTTGAGCTTGAGCGATTCCAGGATGCCCATGATCAGGGTCGGGCGCAGGTGCGACTGGTCGTCCACAAACGGGTTGGCCAGTGCCAGCTCTCCGGCCGCCGCCGCCGAAACCCAGGTGGCCAGTTCGGTTTGCGAGCGCAGCGTGTAGTTGACCACCTCGTGAAAGTGCTGGCCGACCAGATAATCGGTCGCCTGGCGGTTGAAGCGGGCGATGGGATCATCGTCGCCATCGGCCAGCGCCGGGCCGGAGCAAATGGCCGAAGGGACGCGGTCGGTGCCGTAAATGCGGAGCACCTCCTCCACGAGGTCGATGGGCCGGTCGAGATCGCGGCGATGGCTGGGGATGGCCACGGTCCACTCCAGGCCGGCGGCGCTCTCGTGCTCCGCCTTGATGGGCAGGGCGAGCCCGATCAGGGCGTCACGCATCTCGTCATCCGTGACATCGAAGCCAAGCTTGGCGCGGATGTAATTAGGCGTGATCCTGATCTCACGCGACCACGGGCGGTCGCCGCCCGCCTTCATCACCGGACCGACGACGGTGCCGCCGGCGGTTTCCAGGATGAGGTCAATGGCGCGATGTGCCGCCGCGACCGTGCCGTGCGGGTCCACGCCGCGTTCAAACCGGTAGGCGGAATCGGAAGTGAGGCCCAGGCGCCGGGAGGTCCAGCGGATGGATTGCGGGCGGAAACAGGCCGCCTCGAGGATAATGTCGGTCGTGGTGGCGTCCACGCCGGCGTCATGCCCGCCCATGAGGCCGGCGATGACGAGCGGCTTGGCCTCGTCGGCGATGACGAGCATGCGACTGTTGAGGGCGCGCTCCTTGCCGTCGAGCGTCACGAGTTTCTCGCCGTCGGTGGCGCGCCGGACGACGATCTGGGAACCGGCAACCTTCCGGGCATCGAAGACGTGCAGCGGCTGGCCGAGCTCGAGCATGACGTAGTTGCCGACGTCCACGAGATTGTTGATCGGACGCAAACCGACGGCGAGGAGGCGATCCTGCATCCACGCGGGGCTGGGGCCGACCTTCACACCCGCCACGGCGATCCCGACATAGAGCGGGCAATCCTCGGGCGCATCCACGCGGATGCTGGTGAGAAGGGGCGAAGGCGGCGTCCCCTTCGGCGTGCCTTGGAATTTGATCTCCGGATGCTGCAGATCGTATTTGAGCCAGGCGGCGAGCTCACGGGCCATGCCGAGGTGGCAGAGCGCGTCGGGGCGGTTGGGGGTGACCTCGACGTCGAACACGGTGTCGCCGTCCGGCAGCGCCTCGTTGATCGGCTGGCCGATGGGTGCCGTGGCCGGCAGCAGCAGCAGCCCGGAGTTGTCGCCCGGCAGGCCCAGCTCGTCCGGCGCGCACATCATGCCCTGGGATTCGTGGCCATAGGTCTTGCGCTGGGCGATCTGGAAACCGCTCGGCAGCACGGCCCCCGGCAACGCCACCGGCACGCGGCGGCCGGCGTCGCAATTGGGCGCGCCGCAGACAATGCTCCGCACCCCGCCGTGGGCGGGACCCACGTCCACGGTGCAAAGGGAGATGTCCTTCTTCAGGTTCGGGATCTTGGCGCGCGTGAGGATCTCACCCACCACGACGTTCGTCAGCGGCGGCAGGCCGGTGTTGGTCACGCTCTCGACCTCGAAACCGAGGAAGGTGATGGCGCGCTGCAGTTCTTCGGTGGTGGCGTAGAGCCGGACGTATTGGCGGAGCCAGTTGCGGGAGAGTTTCACAGGAGGGAATTTTTCCGCGGATTTCGCAGATAGACGCGGATATCAATTCAGTTATCCGCGCCCATCCGCGCGATCCGCGGAGAATTTCAGGCAAATTGTTTCAGGAAGCGCAGGTCGTTTTGGTAGAAGTAGCGAATGTCATCGATGCCATACATGAGCATGGCGAGGCGCTCGAGCCCCATGCCGAAGGCGTAGCCGCTCCAGACATTGGGATCGTAGCCCACGCCCTCGAACACAGCCGGATCGACCATGCCGCAGCCGCCGATCTCGATCCAGTCCTTGTTCACCTTCGGCAGGTGCTTCGCGGACAGGTCCACCTCGAAGCTCGGCTCGGTGTAGCCGAAATAATGCGGACGAAAACGCGTGACGGTGTCCTTGCCGAGGAGGGCGGCGAAGATGTAGTCGAGCAATGCCTTCAGGTCGCGCACCGTCACATTCTTGTCCACGTAGAGGCACTCGAGCTGGTGGAAATTGGCGCTGTGTGTGGCGTCGGAGGTGTCGCGGCGATAGACGCGGCCCGGGGACACGACGCGGATGGGCGGCTCGCCCTTGAGCATGGTGCGGATCTGCACGGAGGAGGTGTGCGTGCGCAGCAGGTATTTCTCGTCCGGGGTTTTCTTGGTGACATTGCCGAAACGCGCCTGATCCGGGAAATAGAAGGTGTCCTGCGCGTCACGCGCCGGGTGGTCGGCGGGCGTGCAGAGCGCGTCAAAGCAGTAATACTCCGTCTCGACCTCGGGCCCCTCGACCACGGTGAAGCCGGCCTTGCGGAGGATGCGGCACATCTCCTCGCGGACGAGGGTAAGCGGATGCGTGGTGCCCGGCCCGGCGTCAGGCGACGGGAGCGTGGGATCGATGGCGGGCCCGAGCTGGGCGGCGATTTCGGCGTCGGCGATGCGCTGCAGGGTGGTGTCGAGCTGGGCCGTGAGCTGGGCCTTGGCCTCGTTGACGAGCTTGCCCATCGCGGGGCGCTGCTCCTTCGGCACGGCGCCCATCTGCTTCATCAGGGCGGTGAACTCACCGTGAGGACCGACGTAACGGGCCTTGGCCGCCTCGAAGTCGGCGCGCGTCCGGAGGGCCGGGAGTTCGGCCGTAGCCTTGGCGAGGAGGGCAGAGAGGGTGGCTTGCATCGATATGAGTCGTTCTCGTTTTTCGTTCTCCTAATCGTTCTCTCCATTCCTCTCGCTTGGGGCGGACGAGAAAGCTTCCGCGAACGGGAAGAATGGATTGAAAATAGAAAAGGACGGGCCCGCGGGGAGCCCGTCCTTCACTGAAAGGGTCTTTTGGACCGGAAGGCGAGCCTCCAGCGGCCCGCCGGGGCGTCAGGCCTTGGCGGCCTTGGCCTTCAGCGCGGCCTGGGCCTGCTTGACGAGGGCGGCAAACGCGGTGGCGTCGGCGATCGCAATCTCGGAGAGCTGGCGGCGGTCGAGCTGGATGCTGGCGGCCTTCAGGCCCTCCATGAAGCGGCTGTAGGTGATGCCGGCCTCGCGGCAGGCCGCGTTCAAGCGCACGATCCAGAGGGCGCGCATGTTCGCCTTCTTCTTCTTGCGGTCGATGTAGGCGTATTGCCAGGCATGCTGCACCGCTTCCTTGGCGTAGCGGTAGAGCTTGGATTTGTTGCCGAAATAGCCCTTGGCGTATTTCAGCACTTTCTTGCGGCGCTTGCGCGACGCGGGGGAGTTAGTGACACGAGCCATGTTATATTAGGTGGTTTGGTGCCGGCGGGTCGGTTCGTTGGACTTCACCCGCCTGGCAAGTTGTGGTTTGTGCGCTTCGACCGCTTACCGGAGACCGGTGGGCAGGCAGCGGAGCAGCGGCTTCGCATGGCCTTCGGCGACCAGCTTGTCGCGGGAGGCACGTCGCTTGGACTTCGTGCTCTTCGCGGCCAGCAGGTGACGGAAGCCGGGCGTGCGGCGGATCAGCTTTCCCTTGGCGGAAATCTTGAAGCGCTTGGCAACGGACTTTTTGGTCTTTTGCATGGATGGAGTTGGCCAAGACAGAGAGCGGCTCAGGGCTTGGCAAGGGGAAATTTTCACCCGCGCAACCCTCCTCCAGCCGGCCCCATTGCGCGACCCGGCGGGTCCGTTTTTCAGAGGGAAAACACGCTTGCCCGCAAAATGCGGAAATGTCGTTGACAAGGCCCGTCCGTTAATGACGTTTTGGCCCCTCGTTTTCTGGCTTCCTAGCTCAATGGTAGAGCAGTTGACTCTTAATCAATTGGTTCGGGGTTCGAGTCCCCGGGGAGCCACCAAATTTCGTTTTTTGCCAGTCAATTTGGTTGGTTGCGCACAACGCCTCGCCGGCGTAGCTCAACGGTAGAGCACCTGTTTTGTAAACAGGCGGTTGCGGGTTCGAATCCCATCGCCGGCTCCAGCCTTCGCTCTTCCGAGCCACGGCCGCCAGCTCATTTCCGCTTGGGGGCGGTGGGATCTTTCCGCCGCAGCGCGCACACCGGCTTGTCACTGCCCGATGGTGTAATGGTAGCACGAACGACTCTGACTCGTTCTGTCTAGGTTCGA
>JBDHQK010000073.1:0-12818 GCA_039807025.1 Lacunisphaera sp.
GGCTTGGGTTACGTCGCCTGCGAAGCCGCCTACCGTGACAGCGAGCCGTGGCGGCAGGCCCTGCTCAAGGCCCTCCGCGGCAACCGCGACTACCTGCTCGATTTCGTCGCGCGCGAACTGCCCGGCGTGACCGTCGACGCTCCCATTGAGGCCACCTACCTCGCCTGGCTCAATGTCTCCGCACTGCACCTCCCCGATCCCATCGCCCATTTTGAGGCGCACGGCGTCGGCCTGAGCGAGGGCACCTTCTTCGGCGCGCCACGCGGCTCGCACGTCCGCCTGAACTTCGGCTGTCCCCGCGCCACCCTCACGGAAGCCCTCGCCCGGATGAAACGCGGTGTGCTGGCCGCCCGCTGATCCTACGTGAAAACGCGGCTTCAGGTCGTCTTCGCCCTCCTGGTGCTGGCCGCCCTCGGCCAGGCGCTTTGGCAGCACGGCCATCTGCCCGCGACGGTCGCCACGCACTTCAACGGCTCCGGCCAGGCCAACGGCTGGGTGTCCCGCGGCGCCCACACCGCGCTGCACCTCCTCACGGTGCTGTTCATCGCCGCGCTCATCCAGGGCATCGTGACCCTGGCCCCCCGGCTGCCGAAGGAACTGATCAACATCCCCCACCGCGATTACTGGCTGGCGCCCGAACGGGCCGCGCAGGTCCACGCCTGGATCGGCGGTTGGGTTTTGTTCATGGGCTGCGCGCTGATGGGGTTTTTCATCGGGTTGTTCGACCTGGTTTACCGGGCCAACTTCATGACGCCCTCGCGTCTCGACCGCGGCGTCTGGATTTACGCCGCCGGCCTGCTGGTCGCGACCGCCACGATGGTCACCGCCCTTATCACCCGCTTCACGCGCAAGCCCGCCGCCTGATCCCATGCGCATCGGGCCCTACGAGCTGGATTCGAATCTCTTCCTGTCGCCGCTGGCGGGCTACACCAACCTGCCTTTCCGGCTGACGGTGCGCGAGATCGGCGGCGTGGACTGGACGACGACCGATCTCGTCAACGCCCGCTCCCTCCTCGAGAAAAACCCGCGCGCCCTGAAAATGGTGGCCACCTGCCCGGCCGAGAAGCGCCTGGCCGTCCAGCTCTTCGGCGCCGTGCCGGAGGAAATGCGCGACGCCGCCGCGATGGTCGAGTCGATGGGCATCGCCTCGGTGGACATCAACATGGGCTGCCCCGTGAAGAAGGTCACCGGCATCGGCGGCGGCTCGGCGATGATGACCGAGCTCGACAAGACGGCGAAGCTGGTGCGCGGCATGATCGACGCCGTGAAAATCCCGATCACCGCCAAGATGCGCCTCGGCTGGGACGAGAACAACATCACCGCCCCCGACCTCGCGCGCGTGTTGGAGGACACCGGCGTCTCCGCCCTCTTCGTCCACGGCCGCACCCGTGCCCAGGGTTTCAGCGGCACCGTCAACCTCGCCGGCATCCGCGCCGTCGTGCAGGCGGTGAAGGGAATCCCCGTCATCGGCAACGGCGACGTCACCACGCCCGAAGCCGCCAAGCACATGCTCGACGAGACCGGTTGCGCCGGCGTGAGCATCGGCCGCGGCGCGTTCTACAATCCCTGGATCTTCCGCGACACGCAGCATTTTCTGAAGACCGGCGAGCTGCGCCCCGAGGCCGGCTACGCCGAGCGCGTCACCGTCATGCGGCGGCACCTCGACCTCATGATCGAGTTCTACGGCGAGGATTTTGGCTGCCGGCTCTTCCGCAAGCCGGCGGCGTGGTATGCCAAGCGCTTCGGCCCCGCGAAGGAGTTCAAGAAGGGCATCACACAGTTCGCCACGCGCGCCGAATTTGAGGTGCTGCTGGCGGCCTACGAGAAGTGGCGCGCGCCCTTCCTCGACGCACGCGGCGAGTTGCAGGCCCGCTACCGGCCCGACCCCATGGTCGCCTCCTTCATGCTCGATCCGGATGATCCCGCCGTGCTGCGCCGCGACTCCATTCCCGTGCCCAAGGGCCCGGTGGATGTCTGGTAACTCACCCGTTCGGCCTAGCCTGCGGCAAAGCCCGGCCTTGCAGCCGGGGGCCCGGCTTGCGAGCGTGCGTCGATGTCCAATGTCTCGCATCTCTGGGCCATATTCCTCGGCACGTTCATCGGCCTGCTGCCGATCATCAACCCGCTGGCCGCCGGCCCGACCTTCCTCGCCATCACCGAAGGGGACAGCGAGGAGCGGCGCAGCCGGCAGGCCCTGAAAGGCTGCTTCTACATGGTCTGCATCCTGGTGAGCTTCCTGATCGGCGGCACCTTCCTCATGAATTTCTTCGGCATCTCCATCCCCGGCCTGCGCATCGCCGGCGGCATCATGCTCACCGGCATCGGCATGAACATGCTCAGCACCGCCCGCGACGGCCTGTCCGACAGCGAGCAGAATGCCGCCGCGCTGCAAAAGCCCGACATCTCCTTTTCCCCGCTGGCCATGCCGATGCTCAGCGGCCCCGGCTCCATCGCCGTCACGCTGGGCTTCACCTCGCTGGCCGGTGACTGGCTCGACTACGTCGCGATCATCGCCGGGATCGTGTGCGTGGCGCTCCTCACCTACATCGTGCTGCGGCTGGCCTCCCGCCTGGTGCGGTTCATCGGCCCGGTCGGCGTCAACGCCATGACGAAGATCATGGGCTTCCTCATCATGGCGATCGGCGTGCAGTTCGTGGTCAACGGCGTGCTCGGCATCGCCACCGATCCCGAGCTGCTGCGCGGCATCCGGAACGTGCTGGCCGGCCGCTGAGCCGGCCGGCTCAGTGGCGGCGCTCGACCTTGGCGCCCGTCTGGTCCTTGAAGGTCAGCAGGCGGGTGGCCGAGCTGTAGCCCTCGAAGGTGATGCCGAGCTGCGGATTCACCAGGTCGCCCTTCTGGAAGGAGGTGCCGCCAATGAAGACGCGGGGTGTCGCCCCGCCGCGCACGCCGCTGATCTTGAGGTTCTCCACAAAGGCGCGGAACTGATTGCTGGGCGGCGGGGGTGGCGGCGGGGGCTCGGGCACCACGGGGGCCTCGACAACCGGGGCGGCGACCACGACCGGGGCGGCGGGCTTCGCTTCCACAGGTTTCGTCTCCGTCGGAACCGGGGCCGCTTCGGCGGGCGCATTTTCCGCCGGGGCGGTTTCCGCCACGACGGCCGGAGTCTTCGGCGATGTTTCAGCGGGGGTCTCGGCCGGTGGCACGGGCTTGGCCGCCGGGCGAGGCGGCTCCGGCGCGCGACCGGGAAACAAAAATCCTCCGGCCAACACCAGCACCAGCACCAGGACGCCACCGCCGACAAAGATGAGTTTTTTCTTTTTGCCCAAGCCGCCCTTCTTTTTGGCGGCCCCGGGCGGCGGGAAGCCTCCGGCCGGAGGCGGGGGAAACGGCGCGGCCCCGGGCGGCGGTGGGAAGGGCGTCGCTCGCGGCGGCGGGAAGGGCGTCGCGGAAGCCTGCCGCATCGCGGTGATTTCCGCCGGCTCGCCATTTTCGCCGCGATCCGTTTCCGCAGCCACTTGCGGCGGCGGGAAGGGTGACGGTGCCGCCATCGGCGGTTCGGTCGCTGCGGGCGCGGGGGTCGGCTCCGCCGAGGCCGCTTTCGGCCTCAGGCTGAATTTCGTCCGCTCCACCGCGACCGGCTCGGGCGGCGGAGGCGGAGCCTCCGGCGCCGCCACGGGCTCGGGTGCAGCTGCGGCGGACTCCGGCGCGGGGGTCGACGCGGCCTCTTGCATGGGCGCAGCCGACAGGCGGGGTTTCAACCGCACGGTGGGTGCTGTGGCGGCGGCCGGTTCCACGGGCGGCGTGGTGGCGGATGGCGCGGCCTCGGCCGGCGTGGCGGGTTGGGTTTGCGCAGCGGAAGGGTCGGCAGCCAGCTTGGGTTTCAGACGGAGCCGGGGTGCGTTTTCTTCTTCGCTCATGCCCGTCAACCTAGCAGTTTCACCGCGGAGCGGAAACAAAAAGATTGCCCCGCAGCATCTGCCTTGTGGCCGGGCCGGGCTCCGCCTAGACACCACGCCCGTCCTTGATGAAGCGCGCATTTTTCAGTCTGGCCCTGGCCTTGGTGACGATCGTTTGCGCTCCGGCGCAGGAGGTGCAGCGTCACGGGCTGGTTTTCGAGCAGTGGGTGCGCGACACCTTTTTCGACGGCTACAAGCCGGCCAGCTACACCCAGCGCTGGGACATTCCCGCCTCCGCCAATCGCGCCCACGGCGGCATCCCCGTCAATCCGAAGGCCGTCAAATACGGCACCCCGGTGGACCTCGGCGACGCCTTGCGCCAGTATGCCATCGACGAACCTTTCCTGCTCATCATCGGCTTCTGGCGGCAGGACGGCGACGTGAAGCGCATCGTCAGCATCCTCGCGCCGGAGATTTCCCCGGCACTGTGGCGCCAGCTCTGGGGGCCCGTCACCTCGGCCGATCTGCTGAAACTCGACGCCCTCATCAAGGACACCGGGCCCTCCGTCGAGGAAACCCGCCGCCGCGCGCTGCAGATGAAAAACTCCCCGCCCTTCAGCGAGGCCGTCATCCAGGTGAACCCGAAGATCGACAACCACGGCCAGCGCCGCTTGCAGTGCTCGCTCCGCTTCAGCGACGTGTTCACGCACCTCGCGCCCGGTGCCGACTCGAAGCCCCAGGAGCATCCCGCCCTCTTCGGCGTCGAGTATCCCGGCCCCATAGCCTCCCGGCCGCGCACGCTGAAGCAGCCCTGAGCCGCCCTGTCCATGCCTGCTCCGGCCCAACCCCCGCTCGTCCGCGCCCTCGGCCGCTGGACGATGGTGGGGCTGGTTATTAACAGCGTCATCGGCAGCGGCATCTTTGGCCTGCCGGATGATCTCGTGCGCCTGGTCGGCGGCGCCGCGCCGCTGGCCTACCTGCTCGCGACCGCCGGCATTGCGGTGTTCATGGGGGTCTTTGCCGAGCTCGGCTCGCAATTCCGCGAGGCCGGCGGCCCCTACCTCTTCGCCCGCGAGGGCTGCGGCCGGTTCTGGGGCATCCAGATGGGCTGGTTCATCTGGCTGGTGCGCCTGACGGCGGCGGCGGCCAACGCCAACCTCTTCGTCGTTTACCTCGGCGAATTCTGGCCCGCCGCCACCACGCCGGGGCCGCGCCTCGCGCTGCTCGCGCTCCTGCTGGGCGGCCTCGTGCTGACCAATGTGCGGGGCGTCGGCCGCGGCGCGCAGCTGTCGAATTTTCTCACCGCCGCCAAGCTGGTGCCCATCGCGCTGCTGATCGCGGCCGGCCTGCTGTGGACCGGAACGCCCGCCACCCAGCCCGCCGTCGCCGCCACCCCGGCCGGCTGGCTGAACGCCGTGCTCTTGCTCCTGTTCGCCTTCGGCGGGTTCGAGGCCGCGCTGATGCCGCTGGCCGAGGGCAAGGATCCGCGGCGCGACATCCCCTTCGCCCTGTTCACCGGCCTGCTCGTCATCTCCGCCTGCCTGTTGCTGACCCAGATTGTCGCCATGCGCACCGTGCCGGCCCTCGGCGAGAGCACCCGCCCGCTGGCGGATACCGCCCGCGTGCTGGTCGGCCCGCTCGGGGCGGGCTTCATCGCCCTCGGCGCGATGATCTCGACGTCCGGCTACCTGAGCGCGCAGCTCATCGGCGTGCCGCGGCAGACCTACGCCATGGCCGAGCGCGGCGATTTTCCCGCCGCCTTTGCCGGCGTGCACGCGCGCTTCCGCACGCCGTGGATCTCCATCCTGATCTGGGGTGCGCTCGTGCTGGCGCTGGCGGCCTATGGCAACTTCATCTGGAACGCCGTCATCTCGGCCGGCGCGCGGCTGATCACCTACGGCATCGCCTGTGTCGCCCTCCTCCGCCTGCGCCGGCTCCGGCCGCAGGCGGATGCGTTCCGGCTGCCGGCCGGCCGGGGGCTGGCGCTCGCCGGCCTCGCGCTCTGCGCCGTCCTCGTGTGGCAGATGAGCGTCACCCACGCGGTGGTGATCACCCTCATCGCCACCATCGGCACGCTCAACTGGCTGCTGGTGCGCCGGGATCGCCCGGCACCCCCGCCCGCCTGAAGCGGGCCGCGCCCGGCCTACGCCGCCGCCGGGGATTTCTTCGCGCCAAAGCCAAACGCCTCGCGCAGCCAGCTCCACGCGCGGCGCAGGCCGACATCGCAGGTGCCGGAGATGCGGTAGGTGCGGGCGAGCAGTTCCTCGTGGCCGACATAGCGCGGCGGCAGCAGGAGCAGCGTGGTATTCTTGTCGGCCTCCTTGTCGAAGCCGAGCACCTCGGAGAAGAACACGCCCTTGCCGACCACCAGGCCCTCGCGCGGCACCTCGACCGTGCGCTCCGGCATCACCAACCAAGGGCGGAACTTGAAGAGCAGCCGGCCGTCCGCCTCCTGGTGCAGCCGGCCGTAGGTGCGCCGCGGCGCCTCGGCGATGTCGCGTGCCGTGAAGAGCTTGTTGCCGTCGGCCAGCAGTTGGAAGCGCGTGCGGCGGAAAGTGAAGAAGTCCCAGCTGAAGACCGAGCCGAACACCATGAGCCGGAACGCCCAGCCGGCCATCAGGTAGGCGAGCAGGATGATGATGACCGACAGCGTCGCGCCGACCACCGGGTCAATGTAGGCCGTGCCCGCCACCAGCGAGAGCACGCCGGTGCGGATGCCCTTCAGCGCCGTGTCCAGGCCGCCCCACGGGCTGATCAGGATGAGCACGTTGATGGCATGCCCCACCACCCACACGACGGCAAACACCGCGATCGACAGCGGCACCATCAGGATGGCCAGCAGCCACGACATGTCCATGGCCGCCAGCGGCAGCATGCCGAAAGTGCCGGCCATCACCGGCGCGTGCTCGAGGCCGGAGGATTGCATGATGAGCTTGGAGCCCAGCGCGACCAGCGAGGGGATCACGGCCCCGGCCGCCACGAGCCCGCTGATCTTGTTCTCCACCGTCTCGGCGACATCGAGCGGTTTCTTCATGCCCGGCGGCACCATCGCGGCGATCGTGTCCTTGAAGGCGCACACGCCCACCAGCAGCAGCGCCGGCAGCCAGAACGAGACCTGCGCGAACCACGGCAGCTGCGCCTTCTCCTCGGGCGTGTCGGCCTTCGCCCACTGGTAGGCCCCGACCCCGCCGACCCCCAGCAGCGGCGAGATGGCTATGCCCGTCACCTGCGAGGCCATGGTGGCAAGCTCGACGCCCGGGGTCTTGGCTGGTTTGGCCGGCTTGGCCTCCGCCGCCGGGGCGGAAACCGCCAGCAACAGGGCGCAGCACATCGCAAGACACAGGAGCACGGAACGTTTCATGCCCGGCACCATACCCGCCCGCTGCGCTTTGGAAAGCCCGCAAAATCGCGGCCCGCACAAAGCTTTGCCAACCGCGTCCCGGCTTGCTCATGTCGCCCCGTGCCCCTGACGAAAGCCGAGCTCTCCCGCCTCCGCGACCTGCGCGAAAAGAAGCACCGCGAAGCCGCGGGCCTGTTCGTCATCGAGGGCGAGAAGGTCGTCGGCGAGCTGCTGGCGGCGAAATACCCGCTGCTGGAAATCTACGCGACCGCAGCCTGGCCGGCCCCGGCGGCTATGGGCGGGGTGCCCCCACCCCGCGAGGTATCCCTCGAGGAGATGGCGCGCGCCAGCCACTTCCCCACCCCGTCCACCGTGCTGGCCGTGGGCAGAATCAACCGCGTGCCCCTGCCTGCCGGCGCGCTCGACCGCGGCCTCACCCTCGCCCTCGACGGCATCCAGGATCCCGGCAACGTCGGCACCCTGCTGCGGCTCGCCGACTGGTTCGGGCTCGACCGCGTGCTGCTGTCACCGGATTGCGCCGACCTGTTTTCCCAGAAGGTCATCAACGCCAGCATGGGCTCGTTCGCGCGCGTGACCGTCCACACCGCCCCGCTCGATGAGGCGCTGGCCGGCGCGAAGGTTCCCGTGCTCGGCTGCGATCTCGCCGGCTACGACGTGCACACGCTCCGGCCGGAGCGCGACGCCGTGATCGTCGTCGGCAGCGAGGGCCGCGGCATCTCCCCCGCCGTGATGGCGCTCGTGACCAAGGCCGTGACCATCCCGCGCTACGGCCCCGGCGCCGAGTCGCTCAACGCCGCAGTCGCCGCCGCCATCGTCTGCGACAACTTGCGGCGCCTCTCTTCTTGAGGTGGAACCTCGATCCAGTCATCGCGCGCGAAGAGCGCGATGGCGAGACGGGGGGCGTTGGATTTCTCCGCGGCCGCCGCGATCTTCGCGTTTAATCATTCTGCTTCGGCGGGATCGGGGATCCGCCCAGATCATTTCTTCCGGGCGATCCAGGCGCGGACGTTTTCCTCGAGGAGGTCCAGCGGCACGGCGCCGTCCTTGAGCACGAGGTCATGGTATTCGCGGAGGTCAAACTTCGCGCCGAGCTCCTGCTTCGCCAGCTCGCGCAGCTCGAGGATCTTGAGCTGGCCGACCTTGTAGGCCGTGGCTTGGCCTGGCCAGACGATGTAGCGGTTGGTCTCCGTGAAGATATCGCGCTCGGGGTTCGGCGTGTTGGTGCGGAAATAATCCATCACCTGCTCGCGCGTCCAATGCTTGGCGTGGATGCCCGTGTCCACCACGAGGCGCACGGCGCGCAGCAGCTCGTCGTAGAGGCGGCCGAAGTCCTGGTAGGGATCCTGGTAGAACCCAAATTCCTTCGGGAAATACTCGGCGTAGAGCGCCCAGCCCTCGACGTAGGCCGTGTTGCCACCGAATTTCCGGAAGCGCGGGATGCCCGTCAGCTCCTGCGCGATGGCGATCTGCATGTGGTGGCCGGGGATGGCCTCGTGGTGCGCGAGGGTCTCCATCTCGAAGATGGGCACGCCGCGCATGTCGATCGTGTTGACGTAATAGGCGCCGGGCCGCGACCCGTCGGGCGCGGGCTGCTCGTAGAACGCGCCGGCCGAGCCCTGCTCGCGGAAGGGCTCGACCTTTTTCACGACGAGCGGGGCCTTGGGCTTGATGGTGAAGAACTCGTCGAGGCGCGCGCGCATGGCGTCGATGATCTCGTTGGCGCGCTTCATGTAGGCCTCCTTCCCCTCCGGGGTCGTCGGGTAGTAGAACTGCGGATCCTCCTTGATGAACTTGAAGAAGGCCTGGCGATCGCCCTTGAAGCCGACCTGCTGCATGATGGCGTGCATGCCGTCGTGGATGCGCGCCACCTCGCGCAGGCCGAGCGCGTGGATTTGCTCCGCCGTCAGGTTCGTCGTCGTCGAGCCGCGCAACTGGTAGGCGTAGAACTCGCCGCCGTCGGGCAGCTTCCAGACACCGTCGTCGGTCGTGGCCACCTTCTCCTGCGCCTGCAGGAGCGCGATCAACTTCTCGTAGGCCGGCTTGACCGCGCCGGTGAGCGCGGCGGTGGCGTCAGCCAGGAGCGCGGCCTTCGTGGCGGCGTCGGCCTCCTTCAGCGCGGCGACCTTGCCCTCGATGTCCTCGAGCAGCGCGCTCTTCTTGCCCGAAGCGTCGAAGGGCGCCCCGGCGATCACCTCGCGGCAGGAGTCGATCACCAGGCCGAAGACGAATCTCGGCGGCAGGATGCCCTTGGCCGCGCGGACCTGCGCGTTGTCCATCAACTGGCCGAACAGCGGTCCAATGCCGCGGAGGCGGGCGATGTAGGCGCGGGCGTCGGCGACGTTGTCCACGCGGTGGAAGTTGATGAGGAAGGCCGGCACGTCGGCGTGCAGGCCGGACATCTGGTTGAGCGGGTAGCTGTGGTAGCGCCAGCGCCAGCCCTCGATGGCGCGCTCGGCGTCGCGCACGAACATTCGGTAGCTGACCTTCGCCTGGTCATCGAGCCGGTCGAAGCGGATGGTGCGCTGCAGCTCGGCGAGCTGCTTCACGCCGAGCTCGAAGTCCTCCAGCGCCCGCGCCTCCGAGAGGTCGTCCCACTTGTCGTAGTCGGTCTTCATGCCCAGCTGGGTCATGAACATCGGGCTGCGGGCGGCATTCTCGTCGAAGACGCGCTCGAAAAAGGCGTTGGCCTTGGCGGACTCGGCCTGGGATTCAGACTCGGTGGCGGCGCCGGCCGGCCACGCGGCGAGCGCGGCGGCCACGCCCGCGAGGAGGAGGCGGGTGCGGTGTTGCATGGGGGAGAAGGGTGTTTTGCCGCGGATTTCGGTCCGGGGCAAGCCCGCCGCGCTCAGTGCTCCCACTCGCTGCGGGCGTCGTCCACCAGCTGCTGCAGCACGGGGAAGCGGATCTCGCCGTAGTTGAAAGCCACCCGCAGCTTGCCCTCGCGGAAAATCCAGGTCGTCGGCACCCACGTGACCGGCAGGCCGAGGAACTTGTTCAGGCGGTCCGCCGCGCGGCGCGAGGGATTGGGATGCGTGAGCAACAGGAGGTTCGCCTGCGCGCCGAGCCCTGCGGCGGCGAGGCGGGGCGCGGGATCCTCGCCCTTGTGCCAGATGTTGATGAACACCACCTTCACCCCGGGATTGTCCGCGAGAAACTTCGCCCAGCCGGTCCCGGGGTCGAGCTCCGCCCGGCAGTTCGGGCACCACGGCGCCCAGAAATGCACCACCGTCACCTGCGGGCCGTCGGCGAGCTCGGCCACCTGCAGCTCCAGCGGGTCGGCCGCCGGGGCGGATGGCTCCGTCGCGCGGAGCAATCCGGCGGCGCCGAGCAGGAAGAGGAGTCGGGCCAGTCGTTTCATGCCGGACAGGATGCGCGGCCCGGCGGCCGGGGCCAGCGCTTTTCGCGCCGTCTCACGGCTTCGCCTCGTGCAGCACGACCGGGGCGGACTTTTTCCTCATCCGCAGGTTCAGCATCTCCGCGCCGAAGGAGAAGGCCATGGCGAAGTAGATGTAGCCCTTGTTGACGTGCTGGTGCGTCCCTCGGCCACGAGGGTGACGCCGATGAGCGGCAGGAAGGCCAGCGCGAGCATCTTCAGGGTCGGGTGCTGGTGCACGAAATCGCTGACCGCCCCGGCATACTTGAGCATCACCCCGAGCGCGATGACCACCGCGGCGACCATGTCGCCGAGCCAGTCCATGCCGGGAGGAAGTCCCTTCGCCCGCCCGGGGTCAATGGCGCGGCGGGTGGGAAACGGCGCGCGGTTTCAATCCCGGCGCGTCACGGTGCCAGCCCTGCAAACGCCAGGCCGAAGCGGATCCAGAACGGGATGGTGAACAGCGCCAGCGCCGTCGTGCCGAGCAGGATCTGCACCGCCACCAGCGGCTGCCCGCCGTAGAGCCGCGCCACGATGACGGCGATGCTCGCCGACGGCATCGCCGCCTGCACCACCAGCACGCGCTTCAGGTCGTCCGCACATGGCACATAGCGCGCCGCGAGCAGGAACACCCAGGGCAACACGCCCAGCCGCAGGAACCAGGCGATGAGCGTCACCCGCGTGTTCACCAGCTGCCGCGGATCGTCGAGGTGCGGCTGGATGCTCACGCCGGTCAACAGCAGGCCGAGCGGGATGGCGCACACGCCGAGGGAGTGCACGAGCTGCATCACAAAGGCCGGCACGTGGGCCGTGGCCCCGGTCAGGTTGGCCACGACCGACACCGCCAGCGCGATCACGGGGCCGTTGACCAGCTTGCGCCACCCGGCCCGGGGCGAGAGGCCGGTCACCACGAGCACACCGCCGGTCCAGATGGCGGCCTCGAGGCCCACGTTGTGCATCAGCAGCGCGGCGCGGTTCTCCGGGCCGAACATCGCATCGAGCAACGGCAGCGGCAGGTAGGTGTAGTTCGTCAGGCCCACCGCCAGCGCGAAGCTGCGCAGCCCGTGCCCGAGCGTCAGCCCGAGGGCCCGGGCCACATGCCAGGCGACAATGATCGATGTCAGCGTCAGCCCGAAGCCCAGCAGCGGCGGCATCAGCAGATTGCCCGGCGCGCGCAGCGCGGGGTTCGTCGCCACCGACTCGAAGATCAGGCAGGGCATCGTCACCTTGACCGCCAGGTTGAGCAGGCTGTCCTCCCCCGCCTCGCTGATCATCCGCACCCCGCGCAGCAACGCGCCGAGCGCGATCATGGCAAAGACCGGCAGGAGCGTGAGGAAAAGCTGGCCGTAGGACATCATGGCGGGGGGACGGAAGACAGACGACAGCGCATTGAAAAGCCAGTCGGGATTCGCCCCGTCATTCCACCCGGCCGGCCATGGCCCGGCCGGCGAGCCAGCCGGTGGTCCAGGCATTCTGGAAGTTATAGCCGCCGGTGATGCCATCCACGTCGATCACCTCGCCGGCGAAGTGCAGTCCCGGCACGAGGCGGCTCTCCATCGTCTTGAAATCGATCTCGCTCAGCCGCACGCCGCCACAGGTGACGAACTCCTCCTTGAACAGGCTCTTCCCGTCCACGGCGAATTCCCCCGCACAGACCTGCCCCGCCAGCGCGCGCAGGGCCGCGCCGGGCACGCTGGCCCACTGCGCCGCCGGCGCGATGCCGGCGGCGACCAGCAGGGCTTCCCACAGCCGCGCCGGCAACCCGAGCGGGCACCAGGTGCCGAGCTGTTTCCTCGGGTTCGTGGCGCGGGCGCGCTCCAGCTCCGCCCTGCATGTCTCGGTGGTGAAGCGCGGCGCCCAGTTGACCGCGAGGGTGAACTTGTAGCCGCAATCGTGCAACGTCCTCGCGCCCCACGCCGAGAGCTTGAGCACCGCCGGGCCGCTCAGGCCCCAGTGCGTGATGAGCAGCGGCCCGCTTTCCTTCAGGGCCGTGCCGCGCACCGCCGTCACCGCTGACTCGACGGACACACCCGCCAGTCCCGCCAGCCGAGAATCCTTGATGTGGAAAGTGAAGAGCGACGGCACCGGCGGTTCGATCGTGTGGCCGAGCTGCTCGGCGATGACGAGGCCCGCATTGGACCGGTTGCCGCCCGTCGCCAGCAGCAAGCGGTCGCACTCCACGGCCTCGCCCGTCGTCAGCGTCACCCGGAAGCCTGTCGGCGCGCGC
>JBDHQK010000074.1:0-12569 GCA_039807025.1 Lacunisphaera sp.
TTCTCCATGATCTTAGCCGACGTGTTGCCGCCGCCGGTGTTGGTGATGCGCTGGTCACTGCCGAGCAGGTTCGAGCGGTAGATGAGGCGGGCGACCGGGTCGAGTGAGGCGGCCTTGGCGTCGTCCCAGGCGAAGTTGACGTGTTTGTAGCTCATAAGTGGCAAGGTATAAGTTTTAAGGTTTAAGATTGGAGGAGTGAAAGTGGAGGGAGGATTGGGAGGCTAAAGCCCTAAAGCTTTCTGCCGATAGTGCTCATCCGGGCGGCCGGCGATGCGGGCGGCGGTGGCGGCGGAGAGGAAGCGCGGGGTGCCGAGCGAGACAGCACCGGCGAAGATCCCGGCGGCCTTGTTCGCCATGAGCGTCGCCGCCAGGACGGCCTCAGGCGTGGCCCCGAGCGCAATGACGCCGTGGTTTTCGAGGAGAATGATGCGCGGCGGGCGGGCGAGGCGCCTGATGTAGGCCTGCACGGCGGCACGGATGCCCTGGGCGAGTTTCAGGCCCGGGTCGATGTAGGGCACGAGCACAAACTCGGCGCCGCAGCAGACAATCTCGTCGGGGCAGAGACGCTTCGTGGCGAAGGCGCGGGCGTGTTTCGTGCAAAGGATTTTGTTCACCGCCACGGGATGGGCGTGGCCGACGAAATTCACGCCCGGCAGCGTGAGCAACCAGGCATGGAACATCGCCTCGACGGACGGCTTGCGGGAGTTCGGGTCGGTGCGCGCCGCGAACAGCGCCTCGTCAATGGCGGCATCGGCCATCGCCTTGCGGTCGAGCAGCGGGAGCAGTTTGTCGAAGCGGCAGACGGTGGTGCCGGCCCCGCTAAGCGAGCCGAGGTTCGAGCCACTGGCCTTGACGATAAAAATGTTGGCCGAGATCCGCGCGGAGGTGTTCCCCTCCCCCAGGATGGCCAGGTGGCGATCCTCACGGCCGAGCTGGTGCGAGAGGTCGAGCAGCCGGGCGAGAATATCGGGTTGGGAGGGCGGTGTCATCAGGCGCGAAGCAGTTGGGACGGAGGCAGCTTGATGCCGGAAGCCGCGAGGCGCGCGGGAGTGGCGTCGGTAATAAGGACGGTGGGGCGGGCCCAGCCGGCGACGCGGTGCGGGGTGGCCCGGCCCAGTTTGGAGGCATCGAGGCAGAAGAACACCCGCTGGGCGTGGCGCAGGACGGATTGCTGGAAGGCGGCGACACTCGCGTGCGAGTTGCTGATGCCAGCGGCATCCATGCCCTCGCCGCCCAGGAAGGCGGCGGTGAACGACCATTTGCCCAGCGCCTTGATGGCGCGTGGCCCCATGAGGGCGGCCTGCCGGTTGAGGAATTCGCCACCCACCACATGCAGCTCGACGCCTTTCGCCGCACCGAGGACGGAGGCGGCCGCGAGACTGTTGGTCACCACGACGAGGCCGGTCAGGTCGCCGCGCTGGGTCAGGGCCCGGGCCGTGGCCTGGAGGGTCGTGCCCGCGTCGAGGAAGATGGTGCCGGTGCGCGGCATCCGGGCCACGGCCTGTTCCGCGATTCGCGCCTTGGCGGGCCGGGCGCGGCCGGAGCGCTCGTCGTGCGAGGCGAAGGCGCTGTTGTAGTCGGCCAGTGCGCCGCCGTAGGTGCGGGTGATGTGGCCGTTGGCCTCGACCGCGGCCAGATCGCGGCGCGCGGTGGCCTCGGACACGTCCAGCCGCCGGCAAATCTCGGCCACCGGCAGGAATCCGTCGCGCCGGATGAGGCTGCGAAGTTCCTCGCGGCGGCGGTCAACGAGATGCTGGGGCACGCGCATGGACGGACAGGAGGCGGCATTATATGATTGGAGTCAATCATATAATTTTCTCGGCCGCCCGGGCGGAAACCGGAACCGCCCCGGCGGCTACGGCCGGGCCGGGACGAGCAGGCCGCGCTGCCGCAGCCATTCCTCCGCCCGCCGGGGCCAGTCAGAGGCGGTGCCGAAGTCCGGCTTCATGCCCATGCCGTGCGCGCCGTGCTCGAAGAGATACATCTCGGCCGGCACCTTCGCCCGCGTGAGCGCCTGATAGAAGAGGAGGCTGTTCTCGGCCGGCACCGACTGATCCTCCTGCGTGTGGATGAGCAGCGTGGGCGGCGTGGCGGCCGTCACCTGCCGCTCCACGGACAACAGATTGACCAGATCGGGTGCGGGGTTTTCACCGAGCAGGTTCCGGCGCGACCCGGCGTGCACCGACGGCCCCTCCATCGTGATGACGGGATACATCAGGATGAGGAAATCGGGCCGCGCGTCAGTGGCGTCGAGCGCCGCGCCGGTCCGGCCGGCGGCGTGGTTGAACAGCGTGCCGGCGCAGGCCGCCAGGTGCCCGCCCGCCGAGCTGCCCATGACGCCGATGCGCCCGGGATTGATTTTGAACTCGGCCGCACGCGACCGGACCAGCCGCACGGCGCGCAGCACATCCTGCAGTGGCGCCGGGTGGCCGAAATCGGCCAGGCGGTATTTAAGGACGAAGGAGGTGACCCCGAGCGTGCTGAGCCAGTTGGCATACTGCACGCCCTCGCGTTCGGCGGAGAGCAGGCCGTAGCCGCCGCCGGGAGCGATGATGACCGCGGTGCCGTTGGGGCGGTCAATCGCCGGAGCATGGACGGTCAGCGTAGGCTCGGAGACTCGGGTGATGCGCCCGCCGGCTTCGTGGTGCTCCTCGCCGAGGGCCCTGGCCCCAGGCACGCCCTCCGGCCAGAGCGGGATAACAACAGGGGAAGCGGCGAAGGCGGTGAGTGCGGTGAGTGCGGTCATGAGCAATGGCAGAATAAGAAATTTCATCACGAGTGGTGATTGCGCCAGGCATGCCGAATTCGCCGGGACGATTGCACAAAACAATGTTTCGCTCCCCGGATGCAAGTCTCGCCCGGGAAATTCTCGCCGCCAGGTTGCTTGGCCGATTGACGGACAAGCCGGAGCCGTTTGTATTTCGCGCGAACTCGCCGCCAATATTGCGCGTGCGCCTTCCCCCTCATGATCCCAACGCCCTCGTCATGACGTTCCGCCCGTCGAGACTTATCCCCGCAGGCAGCAACACCCGCGCGACATCATGTCCGGCCACCCCGGCGGCAACCCGGCTTGCGCGGCCTGAACGCAGCTCCCTCTCCCTAGCGTGAACCCGCCTGCTCCCGCCCCGCTGCTTGCGCTCAGCCGCATTGCCAAGAGCTTTGGCGGGGTGCGCGCCTTGCGCGGGGTGGACTTTGACCTTGCGGCCGGCGAGGTGCATGCGCTGCTCGGCGAGAACGGCGCCGGCAAGAGCACCCTGATCAAGGTCGTCACCGGCGCCCACCTGCCGGACGACGGCGCGATCACTGTCGCGGGGCGAACGGTGCACGGGCTCACCCCCACCCTCGCCCAGCAGCTCGGCATCGCCTGCATCTACCAGCAGCCCGCCCTCTTCCCTGATCTCACGGTCGCCGAAAACATCGGCCTGCGCCTCGAACACGGCGGCGCCGCCCGACGAATCGACTGGCCGGCCCGCCGCGCCCGCGCAACGGAACTGCTGGCCCGCGTCGGGGCCACCATCGATCCCGAGGCCGAGATCAACGAACTCTCCATGCCTGAGCAGCAACTTGTGGAAATCGCTTGCGCGCTCGGGGCCGGCGCGAAAATCGTCATCATGGACGAGCCGACCGCGTCGCTCACACAGCGCGAACAGGGCCGGCTCTTTACCGTCGTGCGCGAGCTGCGTGCGGCCGGCGTGGGCGTCATCTACATCTCGCACCGGCTCGAGGAGATATTTGCGCTCGCGGACCGTGTGACCGTGCTGCGCGACGGCGCGAGCGTCGGCACCCATCCCGTGGCCGCGATGAAGGAGGCCGATCTTATCAAGCTCATGGTCGGCCGCGAGGTCGCGCAGCTTTACCCTCCGGCGGAGGCCCCGCCCGGCGATGTCGTGCTGGATCTGAAGGCGCTCGGCTGCACCGCCTCCGGCGTGCGGGGCGTCACCCTCGAGCTTCGCGCCGGCGAGATTTTCGGCCTGGCGGGCCTGGTCGGTGCGGGCCGCACGGAGCTGGCACGGGTGCTGTTCGGCCTGACGCCCGCAGACAGCGGCGATATCCGGCTCAACGGCCGGAGCGTTGTGATCCCCTCACCCCAGCAAGCCATCGAGCTGGGTATCGCCTACGTGCCCGAGGACCGCCGGCGGCATGGCGTGATCCTGGAGATGCCCATAGCGCAGAACATAACGATGGCGGTGCACCGCCGGTTATTCCCGCGCGGCTGGCTGCGCGACGGCGCGGAGGAGGCGCTGGCGCTGGATTTCATCCGCACCCTCGCCGTGAAATGCGCCGGCCCCGACGCGCCCGGCGGCACCCTGTCGGGCGGGAACCAGCAAAAGGTTTCACTCGCCCGCTGGCTTGCAACCAAGCCGCGCGTGCTGATCCTCGACGAGCCGACGCAGGGCGTGGACGTCGGGGCCAAGAGCGAGATTCACCGGATCATCCGCCGACTGGCGAGGGACGGCCTAGCCGTGCTCATGATTTCGAGCGACCTGCCCGAGGTGCTGGGCATGAGCGACCGCATCGGGGTGATGCGCGGCGGTGCGCTCGCCACCGTGCTGCCGGGCGGCAGTGACGCCCACACCGTGATGGCGGCCGCCTTGGGCCAGGAGACCAACAAGGGAGCCGCATGAAACGCCATTTCCGCGAACTCTCCGTGACCGCCACGCTGCTCCTTGTGCTGCTCGGGATGGCGGTGTTCGCGCCGGCTTTTTTCCAACCGCAGCCCCTGCTCTCGCTCGTTACCCGCGAGGCGCCGACGCTCATCGTGGCGTGCGGCATGGCGCTCGTGATCATATGCCGGCAGATTGACATCTCCGTCGGCTCGCAATTCTCCGTGTGTGGAATAGGCGCGGGCCTGCTGGCCGCGCGCGGCTGGCCCCTGCCGCTCGTGCTCGGCGCCGCGGTCGGCCTCGGCGCCGTGCTGGGCGCGATCAACGGCTGGCTCGTGGCAGGCCTGCGGCTGCCGTCCATTGTCGTGACGCTCGCGACCATGGTCACGCTGCGGCAGGGGTTGAACCTCTGGCAGCAAGGCGCCTTCGTGAACCTGCCGGACAAGGTGCAGTGGTTCGGCCTGAGCCAGAGCGCGGGCCAGTGGGTGCTGGTGCTCTGCTCGCTTGCCGTGCTGGCCACGCTCGGGCTGGCCCTGCGGCACTGGCCGGCCGGCCGGCAGGTTTATGCCGTGGGCAGCAGCGCCGAGGCGGCGCGGCTCGCGGGCATCCGGCCGCAATGGGTCACGTTCCTGGTGTTCGTCCTCCTCGGCGCACTGACCGGACTCGCGGCCATCATGAACGTGGTGCAGTCGCCGCAGGTGCAGCCGCTGGCCGGCGCAGGGCTGGAGCTGAAGGTCATCGCCGCGGTCGTCGTCGGCGGGGTGGCCATCGCCGGCGGTCGCGGCAACCTCTGGGGCGCGTTTGCGGGACTGCTATTGCTCGCCTGCGTCTCCCCCGCCCTCACCCACCTGCACATCGAGGCCTACTGGGAAAAGGCCATCCAAGGGGCCATCATTCTGCTCGCGGTCGTGGCCGACGGGGTGCGGCAAAGGAGAGGCGGAGCATGAGCGCGAGCAAATCCGATTCCGCAAGGGCGGCCCTGCAGCCGACCGGCTGGAAGCGCCTCTTCCTTCGCTACGAGATGCTGCTGTTTGCCGCGCTGGTGGCGGAATGGCTGCTGTTTCACCATTTCGGCACGACGACCAACCGACGCGGCGTGGTCGTGGGGTTTGGCACCATGGATCGGCAGTTCGACATCCTGCGCCATTCCTGCGAGATCGGCCTGCTGGCCCTGGCGCTAACCCCGATCATCATCACGGCCGGCATCGACCTGTCGGTCGGATCGTTGCTCGGGTTGTGCGCCATCTTGTTCGGCAAGCTGTGGTTCGACGACGGTCTGCCGATCCCGGTCGCCGCCGGCCTGACTCTCCTGATCGGCGCGCTGGCCGGCGGCTTGAACGCCGGGCTCATCACCGGGCTGCGGCTGCCGCCCTTGATCGTGACGCTCGGCACCTACTCGCTCTTCCGGGGGCTGGCCGAAGCCATCACCCATGGGGCCGTGACCTACACGGATTTCCCGGCGAGCTTCCTCTTTGTCGGCCAGGAACGCTGGCTCGGGCTGCCGGTGCAGGCGTGGCTGTTCGCGCTGGTGGCCGTGGCCGTCTGGCTGCTGGTGCACCGCACGGTGTTCGGCCGCTCGTTCCGGGCCATCGGATTTTCCCCCGAGGGCGCCCGCCATGCCGGCCTGCCGGTCGAGCGACGCGTCGCGCTGGCCTATGTGCTGGCGGGACTCATCGCGGCGCTGGCGGCCATCATCTACACGGCCCGCCTTGGCCAGGCCAAGGCCGATGCCGGCACCGGCTACGAGCTGTTCGCCATCACGGCTGTCGTGCTGGGTGGCACAAGCATCTTTGGTGGCAAAGGCAGCGTGACCGGCACCCTGCTGGGCGTGGCGCTCATTGCCGTGCTGAAGAGCGGCCTGGCCACACTGCCCATCGTCATCCGCCTGAACGCCGCCGAGGAAATCTCCGGTCTCCTGACCGGAGCCTTGCTGCTCGCCGCCCTGACCGGTAGCGTGCTGCCAAAAATCTTGTCTAGTCTCCTCAGCCACCGCCAAGCTGGCTGAGCCAACCAACCACATCACATGAATCACCTCCGCCTCGGCGTTCTCGCCGCCCTGTTCACCGCCGCCGCCGCCGTCCTGACCGCCGCCGACGCCAAGCTCATGATCGCGCTGATGCCCAAGGCCAAGGGCAACGCCTACTTCATCACGGTCAAGGCCGGGGCCGAGAAGGCCGCCCGGGAATTGAACGTCGAGCTGCTGTTCGACGGACCGACCGACTCGAACGCCGCCAAGCAGAACGAAATCGTCGAGAACTGGATCACGCTCGGCGTGGATGTCATCGCCGTGGCCGCCGAGAACAAGGAGGGCATCTCCACGGCGCTGCGCAAGGCGCAGAAGGCTGGCACCAAGGTCATCACCTACGACGCCGACGCTCTTCCCGATGCCCGCACCTATTTCGTAAACCAGGCGACGCCCGAGGGGATCGCCTACGGGCTCACCGATGAGGCCGCCCGCCTGATGAATGGCGAAGGTGAATTCGCCGTCATCACCGCCACCCTCACGGCCGGCAACCAACGCGAGTGGGTGAAGCTCATCGAGGCGCGTCTCAAGTCAACCTACCCGAAGATGAAGCTCATCGCCATCCGCCCGAGCGATGACCTGAAGGACAAGGCCCAGTCCGAGGCCACGGCCCTCATGAGTGCCAACCCCAACCTGAAGCTCCTCATGGCCATCTGCACGCCCGGCACGCCCGGCGCGGCCGAGGCGGTCAAGCAGGCCGGCAAGGTCGGCCAGGTGAAGGTCATCGGCTTGGGCCTGCCCAGCGAGAACCGGCGCTATGTCCACGACGGCGTGACGGAGAGCGTCATGCTCTGGAACACGGCGGATCTGGGCTATCTGACCATCTATGCGGCCGACGCGCTGGCCAAGGGCCAGCTCAAGGCCAACGCCACGAGCATCAAGGCCGGCGCGCTCGGCACCTTCGAGATCAAGGGCGACAACATCCTCCTCGGAAAGCCCGTCATCTTCAACAAGGCCAACATCGACCAGTTCGATTTCTGAGCCTGAGGCATCGGCCTCGCCACGAAGACACGAAGGGCACCAAACACTCCGGGGGGCCTTCAGTCGCTATCGCAGCGCCGCCATCAGGCGCGTGCGCGAGCTCAGGCCGAACTTCCTGAGGCACGCGCTGACCTGATGCTTCACCGTCGCCTCGGCTTTACCCGTAAGCATGGCGATCTCCTTGTTGCTGTAGCCAGCGCAGACGTAAGCCAGCACGTCCTGTTCAGCGGGGCTCAGCCTCTCCTGAGTTGGCGGCGACACAACGGGACGCGGCAGGAGACAATAGCGCTCGGCAATCATGACCGTGATTCAGTTCGGCCCCGGCAGCTTGAATTCCTTGAGGATGGCCTCGATTTTCCCCGCGATGTCGTCGTCCTCCCGACCGGGATGCAGGCCAGCGTGGCGGACGGTGCCATCGGGCGCGATGATGACAAGAGACGGGATGCCCTTGATGGCGTAGTCAGGATTGAAAACATTCTGCGAGGAGAAGGCCACGTCCCAAGTCATGTCATGCGCCTTCATGAACGCCGGCATGAGGGTGTATTCCTTCGCGGGGTCGCCCCTAGTGTCGATCGGCTTGGATTCGAGGTTCATCACCCGGCCCTGCAGGCTGGTGACCCCGAGAAAGACCACCGGCGCCCCTTGGAAGCGAGCGACGTGCTTGCGCACCTGCGGGAAGGACCCGATGCATGGCCCGCACCAGGTGGCCCAGAAGTCGAGCACGACGACCCGGCCCTTGAAGTCCGAGAGCTTCATCGGTCCGGGGCGCGAGAACCAGGCGAAGTCGATTTCGGGCGCAGGCCGACCCAAGAGCATGGCAAACCTGCCCTGCCCGCCCGCCTCGGCCCTCGCTTTGGCCTTGCCCTCGGGGGTCATCGCTTCGAGGAGGCGGGCGGCCTCCGTGCCGGCCCTGGTGCCTGGGAAGTCGGCCGTGATCCGGGGGAGGAGTTCCCTCGCCTTCGCCTCGTCCTTAAGCACCTGCACATAAAGGGTGGCCTTCATGAAGGGAATCCAGGCGGTGCTGTCGTTCTTTTCGGGGTGCCGGGCCAGCAGGACGTCGAACTCGGCGAGGTCCGGCGCGAGGTCCGCGGCGGCAGTCGCGCCCCTGTCGATCTTTCGCTGGGTCTTCGCCACCAGCTCCTGAAGCTGGGTGTTGACCGACTTGGGCGCCGGGGCGGCCTCAGGAGGGGCATCCTGTGCCACCACGGAAACGAGAAGCAACACGTGAAGCGTGAAGCCGAGCAGGAGGAGCCCGAGGGATTTCATGAGCGAGAATGATCGAATGCATGGGCGCAGCCAGACGCGCCCAGGCGATTCCACGGTTGCCGGCTCAAAAGCTCTTCCGCAGGGACAGCCAGTAGCTGCGCAGGCGCAGGTCGCCATACGGGCTGAAGTAGTTGTTGCCGGCGTAATAAGCATCCAGTGGCGGAACCGTGTCGAAGACGTTGCGCACACCAAGCTGGAGCGTGAGGTCATCCAACAGTGAAGCGCCCACGGCACGAAGCCGGGAGTCCGGTTTCACTCCAGCGCGACCGCCGAACGCATACCCGACAAACACATCGTGATATATCTGCACCGGGATCGTGTCGCCGGCCTGTGGCAGGATATAAAGCGTCCGGCCCGAGCCGGTGGGCGTTTTTTGGGCATAAGGTCCGCCCGCGGCACCATACTGCTTGTAGGCGCCGGTGTAGCGCGTGGTCCAACCCGCGGTCCAGTGCCGCCAATCCCAGTTCAACGTCGCATTGCCCTTGTATTTCGCAGCACCGCCTTCGCTCGGGAAGTTCACCGTATCTTCCGGTGGTAGGGTTCGGGAATACTGGTTCTTGAGGTGCAGGATGATCGATTCGACCACGTGAAGGTTAAAGCGGCCCACAGACGTTTGCCGCGTGTAGTCCGCACTCAGATCCCAGCCCTCCGTCCGCCGGTAATACAGGTTGGCAAGACTGACATCCACATGCGTAATCCGGCCGGTGCTGTCGCGGATCACGCGATCGGGAAAAGACGCCTCCTGATCCACTATCAGCTGCTGGGATAGCTGGGAAATATAATCGAATTGGTCGATCTTGTAGTATTCGGCATTGAGGCGCAAACCCTGCAGCGGCTTCCAAGCCGGTGCCCAAATCACACCGGCATTCAGGCTTTTGGAATGTTGCGGCTTCAGGTTGGGGTTGCCGCCCGTATAGCTGTAGACGAACGTCATCTGCCCGGTCTTGGGATCGATGACCGGTATCTGATAAGGAGTTTGCTCCGGGTTCTTCACCAGCTGGGCCGGCTCCGGAGGCAGGAATGCCGTGGCCTGCGAAATGCGCAGGGTCACGTCCTTCACCGGTTGGTATTTCAAGCCCACGGTCTGGTTGGTCGAGGTGTAGGTTGCCTTCGTGTAATACGGCTGGCCGCTCAGGGTCGGGGCCAAGTATGAGCGCGTGGGCGGATTCCGCCCGAAGCTGTTAGACTCACCCGGCGTGCCCGCATCGACCGCGTAACGCTCACCGCGCCCTGAGAGCTGCGCCTCGAGGCTGTGCAGTCCGGGAACCCACTGCTCCTTCACCAGGGGCACGGCGGCTTCCAGATACCCGCTGTCCGTCGTGGACTCATTCTTGTAGAATTTATAGCGCACGCTGTTCCCCACCGTAACAGGGTAGTCCGTGACATAAGTTCTCTCCGGAGTCGTCGCGATGCGCCGCTCCAACCCCACCGTCAGGTTGGGCTGGCCCCAAGGCAGCGACGGCAACGGGCCGGAGCCGCGCAACGACATGGCGTCCAGCCGGTTGGACCCCTTGAAGGAAACAGGCGCGATGAATCTCTTCAGATCCAAGGGGTAGAGCAATGTATCGACAAAGGGATTGAGCGTGCCGTTGGCCAAGGCCGCATTTTCCCCGGCGGTGTCATGGGTGTAATTGAAACTCTCAAAACGGCTCTCCGACCAGGTGTAGTCCAACGCACCGGTCCAGCTCCAAGGGAGCTTGAGCAGCGTGCCAAGCATGGCGGACCGGCTTTGCGAGTTCGTCGTGGTCCGGAACTCGCTCGCATCCGGCACCCGCACCGACACGTCAACGGTGAAAGGATTGGTCGGAGCCGCCGCGGGCACGATCAGGCCAATGTTGACCGGATTGAAGATCGAACTCGTCCGGTTCTCACTCCAAGATAAGTTCGCGGACAGCTCCAGCCAAGGCCACATCTGGCGACGGAGGCCGGCTTGAATCGACCGGGTCTGAGCGGGTGAGCCGAACAACCGCCGCAGGCCGTTGATCGTCTGGGTGCTGGCCGGCAAATCCATGTTCCACTGCCCGGCGTTGGCCAGCAGGAGCGACGCCAACTGGGCCGTCGAGATGCCCGGAGCCGTGCCGGCAGGCACATGCGTGTTGCGCGAATTCAGCACCGTCCCACCATAGGCGGGCTTCAAGGTCAGCGTGGTCACGGTCGAGGCGTTCGGCGCGATATTCGGCAGGGAGCCAAGCCAGGTTCCCCACGTGCTGGTGATGAAGGCCGGGGACCGGCTCAGGATGAGCTTCATGTTATCCCGGAAGATATTCGCCCGGTCCTGCAGCATCATCGGCTGCTGGTCGGACCAAGAAGCGTTGAGACTCAGGTGCGTCTTGCCGCCCTCCAGCGCCAGGCCGTAACTCAGCGAGGCCTGCCGCCGCGGGGTGTCGCTGTCCCAAGTGTTGTCGTAGTTCAGTCTCAGTTCCCCGCCAGCGTAATCGCGCTTCAGAATGACATTCACCACCCCGCCGATGGCACTGCCGCCGTAGATGCCGGAGGCGGAGGAGGGCAGCACTTCGATGCGGTCGATCGCGCTGAGCGGGATGCCGTTCAGGTCGGGTTGATAATCCTTGCTCCCGCTCGAGTTAGAAAAATTCACGCCGGCCATCCGGCGGCCATCGACCAGGATCAGCGTCTTGTCCGTGCCCACGCCGCGGAGGTTGATGCTGCTGGTGTTGCCGAGGGGTTGCAGATTTGACACGTCGCCGTTGGCCTGCACCAGCGTGTTCATCGTGAGCCGCTGTTTGAGGAAATCCTCCACATTCATCGCACCTGAGGAGTCGATGGTTTTCGCATCAAAGATGTAGTAGGGCTGCGCATCGTTGATCGTGCGCGGAATGTCCAGGTTCGCCGACGTGAACGCCTTTTGTTTCGTGCCCACGACCTCGTATTTTTCCAACTGCTCCACCGTGTCGGCGTGGACCACGAAAGGGGCCAGGGCCAAGGGGCCCTCGGTGGCCTTGCGCATCTCCTCCTTGCCCAGCAGCAGTTCGCGGCCGGCCTTCACTGCCACGTCTATGATGTGCAGCGGTTGATAGCCGGAAGCGGTGGCGACGAGCACGTAGGTGCCCGGCGCCACCTTAGGGAAAACATACTGGCCGTGCTTATCGGTCTCCGTGCTCTGCGCCGTCTCCCGGATGGCCACCAGGACATTGGGCAGGCCCCGGCCCCCCTCGCCCATCAGGGTGCCTCGAACCGCCCCCAGTTGCTGGCCGGCCTTGCCGATCACAAAGGCCTTGCCCGTGCTCTGCGTCACCTCGAACCCCGTCCCTGTAAAGAGCATCTCGAGGGCCGCCAGTGCCTCCAATGAACCATGGACCGCTTTGGTTCTCACTTCCTTCAGGTCGTCATAAATGAAGATGGCCTGCCGGCCCGACTGTTTCTCGAACAACTTCAGGGCCGCCGGGGCGGATTGCGCGGGAATATCAAAGGTTACCGAGGTGGCGGTGGCGATGAGGCTGGATAGAGCGAGGGCCAGCGTGGCGAACAGGCGGATGAAGCCGGCAAAGGCGGTCTTCGCGTTTGGTGAATGCGACAGGTAAGGCAAGGTCATGCTACTGGGACGCGTCACCCGGCCCAACTACGCCAAATTTTTCCCACCGTTTGCACCGCGCCATCCCACTAGGGCCTGTTAACACTATTGCTAAGTCGGAATAAAAGTGCAGACAGGGCAGATGGAATTGACCGAGACGGACCTG
>JBDHQK010000075.1:0-12420 GCA_039807025.1 Lacunisphaera sp.
TGGATGAGTACCGCAAGCACATCGAGAAGGACAGCGCACTCGATCGCCGTTTCCAGATGGTGAAGGTCGAGGCCCCCTCCGTGGACGACACCATCCTCATCCTCAAGGGCATCCGCGGCAAATACGAGGAGCACCACAAGGCGATCTTCACCGACAAGGCCCTCGAGGCCGCCGCCAAGCTCTCCGACCGCTACATCACCGGACGTTTTCTGCCCGACAAGGCGATTGATGTAATGGACGAGGCCGGCTCCCGCGCCCGGATCACGACGCTGAACCGCCCCCCGGAGATCGAGGAGCTCGGCAAGGAGATCGAAGCGGTTTGCAGCCAGAAGGAACAGGCCATTGCAGCCCAGCACTTCGAGGAGGCCGCCAAGTTCCGCGACCAGGAGAAGCAGCTCCGGCTCAAGCAAGACGAGGCCATCCAGAACTGGAAGAAGACCCGCGACGAGCACCGCATCACGGTGGATGACGAGATGATGACCGTGGTCGTTGCCGAGTGGACCGGCATCCCGCTCAACCGTCTGGAAAAGAAAGAAAGCGAGCGCCTGCTTACCCTGGAGAACGAGTTGCAGCAGGCCATTGTCGGCCAGAACCCCGCGACCATCGCCATCGCGCGCGCGCTGCGCCGTTCCCGCGCCGACCTCAAGGACCCGCGCCGTCCGATCGGCTCCTTCATGTTCATGGGCCCGACCGGCGTCGGCAAGACCGAGCTCGCCAAGCAGCTCGCCGCGCAGATGTTCGGCTCGCAGGACGCGATCGTGCAGATCGACATGTCCGAATACATGGAGAAGTTCGCCGTCTCCCGGCTGGTCGGCTCGCCCCCGGGCTACGTCGGCTACGAGGAAGGCGGCCAGCTTACCGAGACAGTCCGCCGCCGCCCCTATTCCGTCGTCCTCTTCGACGAGATCGAGAAGGCGCATCCCGACGTCGTGCAGCTCCTGCTCCAGATTCTGGAGGATGGCCGCCTGACCGACTCGCTCGGCCGCACGGTGGATTTCCGCAACACCATCATCATTATGACCACCAACGTCGGCGCGCAGCTCATCCAGCGCCAGACGACGATGGGCTTTGCGGCGGCGACCGCCTCGGACTTCCACGACTTGGACAAGCTGAAGGAAAAGGTGCTCGAGGAGGCCAAGCGCATCTTCAAGCCCGAGTTCCTGAACCGCATCAGCGACCTCGTGGTCTTCCGGCCGCTCAACAAGGAGGACCTGCTCAAGATCGTCGAGATTGAGGCCGCGAAGGTCATCAAGCGGCTGTCCGCCCGCAACATCCTCCTCGAATTCTCGCCCGAGTCGAAGACCCTGCTCATCGAGAAGGGCTACGACGAGAAATACGGCGCGCGTCCGCTGCGACGCGCCGTCGAGCATTACCTCGAGGATCCGCTCGCCGAGGCCATGCTCAAGGGCGAGGTCAAGGAGGGCGAGCCCATCCTTGTCGTCCGCAACGGCGACAAGCTGGAGTTCAAGAGCAAGTCGCCCACGGCCGAAAGCGGCGTGGCCCCGTAAAGTTTATCCCGACGCCGCCGGCACCCTTGCGTGCCGGCGGCGTTTTGTTTTGCTCGCGTGGTGCCGATGATCCGACTCGTCATACTCGCGCTGGCGCTGTCGCTGGGTTCCGTGCGGGCGCAGGAGGTGCCTGCCATCCCCGCGGAGGAGCTCAGCCGGGCGCCGACCCCGGCGCGAATCACCGCGCTGGTGGAACGCGCGTCGACGCAGGGCTGGGGGAGCGTGGCGCCGGGGTTGCGCGCCGCGGCCCTGCAGGCCTACGAAACGGGAAGCGGCTATGTCCCAGCCTGGTATTATCTCCATCGCTGGGCTGAGTTTCTCGCGACGCCTTACAACAAGGCCATCCAGCAGTGGATCGCGGCCGTGGAGGCGGCGCGGGTGGGGCACCCCAACATGGCCAGCCGCTATGACTATCGCCCGGGCTCGCTTGCGGCCCTGGTCAACCGCGACCTGCAACTGGCGCTGGTGGGCAACGCGGCGTTGTCGGAAGAATTTTTCACGCTGCTGTCGCCGGTGGACAGCCCGCCCGAGGTGCTGGCGATACTCCAGAAGATCTACGCGGCGGAGCCGGGTCTGTTCAATGATTACGGCAGCCTGGCGCTGGCGATCGCGGTGGTTTACGATGTGCCGCCACCGCCCCAGTGGCCGCACGGGCAGGTGGGCGCCGCCCTGCTGCCGCGCAAGCTCCCCGCGCCCGAAAAGATATTTGCTTATTACGCCAGGCTCGACCGCGCCAACTCCACCCTGCAAAGGCTGCGGCGGCTGCCGGCCGGCGAGCTGAAATTCCTCGTCGATCTCGCGGTGCCGTTCAGCGAGCTCGATTGGGCGCGCCAGCATGTGCCGATGGGATTGGCCGATTTCGCCAAGGCCTACGACCTGATCAAATACCGGAAGGACAGGATTGAAAAGAACCTCTATGTGTGGCCGGGGCAGGACTACCGCCTGGCGAGCATCCTGGCCCAGGGAGGCATCTGCGTGGACCAGGCCTATTTCGCGAGCACGGCGGGCAAGGCCAAGGGCATCCCCACGATCCTGTTTCGCGGCGCGGGTCTCGACGGCCGCCACGCCTGGTTCGGCTATCTGGATGGAAGCCAGCGCTGGCAACTCGATTGCGGGCGTTATGCCGAGCAGAAGTTCATCAGCGGCGTAGCCTGCGACCCGCAGACGTGGGGTGACATCAATGATCACGAATTGGGCTTCATCACGGAGCGTTTTCGGGCGCTGCCGACCTACAAGCTGTCCGTCGTGCACACCGCCTTTGCTCAGGAATATCTGCGAGGCGGCCAGCCGGAGCTCGCGCTGAAGGCGGCGCGTGAGGCCGTCAATCGCGACCGGCGCAATCTGGCTGGCTGGAATGTGCTCCTTGAGGCACAGGCGGCGGTCGCCCCCGACCTGAGGCCCCGCGAGGCCATCCTGCGCGAGGCGGTGCTGGCGTTCCAGAAATACCCCGACCTGGAGATTGGCTTTTCCCGACAATTGGTGGCGGTCTTGCGCCAGCGGGGTGAGACCAGCCTCGCCGCCTTCGAGGAGCAGAGACTGGGAAAGAAATATCAGGCCAGCCGCGGCGATCTCAGCATCGAGCAGGCGGCCGCGACCGTGCAACGGAGCATGGGGACGGACGACCTGGCCACCCAGATCAAGGTCTATAACCGCATCCTCGACACGGCCGGGCAGGGGCAGGCGATCGATTTTTACGACAAGGTCGTGGCGCCCTTTGTGCGCCATCTGGCGGCCCTCCAGCAGGTGCCGGCGGCCTTGCAATGCCTCGACCGGGCCCGCCGCACCCTGCGCGTGGAGGCTGGCAGGCAACTGGATCTCGAAATGGCAGCCGAGTCGGCGCGGCTGAAAACCGGCCAAAAGTGAGAATTTTGCACCGCCGGTTGAACCTTTCCGGCTTGTGAGCGTCTTAGACCCGGCTTCACTCACCTTCTCCCATGCTCGACATCTTCAAGGGCGCCGGCGTCCTCATCTATCCTCTCGCACTCTGTTCCGTCATCGCGGTCTACATCCTCTGCGAACGACTCTACTCCCTCCGCCAGGATGCGGTGCTGCCGAGCGACCTCGTCGATGCCATCGTGGAGGGCAAGCCCGCCCAGGCGGGCCGGCATTCGGTGCTCGCGCGCGTCGTTGAGTTCGCTGACCGGCACCAGCATGACCCCGAGGCGGTCAAGGCCTTCGCCCGGCTGGAGATCAACCGCATGGAGCGAGGCATTCCCTATCTGGACGTCATCTACGCCGCCGCCCCGCTCATCGGCCTGACGGGCACCGTCACCGGCCTGCTGCAGGTGTTCTCGCAGATTTCGCCGGAAACCGGCCTGCCGGATCCGGTCGCCTTCACCAAGGGTGTGGCGCTGGCGCTCTCCGCGACCGTCATCGGTCTGGCGATCGCCATTCCGTCGCTGGTGGGTGCCGGCTATCTTCAGCGCAAGGTGGAGAACTATGCTGTCCGGCTCGACCTGCTGCTGGAGCGCATCCTGGCGCGCGTCGCCAAGTCATGAGCGGACTCTACCAACGGAAGCGCAAGCGGCCCGAGATGAACCTTGTGCCGCTGATCGACGTGCTCGTGATGCTGATCTTCTTTGCCTTCGTCACGATGCAGTTTCGCACGATGTCGACGATGAATCTAACCCTGCCCAAGGTGGAGACGGCGGGCAAAAGCGAGCTGAAGGAATCCCTGACCATCAGCATCACCAAGGAGGGCACGGTGGATTTCAATGGCAAGCCCGCCAGCATGGCGACGCTGGCGGAGCTCGTGCGGCAGGTCGGGAGCGTGACCAAGGATATTACCGTCGTCATCCGCTCGGATGAGAACACACCGCTGCGCTATGTGACGGAGGCGATGGATGTCTGCCGTAAGCAGGGGCTGAACAAGATCCGGCTGCAATCGCGCTGATCGGCCATGGGCCGGAATATCGTCATCACCGGCGTCACGCGCGGCCTGGGCCGCGCACTGGCGGAATGGTATATCGCGCACGGGCACACGGTCATCGGCTGTGGCCGCAGCGCCGAGGTGCTGAACCTGCGATTTACCCATGCCGCCCCGCACTCCTTCAGCGCGCTCGATGTGGCGGAAGAAGGGAAGGTGGCGCTGTGGGCGGAGAAGGTGTTGGCGACGCACGGTGCGCCCGACCTGCTCATCAACAACGCCGCGCTCATGAATACTCCGGCCCCGTTGTGGCAGGTGCCGGCCCGGGAGTTCAACCAGCTGATCGATGTCAATATCAAGGGCGTCGCCAACGTCCTCCGTCACTTCGTGCCGGCCATGGTGGCGCGCGAGTCCGGTGTCATCGTCAATCTCAGCTCCGGCTGGGGCCGCAGCACCTCGCCCGAGGTCGCGCCCTATTGCGCGTCGAAATATGCCATCGAGGGCCTGACGAAGGCATTGGCGCAGGAATTGCCCTCGGGCATGGCGGCGGTGCCGTTGAATCCCGGGGTGATCGACACCGAAATGCTGCGCCAGGCGTGGAGCGACGGTGCGGCCAGTTATCCCAAGGCTGAGGCCTGGGCCAAGGTCGCCGCGCCCTACATCCTGCGGCTAGGTCCGAAGGATAGCGGGAAGTCAGCCAGCGTGCCAAGTTTCGAGGATTGAGTTGTCTTGAGATGGAACCCTTAGGCAAGGCAGCTACTTCATTTGGCGAGCCGGCTACTCCCGTGTCTTCGAGTCGATGATGAGCGTGACCGGGCCGTCGTTGACGAGGGCCACGTCCATCATGGCGCCGAATTCACCGGTCTGCACGGGGCGACCGAGCGCGGCGGAGAGCTGAGCGGTGAACTGTTCGTAGAGCGGCCGGGCGTGCTCGGGGCGGGCGGCGGCGTTGAACGACGGCCGCGTGCCCTTGGCGGTGCTCGCATGCAGGGTGAATTGGCTGATGAGCAAAATGCCGCCGCCGATGTCGGCAACGGACTGGTTCATGTGGCCGGCGTCATCGGCGAAGATGCGCAGCTTGATGAGCTTTTGCGCGAGCCATGTGCCGTCGGCCGCCGCATCGTCGGCCACAATGCCAACGAACACCAGCAGGCCGCGCCCTATCTGTCCGATGATCCGGCCGGAGACAGTGACGCGAGCCGAGGAGACGCGCTGAATCACCACCCGCATGACGAATCTCCAGCCAACGACGCCTACGGCATCGGCTGATGCGGCTCGACCTCGGCGTCGTAGTTCACGCCCGGCAGGTCGAAGCCGAAGAGCTTGAGGAACTCGGTGCGATAGCCGGCGATGTCGGTGAGGGACGCGAGATTCTCGGTCGTGACCTGGGGCCAGATGTCGGAGATGGGCTTTTGGATCTCCGAGCGCATCTCCCAGTCATCGACACGGACGCGTCCCTCGCTGTCGAAGTTGAGGGTGCCGCCGTTGTAGAGTTGGGTGGCGAAGAGCCGCTGTATCTGCTCGATGCAGCCCTCGTGGGTGCCGGCGGCCTTCATGACTTTGTAGAGGATGGAAATGTAGAGCGGCACGACCGGGATGGCGGAACTGGCCTGGGTGACGAGCGCCTTGTTGACGGAGATGAAGGCACGGCCGCCGCCGTGGGCCTTGAGCTTGGCGTCGATGGCGCGGGCGGCGCGCTCGAGATCAATCTTGGCGCGGCCGATGGTGCCGTCCTTGTAGATCGGCCAGGTGTGCACGGGCCCGATGTAGGAGTAGGCGACTGCGGTGGCGCCGGGGGCGAGCAGCTTGGCGTCGGCTAGGGCTTGGATCCACATTTCCCAGTCCTCGCCGCCCATGACGGCGACGGTGTCGGCAGCCTCGGCCTCGCTGGCGGGGTCGATGGTCACCTCGCTGACGATGCCCTTGTCAGTATCGACGGTTTTATTGGTGTAGGGTGTGCCGAGGGGCTTGAGGACAGATTTGTGCACGACGCCCGTGATCGGGTGCGTGCGGCGGGGGGAGGCGAGGGAATAGACGACCAGATCGATCGGGCCGCCCATGTCGCGGGCGATGGTGGCGATGGCCTGCTGCTTGATGTCGGCCGAGAAGGCGTCGCCATTGATGTTTCCGGCATAAAGGCCGGCGGCCCGGGCCGCGCGGGTGAAGGCGATGGTATTATACCAGCCGGGGGTGGCGGGGCGGCCTTCCTCGGAGGGGCGCTCGAAGAAAATACCGAGCGTGGCGGCTCCCGAGCCGAAGGCGGCGGTGATGCGCGAGGCGAGCCCGTAACCGGTGGAGGCGCCGATGACCAGGACCCGCTTCGGACCGGCCTTGATCGGGCCCTTGGCCTTGACGTGGTCGATCTGCTCTTGGATATGCGCGGCGCAGCCCGTGGGATGGGCGGTCACGCAGACGAAGCCGCGAACCTTCGGTTTGATTATCATGCGCGGTCAGTTTTTCGGCCCGCGCGCCGGAGACAAGAGTCAATTGTTTGGACGAAAATTATGCTCGCCACCCCGGTTGGAACGGTCGGGGCGACCGGGGCGGCAGCTTTCCTCCTGTGCATCAACGCAACAGCCAGAGGCCCAAGCCGAGCAGAAACAGGCAGGCCAGCAAGGCCAGCAGCATGCGCTCGTTCTTGGTGACAGCAAAGGGCATGTCAGAGACCGATCCGGGTCAGGTTCGTCATGATTTCCCGGATGACGGGCTCATCCTGCAGTTCGTGCCAGGGCTTGTTGCTGGATAGGCGGACAAAGAATTGGTCGCCGGGCCGCCGGAATCCATACTGCAACGCGATCTCCAGCAGGGCGGGCACCGAATAAGGATCCCGGTAGTTGATGACGTGGCCGTCGTGGACATGCCAGAACCATACGTTTTGGGGGAAGCCGGCGCTGTTTTTGAATAATCGTCGTTCGGCCGGAGAGATGAGCAAACCGGTCACGGTCGGCTGCTCAACGTCTGCCGTCGTCGGCTGGGCGATCCAGCCCGACCCCGGCCAACATGCGTCCGGGGTGTGGGAGGCCACCTGGCTGACGGAAGCCTGCCCCGGCGCCCAATAGGCGACATAGACAGTGATCTGCGTGAACCGCCCAGGCCCGGTGCTTCGCAGATAGGTCCGTTCCAGCAGATGCGAGGTCTGCAGGATGTCGGAGAAACGGTAGAGATCGGTGGGGGTCAGGACCTCCCAACCCAAGGCGCGGACCGGCAGCAATGAGGCCAGTGCCGGCGGCGGCAAGTCGTGCCGGATGGACGGACGGGCATTCGCGAGATAAAACGCCCCGAGGGCCGCGGTGCTGGCGGCGGCGATCCAGAAGAAACGCAGGGTCCAGCGCGGCCGTTCCGACGAGGCTGGCGCGGGCGTGGGGGGAGGAGCGGACTCCTTGGATTCGAGCAGGATGGCCACTCCGGCGAGGACAGTCGCGGTGACGCCAAGGATGGCAAAGCCCGTCGCATCATGCCAAATGCCGCTGATGTCCGTGCCGGCATTGGCCAGCAGGGTGAGCGTGAGCGAGCGCAGGAAATTCATGCCCAGCGCCAACAGAGGTGCGGCCACAATCAGGACAATCCGGCGAAGGGGGCGGCGGACCAGCCAGCCGGCAAAGAAAAATCCGGCAAAGACGCAGGAGATAAGGCTGCGTATCCCGCTGCAGGCCTCCTCGACGCCCACGGTGGTCGTGGCCAACTCGATGACATTGCCGTGTTGGCGGGCGGGGATACCGAATAGATGCAGGGCCTGCAGCACACCGCCGGTGACCCATTGCTGGAGGCCGAGAGTGACCCGGGCATAGGTTCCGTCGGGCAGCGGGGCCACCAGCAGCCAGAGCAGGATTGCCGTCAGGCTGATCCAGTTGAAGGGCACGAGTCGCCACCGCGTGTCCGCCAGGATGAGCAGCCCGGCGAAGAGAAAGGCGGCGAGAGCGAGGGCGAGTTGGAAGGTGACCAAGGCATGGGTCCAGGCGAGAGTGGCGGCGAACAGGCCCGCGAGGGCAAAAAAAGCAAAACCCGCGAAGAGCGCGCTCGCGACCGCCAGCGTCGACCAGAATCCGGCGGGAACCCAGCGTGGGGTGCCGTGGCGGCGGCTTTCCCAGAGCAGCAGCAGGAAGATGAGCGGGACAAAGAAGGCGTGCGACAAATCGGGGTTCTGCTGCCACTCCGGCCAGAGTAGCCAGCTGTAGGCGCCCGCCAGAGCTAGGAGCAGGGCGCCTAGGGCGATGGCATCAGCCGGCAGGCGGCCGAGGTTCTGGCGTGCGGTGGTGGCGGGGGAAGTCATGAGTGGGCCGGGGAACGCTCAAGAATGGCGTAGATGACCTCGGTGGGCAATGGAACCAAAGGCAGGATACGCGGCAGGCGCGAGTCCGCCGCTTGTTTCCTGAGCAGTTCACCCAGCCCGCGCAGCCCGCGGGCATCGGAGGCGGTGTATTGGCTGATGCGCGTCAGAAGCTGGACGCCCCTGGGGGCATCACCGGCCATGACGGCGGCCAGATACGCCGCGTGATAGAGCGACACAGTGTCGGCATTGACCGGCATTCCCGCCGTCTCGAACCGGGCGAAAAAACTGGCGAAGAGCGCCGGATCCGGGTGGCTCACGAGGTAGGCGCAAAATTGTGTGGCGAGCGACGGCGACAATTCGTAGCGCAGCAAGGAATCGAACTCGGCACTGACGAGCGAGGTCCAGCCTCTGGCCTGATAACTGCGCAGGCGGAGAAAGGCCGCCTCGTTGGGCTGCAGCTGGCGAACGTAGGTCCGGAGGAGGGTGTCGGCTTGGTCGTTCAGGCCGAGCCGCAGGAGCCGGTCGACTTGGTAGAAGGGGATGTAGGCTGCCGCAGGCCGACGATAGGCCCGATACAGCCGGGGCAAGGCCAGGTCGGTGTGGCCTTGCAGCAGCAAGTGCTCAATGCCGATCAATTCCGTGCACCATTCCGGGAGGTGGGGGTGCTGGGACAGCACGGTGCCGAGAAAAGTGGAATCGTGGGTTTGGCGGCAGGCAAAAAACAAGGCGTTCAGCCAGACGGCACGTTCCGCCGGATCCTCGCTGAGCATGATGGTCGCCAGGGTCTGGATGCGGGAGTAGGCGCCGCGCGCCAGCAAGGTGCGGAACCAAATCTGTGCGGTCGCCCGCCGTTGGCCAGGCACATCCCGCATCAGGCGCTCATAAATGTGGTCCGCGATATATGGTTGCCCTGCCACTTGGCTGAGTCCCGCCAGGGTGAGTCCCGCCGGATAGTTGCCGGGATTTATCTGGGTGACCATCTCAAGGGAGAGGATGGCTTCCTGGTAGTTGCCGGCCTGGAGGGCCTGCTGGGCGCGGGCGACGTAGAGGTTCTCCTGCGATTTCCGCAGCTCGCTCCAGCGCGGCGGCCAGGCCACGCTCAGGTAACTGGCTTCGTAACGGGCCGAGCGCAGAACGCCAAATACCAGCAAGGTGGCAGCCAGATAGAGCCCGAGGCCCAGCACAGTGCCATAGAGCAATGCGCGGCCCCAGAAGGGGCGAACGCTCTCCGCGTTGACGCCGCAGCGCCAGCCTTGGGGAGTTTGGACAAGCAAAGGGCAGACCCGCTTGAAGCGAGCCGGTTGGTTCCAATGCATGACGGCATCACAGCGCGAATCCAAGGCATGGCCCGAGTCGGCGTAGGTCTGGCAGGGGCAGTCATCCCGGTGCGCGCCGCGCATTCGGAACCAGGTCTTGCGCGTGTTCCAGTAGAACAACGCCCACCAGAAACGGAAAAAATCTCCGAGCCAGCCGATCACCGCCTCAAGCTAGAAGGGCTGGGACAGTCCGCAACGCACAATTGCACGCACGGAAGTTTGACGGCGCCGCGGTTGCGGTCAGATTCCCTGCATACCACGCATATGAAGACTCTGACCAGAATCCTCATCGCGGGCGCCTGCACTCTGGCGGCGCTGGGCAACGGGCACGCCGCGGCCAGCGTCGGCCAGGCTGCGCCTGACTTCACCCTGACTGACATCTCCGGACGGCAGCGCGCGCTATCCGACTTCAAGGGCAAGACTGTGGTTCTGGAGTGGGTCAACCCGGAGTGCCCCTTTGTCGTCAAACACTACGACAAGAGCGGCAACATCCCCAAGACCCAGCAGGCCGCCGTAGCCGACGGGGTCGTCTGGCTGCAGATCAATTCCGCCCACCCCGGCGCACAAGGGGACTACGATTCGGCGCAGGCGGCGGATTGGCAGAAGCGCAACGCGGTGGTCGTCACGGCCTACTTCCGTGATCAGGACGGCAAGGTCGGAAAGCTCTACGATGCCCGCACCACTCCGCACCTGTATATCATCGATGGTGGCGGGACGCTCGTTTACGCCGGGGGCATAGACGACATCCGCTCCAGCAGGGTCGCGGACATCGCCAAGGCCAACAACCTCGTCAACGCGGCCCTGGCTGACCTCAAGGCCGGGCAGCCGGTGCGCACGGCGCGTTCCCAGCCCTACGGCTGCTCGGTCAAGTATGCCAACTGAGGCCGCGTATCAGGTCGGCGATCCGTGATCGTTGCCTCCGGCCGGAACCTGCGGGCCCGGGTCTTTTTTGGCCAATCGCGAAGCGATCAACCAGGCGAGCAGGGCGTAGGCGGCGCTGGCCAGATGGGCACTGGTGGCCACACGAACGGCAGGATCATCAAAGCGGATCAGGCCGCCGCCGTGCCCGCCTTGCATGAGCTCGAAGATGATTTCTCCGACATAGACGAGGAGAATCGAGGGCCAGAACCAATCCGCCCAGTTGCTTTGCCAGCCTTGGGCGGCGAGATAGAGCAGCAACCCGAGATTGAGCGCACTCAGGCCGCCGTATCGCTGCATTGCCGGGTCGAAGCCATAGAGCACGGCGGAGATGAACGCCGGCATGAGGCACAGCGAAAGGACGCTGAAACGCGCATGCCGGCCTTGCAGCATCCATCCCAGCAGGAGGAAGAGTCCGGTGTCGGCGACGAAGTGTGCCCAGCCGAAATGAACAAAGTGCCCCGTCCAGGCCCGCCAGACCTCACCGTGGGCAAGCGGGAGCCGATCGTAGAGCAGGGTGCTGCGCCACTCCGGGTTGATCTGGATGAGCAGGGCGGCCGCAGCCAGCGAGAGAAAACCCCAAGGGAAACGGCGTGACGAAGATTGGGGAATTTGATCCATCCCGGTCAACGCCGGCGGCGGAGGAGGCAGCGCACGAGACCGAGCAAACACAATGCGCCGCTGAACCAAAGGCTGGGGGCGCCGCCGCCACCACCGCCGCGATTTCCGGAGGTGGGCGGTGGCGCCGGCGGCGGTGCCGGGGTATTGACCGTAAGCGTGACGGTATCGCTGTTCAGCGAGCCGACGGCATTGCTCAGGGTCACGAAATAGGCGCCGGCATGGGTAGGCTGCGCATTGTTGATGGTGTAGGTCGGACCGGTGGCGCCGCTGATGCTGGTTCCGTTGAACGTCCATTGAAAGCCGGTGGCGCCGGTGGCGCCGACCGTAAAGGTAGCCGTGCCACCGAGGGCAACCGTAGTGCTGCTCGGCTGGGTGTTGATGACGGGCAGGGCGGGCCCGGCGGGTGTGAAGCTGAGGTTGAGGGTGACGCCAGCGGAGTCGGCCCCGTTGCCATCTGAGTTGTTGAAGCCATCGACCGCGAAGAAGTAGGTGGTGCCGGCGGTGGCGTTGAAAGTGAGCGCGCTGGCCTGGATGATGCCGGGATTTATGTCATCATTGGCTGCAATGGTTGTCAGGGCACCGAGCGAGGCCCCCGTGTAAACGCCAAGCGTCGTGTCGGAGTAACTGCCGCGCGTGTCGAGGTTGACCGGGCCGGCGGCCGGGGCGGTCCAGCGCCACCAAACGGACCGGCCGCCGATGTTGCCGGCGTGATTGGGTTCCCCGGCTTGTTTGGTGGCATTGGTGGTGAACCCGGTAACGGTGGCTGCGTTGTTCACGAGGGTGACGGTGAGCGCGCTGGCGAAGTTGTCGTTGGCCGGCGTGCCGGGCGGTCCATAGAGATTCTGCGCCCCGGTGATGTCGTCGGGAAGCAGCGTTTCATTGTTCGTGATCCGGCTGTTCATGATCGGGAGCGGCGGGGCG
>JBDHQK010000076.1:0-12371 GCA_039807025.1 Lacunisphaera sp.
ACCCCGCCGATCGCATCGACTGATGCGCGATTAGTGCCCCAACGCGAGCAGCAGCCCGCCCAAAAGCGTGAACAGCGCGCCGAGCAACCCTGCCTCGTAACGCTCGAAATTCTTCACCTCAAACCGCTCCAGTCCGACCAGCGTCAGCCAGGTGAAGAGCATCATGCCGGCCAAGGTCGCGACCGCCAGAATCAGGCTGAGCACGATGAAGCCGCGCCAGCCGAACTGCACGCCGGACAGGTAGACCGGCAGGAACCCTTCGCAGGGTGACAGCGTGAGCATCACGAACAGGCCGCTGATAGCCGCCCAATCGCCACCCTTGGTCTCCACCAGCCTGTTGTCCTTCAGCTCCGCGTCCCAGTGGCTGTGCCCATGCTCATGGCCGCAGCGCTCGCTGGGATGATGCTGCGCCCCGAGCACATGGTGGTGCACCACGCCGCCGCGCCATTGCCGCCAGAAATAATACAGGCCGATCGCCAGCAAGATGCCGCCCGCGATCCACGGAAACAGCCGTTCGTGCCGCTCATCCAGTTGAAAGCCGAACCAAGCGATGGCGAGGCCCAGCAGGCTCGTCAGCGCCACGTGCCCCAGCCCGGCCAGGGCGGAGACGACGAGCGTCTTGCCGCGGCTCCAGCCCCGCGCCCGCGATACCAGCACGAACGGCAACCAATGGGTCGGGATCGCCGCATGAAAAAACGCCACGGTGAATCCGGTGGCGGCGATGGTGGCGAGGACGGCGGAATTCATAGGGGGCGGCGAGGAAAGACGGGGACCCCGGCCCTGTCGACCTTGAACACTACCAAAGCCGTCAAGCCCTCCTCATAATCGTTCTCGTTCTCCTAATCGTTCTCGTTCTCAATCTTCGGTTGTCGACCCAGGATTAAGAGAACGATAAAGAGAACGACTCCTCATGCCACCCGACCTCAACGCCGTCAGCTCCTACCTGCTCGCCCTGCAGGACTCAATCTGCGCCGCACTGGAACGCGCGGACGGCGGCGGCAAGTTCAGGGAGGACCGCTGGTCGCGGCCCGAGGGCGGCGGCGGACGCTCGCGAGTGCTGACCGACGGCGCCGTATTCGAGAAGGCCGGCGTCGGTTTCTCGCACGTCACGGGCAAGTCCCTGCCCCCTTCCGCCACCGCGACACGTCCCGAGTTCGCCGGCAAGCCGTTCCATGCCATGGGCGTCTCGCTCGTGATTCACCCCCGGAATCCCTACATTCCCACCGTCCACATGAACGTCCGCTTTTTCATGACGGCGGCGGCCCCGGAACAGGACGAGGCAATCGAAAATCAAAAATCGAAAATCGAAAATCCGCTCTGGTGGTTCGGGGGCGGCTTCGACCTGACGCCCTACTACGGCTTCGAGGAGGACGCCGTGCATTGGCACCGCACCGCCAAGGCCGCCTGCGATCCCCACGGCTCCGGGCTCTACCCGAGGTTCAAGCAGTGGTGCGACGACTACTTCTTCCTCAAGCACCGCGGAGAGCCGCGCGGCGTCGGCGGCATCTTCTTCGACGATTTCAACGCGCCAGGCTTCACCGATGCGTTCCGGTTCCTGCGTAGTGTGGGCGACGCCTTCCTGCCCGCCTACCTGCCGATCGTCGCCCGCCGCCAGGCCGCACCCTACGGCGAGCGCGAGCGCGACTTCCAGCTCTACCGGCGCGGGCGCTACGTCGAATTCAACCTCGTGCAGGATCGCGGCACGATCTTCGGCCTGCAAAGCGGCGGTCGCACCGAGTCCATCCTCATGTCCCTCCCGCCGCTCGTCGCCTGGCGCTATGACTGGCAACCCGCGCCCGGCACGCCCGAGGCGCGGCTTTACGACATATTCCTCAAGCCCCGGAATTGGGCCGAGGTCTGACACCATGCTCGCTACCCACTACTCGCTACTCACTACTTCCGCCCGATGACCTCCCGCGAACGTTTCCTCGCCGCCCTCGCCTGCACCCCCCTCGACCGCCCGCCGGTCTGGATCATGCGCCAAGCCGGGCGTTACCTGCCCGAGTATCGCGCCCTGAAGGGCAAATCCTCCTTTCTCGAGATGGTGAAGACGCCCGAACTCGCGGCCGAAGTCACCCTCCAGCCGCTGCGCCGCTTCGCGCTCGATGCGGCCATCATTTTCTCCGACATCCTCGTCATCCCGGAGGCGATGGGCCAGGGCTATAAGTTCCGCGACGCCGGTGGCATCGAGATGGATTTCAAGCTGGAGACACCAGCCCAGCTTGATCGCCTCGATCCCGTCGGCGTGCAATTCCGCCTCGATTACGTCGGCAAGGCGCTCGAACGCGTGAAGGCCGAATTGAAGGGCGAAAAGGCGCTCCTCGGCTTCGGCGGTTCGCCCTGGACCCTCGCCACCTACATGCTCGAGGGCGGCAGCGCCGACGACTTCGGTCGCAGCAAGGCCGTGTTCCACTCCGACCGCGCGTTCTTTGACGCGCTGATGAAAAAACTCTCCGCCGCACTCATCGAATATTTCCGGATGCAGATCCGCGCCGGGGCCGACGCCATCCAGATCTTCGATTCCTGGGGCGGCATCCTCGCCGGGCAGGATTACGAAGCCGCCTCGCTCCGCTGGATCCGCGACATCATCGCCGCACTGCCAAAGGACTTCCCCATTATCCTCTACGCCAAGGGCACTCCGTTCCAGCTCACCGATCAGGCCTTCTGCGGCGCGCAGGCGCTCGGCGTGGACTGGACCGTGGACCTCGGCGTCGTCCGCAAACTCGTGCCGGGCAACATCGCCATCCAGGGCAACCTCGACCCGGTGCTCATGAACACCACGCCAGAGATCGTCGCCCGCGAAACCGCCCGACTCCTTGAGGCCATGCGCGGCGCGCCCGGTCACATCTTCAACCTCGGCCACGGCATCATGCCCCAGGCCAAAATCGAATGCGTCGAGGCGCTGGTGGACACCGTCACTCGCTGGAAAGCATGAAATGCCAGCTCCCGGCCAAAAACCATCGCTGTCGGCGGCGGCGGCTTGCCCGCGGGTTCGATCCAAACCGAAGGGATCGTCACGAGCCTGATCCCAGGCCAGCCTTGGAAACCATCTGGACGCGCGCCGGTGCCGTAACGACCGCCGAGTTCGACGCCGTCGTGCTGGCCCTGCCCATCCACTCGACGGCTTCGGCGCACACGTGCCTGCCCGGGAAAACCGCCGCATCCTCGGCTGCACTGCTCCTCGTCGCCATTCGCCAATCGGGCGCCAGATGGCCATGTGGCGCTGACGGTGTTCGCCGGCGGCATGCGCCAGCCCGAGGTGGGCCGTCTCGACACCGTCGCCCTGCTCGCCCGCGTGCTGCCGAACCTGCGCGAGCTGCTCGGCGTGACGGGCGAACCCGTGTTCACCACCACACTTTCTGGCTCAAGGCCATTCCCCAATATAACCTCGACCACGAGCGTTTTCTGGAACCTCTGACCCGCATCGAGGCCAAGCACCCCGTCCCTGCATCACCAGCAACATCCGCGACGGCATATCGCTCCCAGATTGCCTCAATTCCGGCGCCGTCGCGGCTCGGAAAACCGGCGAATTCGTGGCCAAACTGTAGCGGCGATCTATGACCACCGGACGGCGATCGCAGAACGCCGCTACAGAGGGAAATTATCCCCTCTCGCCCCTTGACTCCCCCCCTCCGCCGGGTAGTTTCCGGCCCCTTATTTCCGATGGCGACCGAACTCAAAGACACCCTCCTGCTCCCCAAGACCGATTTCCCCATGCGGGCGGGTCTGGCCCAGCGTGAACCGGGCCGGGTAGCTCACTGGGAGAAGCTCGACCTTTACAACCAGATCCAAGCCAAGCGCGCCCACACCCCCAAGGGTGCCTTCGTGCTGCATGACGGCCCACCGTTCACCAACGGCGACGTCCATATCGGCACCGCGCTGAACAAGACCCTCAAGGACATCGTCAATCGCTACAAGTCCATGCAGGGCTTCCGCACGCCCTACGTGCCGGGCTGGGATTGCCACGGCCTGCCCATCGAGCAGAAGGTCAGCAAGGAGATCAAGGAACAGAACCTCACGCTGACCACCGCGCAGATGCGCGCCAAATGCGATGAGTTCTCCGAAGGCTGGATCGCGAAGCAGACCGCGCAGTTCAAGCGCGTCGGAGTCCTCGCCGACTGGAAGAACGAATACAAGACGAAGGCCCCGGCCTTTGAGGCCGACATCCTTCGCACCTTCGCCGCGTTCGTCGAGCAAGGCCTCGTTTACCGCAGCAAGAAGCCGGTCTATTGGTCCATCCCGTTCGAGACCGCGCTCGCCGAGGCGGAGATCGAATACAAGGATCACGTCTCCATCGCCATCTGGGTGAAGTTCCTCGTGCCTGCGGCCGAGGCGCAGAAGTTCGGCCTGCCCACCGACAAGCCGCTTTATATCGTCATCTGGACGACCACCCCCTGGACGATCCCCGCCAACCTTGCCATCGCGCTGCATCCCGAGGTCGAGTATTCCGTCGCCGACACCGGCGCCGAACGCCTCATCGTCGCCTCCGCCCTGCTCGGCTCGGTCGCCAGCGCCGCCAAGCTCGAGCCGCAGCCTGCCGTCGTGATGACCCTGCCCGGCGCCAAGCTGGAAAAGCTGCAGGCCCGCCACCCCTTCATTGATCGCGCCTCGCCCGTCCTGCTCGCCGACTACGTCACGACCGACAGCGGCACCGGCGCCGTGCACACCGCCCCCGGCCACGGCGCGGAGGATTACCAGACCGGCCTCAAATACGGCCTCGAGATCTACTGCCCGGTCGGCGACGACGGCAAATACCTCGACGACGGCCGCGTGCCCGCCGACCTCGTCGGCCTGACCACACTCGAGACCGTCGAGGATCTCGCCGCCAAGAAGCCCGCCCCCGCCAACCTCGGCGTGCTCAAGAAACTCGCCGACGCCGGCGCGCTCCTCGCCAAGGCCAAGTATCCGCACAGCTACCCGCATTGCTGGCGCTCCAAGACCCCGATCATCTTCCGCGCCGTGGACCAGTGGTTCGTCTCCCTCGACAAGGCCGGCCACCGTCAGGTTGCCCTCAAGGAAATCACCAAGATCGCTGCGGCGGGTGGCTGGATCCCCGCCTGGGGCGAGGCCCGCATCCGCGGCGCTGTCGAGTCGCGCCCCGACTGGTGCATCAGCCGCCAGCGCTCCTGGGGCGTGCCCATCATCGCCTTCTACGGCCCGGACAAGCAGCCCTACCTCGACGCCGGCGTCGTCCGCGCCGTGGCTGACAAGGTCGCCACGAAGGGCAGCAACTTCTGGTATGACGCCAAGCCGGCCGAGATTCTCGCCGGCGTGGAACTGCCGGCCGACTGGCCCGCAGCAGAGTCCCTCACCTGCGGCCGCGACACGCTCGACGTCTGGATCGACTCCGGCTCCACCCAGGCCGCCGTGCTCAAGCGCGGCCAAGGCGGCACCCACTGGCCCGCCGACCTCTATCTCGAAGGCAGCGACCAACACCGCGGCTGGTTCCAATCCTCCCTCTGGAACAGCGTCATCGCCTCCGGCGCCGCGCCCTACAAGGCCGTCCTCACCCACGGGTTCATCGTGGACAAGAACCGGCAGAAGATCTCCAAGAGCTCGACCTATCAGAAGCCCCAGACCGCCGAGGCCTACATCGCCCAATACGGGGCCGACGTCATCCGCCTCTGGATCGCCTCGCAGGACTTCCGCGACGACATCCCGGTGGACGACGAGATCCTCAAGAACGTCGGCGAGGCCTACCGGCTCTTCCGAAACACGTTCCGTTTCCAGCTCTCCAACCTCTTCGACTTCGATGCGACCAAGCACGCCGTGCCGGTGGACAAGATGGATGCGCTTGACCGCTGGGCCTTGCACCAAACCGCCGTCCTCATCGCGGAATGCACGAAGGCCTACGACGCCTACGAGTTCCACCGCGTTTACCAGCTCTGCAACCAGTTCTGCTCGGTCACGCTGTCGGCCACCTACCACGACATCCTGAAGGACCGCCTCTACACGCTCGGCGCCGCGCATCCGCTCCGCCGTTCGTCACAGACCGCCATCAGCGCCATCTTCGACACCTTGGTCAAAATCATGGCCCCCTTCATCACCTTCACGGCCGACGAAGCCTGGAGCTACGCGAAGGCCGGCCAGGAATACTCGACCGAGTCCATCCACCTGCAGGACTGGCCGGTCGCCCCCGCGGCATGGCGCAATGACGCCCTCGAGGCCGATTTCGCCGCCTTGCTCAAACTACGCTCGCGCGTCACTGAGAGCCTGGAGCCCCTCCGCCAGGCCGGCACCATCGGCAAGTCACTGGATGCCGTCCTCGCCATCTCCGGCCCGGCCGCCGACTCCGCCGTGCTGGCGCGGCATCATGGTTTTCTCCCTGAACTCTTCATCGTTTCCGAGGTCTCCTTGGACACCAAGGCCAACGCTCCCTTGGAAATCGTTCCCCGCCACGCCAAGGAAGCCGGCCACACCCGCTGCCCGCGTTGCTGGCGCTGGGTGCCGAAAGTTGTTCACACCTCGCACGGAGAAGTTTGCCCCCGCTGTGCCGAGGCCCTTAACTCCTGACCCTACCCCGTCATGGCCAAGAAAAAAAATACCCCCGCCAAAAAGCGTCCCGTTAAGAAACCCGTCGCCAAGCCGCCGGTGAAGAAACCGGCCGCCAGGACCATTTCCCACAAGCCTGTGCCAAAATCCGCCAAACCCACCAAACCCGTCTCCAAACCCGCGGCGCCCAAGCCCGCCACGCCCGCCGCGAAGGCCGCTCCCCTTGCCAAGGGCAAAGCCGTGCACGCCGCCCCGGCGAAGCGCCCGCTGCTGGAGCGCAAGGCGGCCCCCAAGGCCATCGCCTTCAGCTTGGATGAGGTCCGCGAAATCGCGAAGAAGAACGAGAAGCACGCCGAGACCAGCGCCAAGACCGACAAGCACAGCAAGGCCACGGCCGGGGCCAAGCCCGCCCACCACGCGGCGGATCATGCGAAGCCGCACAAGCCCCACCACGTGAAGACCGCCTCGCTCGCCGACATCCTCGGCTTCAACCCCGCCAAGGGCAAAAAGGCCCGCGCCGCCATGGTCGACGAGTCGGAGGTGCCCGAGAAGTATCGCCGCTATTACCGCCTCCTCCTCGAATTGCGGACGCACGTGCTCACCCAGCTCGGCGAGCACACCGAGGAGACGCTGCTGAAATCCTCCAAGGACGATTCCGGTGACCTCTCCGGCTATGGCCAGCACATGGCCGACGCCGGCACCGACACCTTCGACCGTGACTTCGCCCTCAGCCTCGTCTCCAACGAGCAGGAAGCCCTCGCCGAGATCGAGGCCGCCATCAAGCGCGTGCACGCCGGCACCTACGGCATCTGCGAGACGACCCAGAAGCCCATCGCCAAGGAACGCTTGCTCGCCGTGCCCTTCACCCGCTACTCGACCGAGGCCAAGCGCGAGGTCGAGCGGCACTCCCACCGCGCCATCGAGCGCGGCGGCCTCTTCGGCGACGGCACCGAGGAGGAAGGCGGCAAGCTCGCCAACGGCGGCGACGACGAGTGAAGCCATTTTCGATTCTCGATTTTTGATTTTCGATTGAAGCCACCGGAGCAGACTCCATCAGCCCCTGCCGTTCCGGCATCCGGCCAATCGAAAATCGAGAATCAAAAATCGAAAATAGACCGACTGCTCGCCTACCGGCGGCTCTGGCTGCTGGGGATCATCGTCTTCGCGCTGGATCAGTTGACGAAATCCTGGATCGCCGCCCGGCTGCCGTTCGGCAGCTACGGGCCCGGCGCCCACATAGAGGTTTTCCCCGGCTTCCTGCATCTGGTGCATGTCGGCAACACCGGGGCCGCCTGGAGCATGTTCAGCGGCGCCAGCCTGTGGCTGGCTCTCCTCGGCGTCGGCACGCTGGTTGCTATTTATTTCTGGCGCCATTCGCTCGGCCTGCGCGCGCCCGCCGCCCAGGTCGCCTTCGGCCTGCTGTGCGGCGGTATCGTAGGCAATCTGGTGGACCGGCTGATCCACGGCCATGTGATCGACTTCCTCGATTTCCATTTCGGCGCCTACACCTATCCCACCTTCAACGTCGCCGACGCCGGCATCTGCGTCGGCGTCTTCTGCTATGTGCTCTGGTCGCTGAAGCAGCCGGCCACCCCGGCCGGCTGAGCCCGCTTACTCGACGTTGGCCACCTGCTCGCGGATCCGCTCCAGCTCGTTCTTGAACTCGATCACCCGCTGCGCGATGGCCAGGTCGTTGGCCTTGCTGCCGATGGTGTGGATCTCGCGGCCGATTTCCTGGAGAATGAATTCCGCCTTGCGGCCGATCTCGCCGTCCGCCCGCAGCAGCTCCTTGAGCTGGGACAGGTGGTGCCGCAGCCGGGTGATTTCCTCCGTGATGTCGCAGCGGTCGGCGAAAAGCGCCACCTCCTTGAGCACGCGCTCGTCGTTCACGTCCAGCTCGAGGCCCGCCGTGCGCAACCGCTGCAAGAGCTGGTCCCGGTAAAGCCCGCTGATCTGGGGCGCCCGCTGGGCGATGGCCTCCGTCCCGGCGTGCAGATTTTCCCAGCGTCCCAGAAAATCAACCAGCAGGGCCTCGCCCTCCTTCGCCCGCATAGCCGCCAGCCCGCGCAGCGCGATGCCCAGCGCCTTGAGCAGCACCTTGCCCGTCGCCTCGTCGGCTGGGAGCTGGGCGGTGGTGCGCTGGGCGCTGGCGATCTGCCAGAGCAGTTCCGTGGTCGGGGCGAACTTCACCCCACTCGCCTGCGCCACCTTCTCCAGTTGCCGCAGCGTGGCCGCCAGCGCCGCCTCGTCCCAAGCTGGAACCGCGGAACTCCGCCCCGTGACCTCGACCGCCACATGGACCTTGCCGCGCAAGGCGACCTTGCGCACCGCCTCGCTGACCGCCGGTTCGAAGGCCTCCCACTCGGCGGGCAGTTTCTGCGAGAGATCGAGGCCGCGGCGATTCACGGAGTTGACCTGCACGGTCACCGTCAGTTCGCCCAAAGCCGCGGTCGCCCGCCCATAGCCGGTCATCGAGTTCATTGGGCAAAGTCCAAACACCAAAGCGCCAAAGGCCAAACAAATCCGCCAGACAGCAGATTACCGCACGGTGTGGCGTTTGGACTTTTACGCTTTCTGCTCCAGAAGACGTTGCACGGTCTGCACATCCTTGTCGCCGCGACCGGAGAGGTTGATGACCACAATCTTGTCCTTGCCCAGGGCCTTGGCGCGCTTGAGACCGTGGACGATGGCATGGGAGGACTCGAGAGCCGGGATGATGCCCTCATGGCGCGAGCAAAGCTGGAAGGCCTCCAGCACCTCGTCGTCCGTGGCGTAGGCGAACTCGATCCGGCCCGTGTCACGATAATACGCGTGCTCCGGCCCGATGGCGGCGTAGTCAAGCCCGGCCGACACGGAATGCGTCAGCTCAATCTGCCCGTCCGGATCCTGGAGAATGTAGGTCTTGCTGCCCTGGAGGATGCCGAGCTTGCCGCCCTCGAAGCGGGCCGCGTGCTCACCCCGCCTGATGCCGCGGCCGCCCGCTTCGACGCCGATGAGTTTCACGGCCTTGTCGGGCAGGAACTCATGGAAGCAGCCGATGGCGTTGCTGCCGCCGCCGACGCAAGCGATCAGCTCGTCCGGCAGCCGGCCTTCGCGGGCCAGAATCTGTTCGCGCAGCTCCTGCCCGATGACCCGGTGAAAGTCGCGGACCATCATCGGATACGGGTGCGAGCCGAGGGCGGAGCCGAGGATGTAGTGCGTGCCGCGGACGTTCGCCACCCAGTCGCGCATGGCCTCGTTGACGGCGTCCTTGAGGGTCTTCTGCCCAGCTTCCACCGCCGTGACCTTCGCACCCATCAGGCGCATCCGGAACACATTCAGCGCCTGCCGATCCATGTCCACCGCGCCCATGTAAACGGTGCAGTCGAGGCCGAACTTCGCGCACACCGCCGCCGTCGCCACGCCGTGCTGGCCGGCGCCGGTCTCGGCGATGATGCGCTTCTTGCCCATGCGCTTCGCCAGCAGCGCCTGCCCGAGGGCGTTGTTGATCTTGTGCGCCCCGGTGTGGAGGAGGTCCTCGCGCTTGAAATAGATCTTCGCCCCCCCGCAGTGATGCGTCAGCCGCTCGGCGAAATACAGCTCGGTCGGCCGGCCGGCAAACTCCTTGAGGTGGTGCCGCAATTCCTGCTGGAACACCGGATCCACCCGCGCCTGCTGGTAGGCGGCCGTGAGCTCGGCCAGCGCCGTCATCAGCGTCTCCGGCACAAACACCCCTCCATAACGGCCAAAATGCCCGGCCGCATCGGGCAGCTGGTCGGCGGTGACGTGGGTGAGTTTGGCGGCGGCGGACATGGGCGGTGATGGAAAGCCAGCGGCCCGGTGAAGGCAAATGGGATTTCGTTTTAGTTCCGCCCGCCACACGCCGGCTGCGATCGCAGCCGGCCTTTACACCCGCTTCACCGTCAGCAGCGTGTAATCGTCACGCAGGTCCGCCGGGCCGGCGAATTTCTCCACCGCCGCCAGGATCGAATCGTTGATCTCCCGGGCCGATGCGTCGTGCGCCGCCCGCAGGGCATCGGCCAGGCGCGCGCCGCCGAATTCCTTGTCGTCCGCATTCGGCGCCTCCGTGAGGCCGTCGGTGTAGAGCACCAGGGTCGAGCCCCGGGGAAAATCCAGGATCCGGTCCTCGATGACCGAATCGAACAGCTCGGCATCCACCAGCCCGACCGGCAGGCCCTCGGAGCCAATGAACTCGCTCAGAAATGCTCCGGTCGGCGCATCACGCCGCGAGAGCAACGTGAGCTCATGGCCGGCGCGGGCGACTGTGACCTGGTTCTTGCCCGCGTCCACCACGGCATAGGTCATCGTGATATACATGCCCTCCCGCATGTCACCGGCGAGGGTGCGGTTCAGTTCCGCCAGCACCCGGGCCGGCGAGCCATGCAGGGGCGCGATCTGGCGCAGCGTGGTGCGGCAGATCGCCATCAGGAGCGACGCGGACACGCCCTTGCCCGAGACATCCGCCACCGCCACGCCGACCCGATCAAAGCCCAGCCGGAACACGTCGTAGAGGTCGCCGCTCACCTTCTGGGCGGCCAAGTAGCGGGCATCGATGTCGAGCCCGGCCACCACCGGCATGGAGCGGGGCAGCAGCATCTGCTGCACATCGCTGGCCAGGGCCAGATCAAGGTCGAGCCGCTGCTTGCCCACCAGCAGGTGGAGATAGTCGGCATTGTGCACCGCGAGGCCGGCCTGTTCGGCCAGGGCAGCGACCAGTGAGTAGTCAGTCGCGGTGAACGGCCGGCCGTCAGAGGCATTGCAAACGCAGAGCACGCCGATGAGTCGACGGCGCACCGTGATGGGTGCCGCGATGACCGAGCGCACGGTCAGCGCCTCGTCCTCGTGCTTGACGATGCGTGGATCCGCGGCGGCGTTGGTGATCAACTCGCCCCGGCCGGTGGCGGCCACTCGGCCGACCACACCCTCGCCGACGGGGAAGGATTCGGCTTTCAGCACCTGCTCGATGAACTTGGCGCGCGAGCCGAGCTTCATCTTCTGGGTGTCGGGGATGGGCCGGTGGGGAGGGAACAGGCCCTCCACCGCCACACCGCGCATCATGTCATCCGCGCCCTTCTCGAAAATGCACGCGCTGAGTGCGCCGGTGCTCAAGATGGCGGCGTGCACGATGCGCTGAAACAACTCCTCGCGCGGCAGGCGTTCGCCGACGGCGTCCACCATCGTGTGCATGTAATCCAGCACGATCTGACGCTCCTCCATCAGCGCCATCTTCTCCTCCTCCTGCCGGGACGCCTCCTGCCGGGCGCGCCAGTAGAGCGCGTAGACGAGCGTTGCGCCTAGGAAACCGCCGAGGATGAACAGCATCATGCAACGAAAAGTTAAATGGCAGGCATCAAGTAACAAGGAGCAAGATGGGGCTCCCTCTCTTGCTGCCTGCCTTGGTTACTTGTCGCTGGGTGGGCGGGAGCCGCCCACCCGGTTGCGAAGGAAGGCCAGCACATCCTGGAATTTCGCTGCGTTGGCCTGGTCGGCGTGCACCAGGTTCTCATGAGCCTCCAGCATCAGCCGGGCACTCTCGATCTCGTCCTTCGCCTTCGCGTCCAACGCCTGGGCGCCGCCCTTGAAGTCCATCGGGTGGCCGCCCGCATCGACGATCGCCAGCCGGTGCAGGCCGAGGTTGCGGATGAGCTCGAGGTTGCGCTCCCCCACTCGCGCCAGCGTCAGGATTCCGGGTGGGGTCCGGCGGCGGAGTTCCAGTGCCGCCCCGGCCAGCACGCCCAGGAAGGTGCTGTCCATGCTCGTGCAGGCGGAGAAATCGATCACGAAGCGGGCTTTACCTTGCCGGATCATCTCGGCGACGAAATCCTTCAGGCTGCCGCTGTTGGCGAACGAGGCGCGGCCCTCGATGCGCACGACGACGG
>JBDHQK010000077.1:0-12160 GCA_039807025.1 Lacunisphaera sp.
CCAAGCTGTCCCGATCGCCCCGGAGAAGCCCGGCGAACCGCCGTTGCTAATGCACGGTCCCAACTAAATGCGAAAGCCGCCCATTGCTGGACGGCTTTCAAAGTGGTGGACCCTATCAGGTTCGAACTGATGACCTCCTCAATGCCATTGAGGCGCTCTACCAACTGAGCTAAGAGCCCGTAACTGAACTAGCGAAGGGCCTAAAAGTAGGCATTGGCGGCGGAACGCAAGGACTTTTTATGCTTCGTCCCGCATCCGGAAGGTGACCGTCCAGGTGTCGGGGCGGCGGTTCGGCGTGGGGCCGATGGAGCGCATGCGCCGGAAGGCGTCGAGCACGGATTCGTCGAATTCGCGGTTGCCCGAGGACTTGGATATCCGTGGGTTCAGAATGGCGCCGCTGGCGGTGATGTCGAAGGTCACCTTGGCCTCCAGCTGGTCGCTCACGCCGCTTGGCGGCTCGTGGGCGCGCTTCAGCTCTTGGATGAGAAATGAGATGTAAGTGCTCAGCTGGTCTTGCTCCTCGCGCGTCAGCGCCTTGCCCCCGCTGCCGCGGGTGCTGGCGGTCGAGCCACCCTTCACGCCGCCGAGCACGCCCTGGGTGTCGATTTTCGGCACCGTGGCGCTGCGGCGCACCGTGCTGGCCGCGGATTGCTTGGGTGTCGGGTGCTTCTTGAGATACTCTTGGTAGGAGACCTTCGCGCTCTTGTTCATCTGCTTGGCGATGCTGGTGTCCGATTTGGCCTTCACCGGCGGGGGCTTGGGGGGCGCTGCCTCCGGCACGCTGACACTTTCCTGCACCTGGGGTGGCTCGGGCTTGTCCTGGGGAAGTTCCACCTTGGGCACGTTCACCTTCATGGCGGTGTTACCCTCGGCTGGGGCCTCCCGTGCGTTCATGTCCTCACCGGGACCGGCCACGAGTTCGAAGATCACCGGGGGTAGCTTGTCCGAGCGCGCCACATATATCGTGGTCACGAAAAGCAGTGCCGCCACGAAGCCGTGGAGGATCAGCGACGTGAGGAATGCCCTGGAGGAGTTCGGCCGCATGGCGCCACTGTCACTTCGTCTCGGTATCGAGGGAGATGCGGGTTAGGTTGCGCTTCATGAGCTCGTCCATGACCTTCACGATCTGCTGGTATTGGAGCGTCATGTCGCCCCGCAGGCGGATGACCGGCGGCTTCGGGCGCGCCGCGAATTCATCGAGGGTTTTGCCCAGTTCGGGGAAGCTCACGCGCTTGCTGCCCACGTAGATGTTGGCGTTCTGGTCGATGGAAATGCTCTGGAAATCATCCTTGGGCGGCTGCTGGGCCTTCTTGCTCTCGCCAGGGAGGTTCAGCGGGATGGTCTGCTCCTGCTGGATGAGCGGAGTCGTGATCATGAAAATCACGAGCAGGGTGAACCCAAGGTCCACCATGTTGGTCACATTCAGCTCCGCAACCGGGTGGAGGGAGCGTTGGCGGCGGAAGATCCTGGCCATGGTGCGTCCTTATTTTGCCTCGAGCTCGATGCGATCGGCGAGCGTGCTGGCATAGTTTTCCAGCTCGGTGGTCATCGTCTTCACGTGACCGATCAGGATGTTGTAGCCGAAGACGGACGGGATCGCGACCACCAGGCCGGCGATGGTGGTGAGCAACGCGGCGGAGACGCCGGGCGCGAGCGTCGTCAGCGTGGCGGAGCCCTGCTCGGCAATGGCCCCGAAGGCCTCCATGATGCCCCACACCGTGCCGAAGAGGCCCATGAACGGCGCGCCTGACACCAGGGACGCGAGGATGATCATGCTGGCCTCATAGCGCAGCGACTGGCGGGCGAGCGCGCGCTGGATGGCGTTCTCGGCATGCTCCAGCCGGCCGCGCGGGGTGTCGTCGCCCTTCTCCTTGCCGATCGCCGCCGCGCGCCAGTAGGCCTCGAGCGCATCGGCGAGCAGGTCGGCGTAGGGAATGTCCCGGCGGTTCTTGAGATTGTCCGGCAGATCGAGGATGTGGCGCTGTTCACCGAGGCGCCGCTCGAAGGCGAAATTCAGCTCTCGCAGCTTCTTCAGCTCCGAATATTTGCCCATCATCAATGCCCAGGCAAAGATGCTGAAGACCGCCAGCAGGCAGATGACCGCCTGGCCGACGCGGTCGGTGATGAGGAAGACCTGCCAGACGTTGAGCGCGGCAAGGTGTGGGGTGAAAAGTAGGCTGGGCATGTGGGCTGGAGTGTTGGCGCGTTTGGTTCGGCCAATCAATGGGAATTCTTGTCCGGCGTCCGCTTGATTCTGGTTGCGCGCCCCCGCCAACCTTTTTTCGTGGGTTCTGTCTTCCCGCTCATGCCTCACCCGACCCTATTCGCCGGCAAATTCATCTCCTTCGAGGGCTCGGAAGGCAGTGGCAAGTCCACCCAGATCGCCCGCCTCGCCCAACACCTCACGGACGCCGGCCGGGAGGTTGTGGCCACCCGGGAGCCGGGTGGCACGGCGCTGGGCGAACGCATCCGCGACATCCTTCTGCATAAGGACGAGGGCGACGGCATGAGCGCCGAGTCGGAACTGCTGCTCTTCACCGCCGCCCGCGCCCAACTCGTGCGTTCGGTCATCGGCCCGGCCCTCGCGCGCGGCGCCGTCGTCCTCAGCGACCGCTATCTCGATTCCTCGACGGTTTACCAAGGCACCGCCCGCAACCTCGCCCCGCAGGCCGTCGCCGCCGTCAACGCCTTCGCCGTCGGCGGCGTCATGCCGCACCTGACCGTGATCCTCGATGTTCCGATCGAGGTCAGCCTCGCCCGTGTGCGCGCCCGCACCGCCGGCCAGCCCGACCGGATCGAGCGCGAGACCGCTGCTTTCTTCCAAAAGGTCCGCGACGGCTACCTCGCGCTGGCCAAGACTGATCCGCTGCGTGTCATCGTGTTCGACGGCACCCAGCCGGCCGACAACATTCACCAAAAAATCTGGGCCGCGGTCCAGAAACGTCTCGCCTGACATGACCGAGGTCCTGCCCTGGCCCGCCGCCCTCTCCGGCACCCCGGCCGTCGCTGTCATCGAACGCGCCATCGAGCGCTCGCGTCTCGCCAACAGTCTCCTGCTCCACGGCGAGAACCTCGGCACCCTCGCGACCGTCGCCCACGCCATCGCCGACCGCCTGCTCAACGACCCGCGGCACAAGAGCCAACACTTCGCGCCGAAGCATCACCCCGACTTCTTCGCGCTGCGCCCGGCCGGCAAGATGCGGCAAATTTCAGCCGAGGTCACTCGCGACCTCATCGGTTCTATTCAGGTCTCGCCGCAAATTTCCCATCGCAAGGTCGCCGTCATCTACGAGGCCGACCGGATGAACACGGCCGCGGCCAATATTTTCCTCAAAACCCTCGAGGAGCCGCCCGCGAGCACGACCATCCTTCTCCTCACCACCCGCCCCTACTCGCTGCTACCGACCATCCGCAGCCGCTGCCTGCACTTCCGCTTCACTGACGCCGGCAGCGAGGCACTCGCTGGCGCCGATGAGCCGACCCGCGCTCAGTGGAAATCTGCTCTCGCCGACTACGCTGGCTGGCTGCAGGCGTTGACCACCGGCGCAGCCGACAAACGTGCGATCGCCGACCAAGTCCTCGGCGTCTATGGCCTCATCACGCGCTTCAACGGCGTGCTCGCTGCCGCCACCGACCAGGCGTGGAAACAGCAGAAAGAGAAGCTTCCGGATGATATCGACGACGACGAGCAGGCGGCGATCGAGACCGGCATCGCCAACGGCATTCGGCTGAAGCTCTTTTCCGAAATCGAACACGCCACGCGCGACTTCGCCCAGAAGCGCCTGTTCGAAAGTGACGAATCCGCCCGCCGCTCACTTGTGGCCGCCATCGCCCAACTCGAGCACGACACCAGCCTCCTCCGCCTGAACCTCAACGAAGCCGCCGCCCTCGAGAACTTCCTTCTCAGCTCGCTTCGCCTGTGGGCGAGACGGTGAAATCGAGCTGATACCTTCCCGACTCAATCCGATATTGCGGCAAGGCATCTGGGCCGCAACTGGCGGTGCCGAGGCCGCGCTGGGCGTGGTCGAGGTTGGCGTGAATTTCAGGCCGAGGCGTGAGATCGGTCGTGTGTTTTGCCGCGTAGAGATCGGACGCCGTGAAATGGCTGGCCGAGGCATTCATCGTCGGCGCGGCGGTGAACTTCACCCCGGCGGCCTTGCCGTCGTGCAGGCGAAGCCAGCGCACATCCGTCTTGTTGCCGTATTCCTGCGGGAGGATGTAGGGCACGTAATCCCCGCTCACGGTCGTATGCCAGCGCCCGACCATCGCGCTGCGGTTGCGGTCGGAATAGTTTTCCCACGGGCCGCGCCCCAGCCATTCCAGTTGCTCCAATTCCGGCGGCAGCACGAGCGACACACCGATGCGGGGCAGTTCAGGGAGCTTCCGGTCCACGGCAAAAATATTTTCGACCCGCAAGCCGCCTGTCGTCGTCAGCCGGTAGCGGTGCGTGTGGACGATGTATTTTCCCGCGCCAGGAGCGCGCCAACGCTGGTTGATGGAGACGATCGCCTCGTCGCGGGCGGCACTCAGCGTCGTCCGGCTGTCTGCAAGCTCCATCCGGTCGTAACCGGCATCGAGCCAGCGGTTGAGCACGCGGACGTCGCCCCAGCCCACCTCGGTGAACAGCTTGAGGCCGTCGTTGTCGGTCGCGGCCCGCCAGACGTTGAGCTGAGGGCCGCAGGTGATAAGCAGCCGGTCGTCCCATCGGAAATTGGCGAGCACGCCGTTGGCGCGATCAACCTCGAAGCTCAGGCCGCCGGCGGAGACTGTCCAGCCTCCGACAGTCGCAGCCACCTCAGGCACGCCGCTCACTGCACTGGCCTTGATCGGACGGCTGCGCCGAAACGCACCGGATGGCACGGCATGTTGCTGCCAAGCAATCTCGTGCCCCGCGGCGCACCACGGCGTGGCCTTGCGGCTGAAAAAGCGGAACGTGACATGCGCTTCCGCGCCGGACGGAAGCGTCAGGGCTGGATATCGCACGTTGAAATCCTCCCGCGCCTGCGGGGCCGTGCGGAAGACGGGCAGCGCACCCTCCGCCACGGGCTCGCCGTCAACCAACAGCGTCCATGTGCCGCGCAGGTCGCTCAGGTCGGCAAACCAACGGCGGTTTTGCACGCGAAAGCGGCCACGCCGCGCGTCGCGGGCCGCCACGCGCACGGGTTGGGCCAGATGCTTGTATTCGAGCAGGCCGGGATGCGGCGTGCGGTCGGGCCATACGAGGCCGTCGCACACGAAATTCTTGTCGCTCGGCTCGTCGCCGAAATCGCCGCCGTAGGCCCAGAATTCGCGCCCGGCCGCGTCGCGCCGCTTCAGGCCGTGGTCCACCCACTCCCAGATGAAGCCGCCCTGCAGGCCGTGATGCCTGTCGAACACATCAAAATAATCGCCGAGGCTGCCGTTGCTGTTGCCCATGGCGTGCGAGAACTCGCACAGGATGACCGGGCGCAGATCGCGGTTCTTCGGGTCGGTCACCCACTGGACGAGCCGCCCGATGGGCGGATACATCGGACTGATGAAATCCGAGGCGGCTTTGCCGCGCGTCCAATCGAAGGTGATCGTGCCCTCGTAATGCAGCGGGCGGCTGGGGTCGCGGTGCCGAATCCACGCCGCCATCGCATCGTGATGCGGGCCATAGCCGCTCTCGTTGCCGAGTGACCAAGTGATGATCGAGGGGTGGTTCTTGTCACGCTCGACCATGCGCAGCCCCCGGTCGAGAAACGCGGGCGCGTAGCGGTTATCGTGCGCGAGGTCGTGGTAAAACGCGTGCGACTCGATGTTGGCCTCGTCCCACACGTAGAGGCCGTATTCGTCGCACAGGTCATACCAGTGCGGGTCATTCGGATAGTGCGAGGTGCGGACCGCGTTGATGTTGTGGCGCTTCATCACGAGCACGTCCTGCAACATGCCCTCGCGGGTCACGGCCTTGCCGCGCTTGTCGTCGTGGTCGTGGCGGTTTACACCGGCGATGAGCACGGGCCGCCCGTTGATCAGCAGTTCACGGTTGCGCGTTTCCACGCGGCGGAAACCGGTGCGGATCGAGGTGTGTTCCAGTTCTTTTCCGTCGGGGCCGATCAGGGTCACGAGCACGGTATAGCGCTGCGGCGACTCGGCGGACCAGAGCCGCGGTCGCGCGACGGGGATTTCCAGCGCGAGGCGGCGGCGCGGGTTGATCCAGGAATTGTCCGTGGGAAACGTCTGGGCGAGCGGCTGGCGCAGCAGGGCCTTGCCTGCGGGATCATAAAGCTGCACGCGCAGCTTGCAGCCCTTGCCCCATTCATCGGGCGCGCCAAGGCGAGCCTCCAATTTGAGCGTTCCCTTGCGCAAAGTCGCGTCAGGCTCGGCGCGCACGAAGACATCCTCCAGATAATGTGCCGCCTGCGAATAGAGATATACTTCGCGGTGGATGCCTCCCATCCACCACTGGTCCTGATCCTCGATGAAACTGGCGTCCGACCACTTCACGACTGCGGCGGAGAGCGTGTGCGTGGCCCCGGCGCGCACATAGGGCGTCAGGTCGAATTCCGACGGCAGCCGCGTATCCTTGGCCAACCCCACCGGCTGACCGTCCACCCAGACGTAGAGCACGCTTTCCGCCCCGCCGACGTGCAGCACGGTGCGGCGGCCCGCCCAGTCTGCGGGCACCGTGAACGTGCGCCGGTAAAGCCCGGTCGGGTTGAGGGTCGGCACCACCGGCGGTTGCTCCGTGAAGGGCATGATGACGTTGGTGTAATGCGGACGGTCGTAACCATGCATCGTCCAGTTGCTCGGCACGGGGAGCTTGGCCCAGGCCGTGTCGGGCTTGAATTCCGACGCGACGAATTCCGCAGGCACCGCCTCCGGCCGATCCACCAGCCGGAAGTCCCAATCGCCATCCAGCGAGCGCCACCACGGGGAGTCCTCCCGCCGGTCGGCCAGCGCCGCCTTGGCCGTGGGATACGGATAGAGGGTAGCACGAGCGGCGAGGCGGTTGAACGAAAGCGTTTCAGGGTTTTGCCACGTCTTGAGCGGGCCGGTCTGGATGAGATCCATAAAGGGGAATGTCACAGAAGCGATTCATCGCCCCGGGTGAAACAAAATTCCCTGCGACAGCCTGGCGGCGCCCAAGCGAGCGTCATTCCGTGCGTGACACTACCGCCACGAAGTCCTCGCGCTTGTCCATGTGCGGGTTGTGACCGGAGTCCGCGATCACCTCGATCTTCGCCGCCGGGAAATACTGGCGGATCAGGTCGTGGTCACGGGTCTCGGCGTAGCGCGAGCGTCCGCCGAGGATGAACAGCGTCGGGCCGACAAACTTGTCGCCCGGCTGCAGCGAGTTCTTCTCCATGAGCGGCAGCGCATCGGTCAGCGCCGGCACGTTGACCTGCCAGCGCCACTGGCCGTTCTCCTGCACGAGGTTCGTCGCGAGAAATTTCCTCATGCCGAGGTTGTCCACGCGAGCCTCGAAGCGCATCTCCGCCTCCGCCCGGGATTGCAGGCTGCCGAGGTCAAGTTCGGTCATGGCGAGAAACTCCGCACGGTGCGCCACCCAGTAGTAATCCTTCGGCGCGATGTCCACGACCACCAGCCGCGCGACGCGCTCCGGGTGGCGGCAGGCCAAGAGCATGGCGGTCTTTCCGCCCATGCTGTGGCCGACAATCACGGCCTTGGGCAGGCCCTGTGCATCCATCCAGACGATGAGGTCGTCCATCATCACTTCGTAGCTCATCTCCGGCGCGTGCGGCGACTTGCCGTGGTTCCGGGCGTCGGGGGCAAGGACATGGAAATGCCTCGCCAAGTCGCGCCCCGTGCTCAGCCAGTTGCGGGACGAGCCCAGCATGCCGTGCAGGACGATCATGGGCGGCTTGCCGGCGCCCCCGAGGTCGGTGTGATAAAGCTGAACCACGAAGGCACGAAGCACACGAAGCCGGGCCAGACCAAGCCGAAATTGCATCCCGGCATTTTCTTCGTGCTCTTCGTGCCTTCGTGGTTCAGTAAAACCGCTTCCATGGGAGAAAAGCTCACGCCGATGATGCAGCAGTATTTTGAGGTCAAGCGCGGCCTCCCGGCGAACACGCTCCTGCTCTTCCGCCTCGGCGATTTCTACGAGATGTTCTTTGAGGACGCCGAGATCGGCGCGCGCCTCTTGGGCATCACCCTGACCAAGCGCGGCGACACCCCGATGGCGGGCATCCCCCACCACTCCGCCGACAACTACGTCACCAAGCTCCTCGCCGCCGGCAAAAAGGTCGCCATCTGCGACCAGGCCGAGGCGGCGCAAGCCGGCAAACTCGTGAAGCGCCAGCTCACGCGCATCCTCTCGCCCGGCACCACGCTCTCCGCCAACCAGCTCGACGCGGCGAAGAACCACTACCTTTGCGCGCTGAACCTCGACAAAGCCGGCCTGCACGCCGCCTGGCTGGACCTTTCCACCGGTGAATTCCGCGTCGCGACCGACGCCCACCCCGAGAACCTCCTGCCCGTCCTGACCGCGCTCGACCCGGCCGAGCTCGTTCTCATCGAGGGCGACCTCGCCCGCTGGCTGGCCGCGCCGCACGAGCAGCACGCCGTCCACGCCTTGCACCAGTTTTGCGCGCCGCGCCTTTGCACGGAGCTGCCGGGCTACCATTTCGAGGTCACTGGCGGTGCCAAGACCGTGATGGACGCCCTCGGCGTGCTCAACCTGCAGGGCTTCGGTCTTGCCAACAGCCACCCGGCCCTCGGCGCGGCGGGCGCGGTGGTTTACTACGCGACCGAGAACCTCTGTGCCAAGCCGCAGAACCTGCGTTCGCTCCAAGAATATCGCAGCCAGCGCACGCTGCTGCTCGATCCGGCGACGCTGCGCAACCTTGAGATATTCCAATCCACCCGCGGCACGCGCGACGCCTCTCTGATCGGCGCAATCGACCGCAGTGCCACCGCCTCCGGCTCGCGCCTGCTCGAGCGCTGGCTGGCCGCGCCCACGCTCGACCTGTCCGAGATCGCCCGCCGTCAGGCCGTCGTTGCTGAGCTCATCGCCCAGCCGAGCGACCTCGCCGAACTGCGCGAGTTGCTCAACAAGGTCCGCGACATCCCGCGCATCCTCGGCCGGCTCCAAAACCGCCTTCGCAATCCGCGCGAACTCGGCGGCGTGAAGGATACTCTCGCCCAGATCCCGGCCATCATGGCCTGCCTCGACCTGCTCGACTCGCACCTCGTCGGCTCGCACGGCGGTGAAACCTCCAAGGTTCGCGCCCGTCTTGCCGACCTGCCGAGGCTGCGCGACCTGCTCGGTTCCGCGCTGGCCGACGAACTCCCCAACGACCTCGCCGACGGCAACTACATCCGCGCCGGCTACGACGCCGAGCTCGACCGCCTGCGCAGCCTGACCACCGACAACAAGTCCTGGCTGGCCGAGCTCGAGCGCAAGGAGCAGGAGCGCACCGGCATCAAGAGCCTCAAGGTCCGCTTCACGTCCGTCTTCGGCTATTACATCGAGGTCACCAAAGCCAACCTAGCCAGCGTCCCGGGCGACTACATTCGCAAGCAGACCACCGTCGGCGGCGAGCGCTACGTTACCGAGGAACTCAAGTTGAAGGAGAAAGAAATCTTCTCCGCCGAGGAAAAATCCCTCGCGCGCGAGCTGGAGCTGTTCAACCAGCTCGTCGCCGCCGTGCTCGCCGAGGCCGCCACCCTCACTCGCACGGCCGATGCGCTCGCGGAGCTCGACGTCTTCGCCGGCTGGGCGGTGCTGGCCCGCGAATGGGATTATTGCCGCCCGCAGCTCGACGACAGCGAGGTGCTCAGCATCACCGACGGCCGCCATCCGGTCGTCGAACAGATGATGAAGCAGGAGCGCCTCGGCCTCGCCGGCAGCCACACTTTTGTTCCAAACGACACGGCGCTGTCCGCCGACGACGCACAGATACTCCTCATCACCGGCCCGAACATGGCGGGCAAGTCCACCTACATCCGGCAAGTCGCACTCATCACCCTGCTCGCGCAGATCGGCTGCTGGGTGCCGGCCAAGGCCTGCCGCATTGGCCTCGTGGATCGCATCTTCTCCCGCGTCGGCGCGAGCGACGATCTCGCGCGTGGCAACTCGACCTTCATGGTCGAGATGAACGAGACCGCCAACATCCTCAACACCACCACCGACCGCTCGCTCATCATCCTCGACGAGATCGGCCGCGGCACCTCGACCTACGACGGCCTGAGCATCGCCTGGGCCGTGGTCGAGCACCTGCACCGCTCCGCCGAACGCGGCCCGCGCACGCTGTTCGCCACGCATTACCAGGAGCTCACGCAGCTCGACAAGCACCTGCCCCGCCTCCGCAACTACTCCGTCGCGGTCAAGGAATGGAACGACGACATCGTGTTTGTGCGCCGCGTCGTCGAGGGCGCCGCCGACCGCAGCTACGGCATCCAGGTCGCGCGCCTCGCCGGCCTGCCGCTGACGGTCATCGACCGGGCCAAGACCATCCTCAGGCAGCTGGAATCCGAGGACGTGAGTGTCACCCTGCCCGCCGCCCCGCAAGCCAAGCCGAAGAGGAAGATCACGGTGACGCCGGCGGATGATACGCAGCTCAACCTGCTTTAATATGCCGCCGTGAACTCGTGCGGCAGCGGCGCGACGGCCTTAAAGTCGCATCTCCTCCCGCCGAACTCGTAGGTGAAGGCGGTCTCCAGCGAGTGCAGGAAGAGGCGTTTGTTCTGGTGCAGCTTCGCGAACTCCCGGTTTAGCGCGAAGTCGCCGTAGGTCTGGTCACCGATGATGGGCAGCTGCCGTTTGGCGCACTGCACGCGCAGCTGGTGGCTGCGGCCGGTGCGGGGTTCCAGCCGCACCAGCGAGGTCGAGAAGGTCTTTTGCGTGTGCTTCACCAGTTGAAAGCTGGTTTGCGCCGGCACGTTGCCGACCGTCGCCGTGCGGATCTGTCCACCCTTCTTCTGCACGGCGAGCTGGTCGAGCCAGAGCTCGAAATTCTTGCGCGGCCGGCCGAAGACCAGCGCTTGATATGCCTTGCGCACCTGCTGCTTCGCGTAGTGGTCCCGCACGGCCAGCGCCAGCTTCTCGCTCGCGGCGGTGAGGATCACGCCGGACGTGGCGGAATCGAGCCGGTTAAGGAGCCAGAGGCGGCGCTCGGTGCCGTCGGCAGCCTTCCAACTGAAGCACTGCGCCTCCTTGTCGTAACGGCAGGTCAGCAGCGAGCGGGCCTCGTCCTCCGAGCCGTTCGGGTGCGAGAGAAGGCCGGCGGGCTTGTTGAAGGCGGCCAGTCCGTTGGCATCACGGGTCAGTGGCGTCACCCCCTCGCCCAGCGGCAGAGTCTCCCAGAAATCTCCGGGCAGGGGGCTCACTGGTAGTAGAAGCTGAAGGTCAGCTCCTGTGAATCCCCGAGCACGGCGATCATCTGCTCCGTCCACTTTCGATAAGGCTGCGGGTAGGTGATGGCGTTTTGGCAGGAGAACACGCCCTGCTTGCCCGCGTCGGCGTCCTCCACCTTGACGATCTCGGTCTCGCCCCTGGGGTTAATCTTGAAGGTGACGACGACATGCGAGCCGCGCGGGGGCGAGACCCGGCTTTCGCGGAGGATGTTATACCAGGATTGCTGCACGATCTCGATGAGCTCGTTCAGGTATTCGCCGTATTCACTCCAGCGCGCATCCATGCCGACGATGCCGATATTGGTGACGCCGGTGATGTTATTGGCGATTGGAGACTGCCGGTTCAACGAGACCGACGACAGGCGCGGGCGTGCCTTGGGCTGCTGCTTCGCGGACTGAGTGACGGCGACCAGCCCGCCGGTGGGATCCTTGGCGTCCTTGGCTCCCTCCGCCAGCTGGTCGGCGTGGGTCGAGATCGACTTGCTCTTGGCCACATTGGTGGCGATGCCGTCCTCGGATTTGCCCTCGGTCTTGTCAAACCCCTCCAAAGGCACCTGTTCCAGCCGGGCCTTCTGCTCGGCGCGCTCCTGCGCCTCATCCTTCGTGACTTCCGGGGTCGGGGCGGGTGCGAGCTGTGGCGGCGCCATGTTGCCGGAAACGATTGCGCTGCTGTCCTTGAACTTGTCGTCGCCTTTCGTGGTTGGCCGGTTCTCGGGGTCGAGTTCCTTGGCGGCGACCTCCTGGGCGGACTGTTGGTTGCGGTTGCTGAAGTTGTTCGTCTTGTCCGGAGTGTTCTCCGGCGCGGCGGAGTTGGTCTCGA
>JBDHQK010000078.1:0-12061 GCA_039807025.1 Lacunisphaera sp.
TACGGGAAATCCAACCTCTGAGGCGTAGTTCCCGTATTTACGAACCGGTCAAGGGGGCACCAGAAGCGACGCTTACGTTATCCAGGTAAACCAATGCTGAAAAGAGGTCACTTGGCGCGGCGCCGCCAACCCCGCCGGCCCTCCGGCGAGGCATCGTCATCCGATTCTGTTTGGATCGCACGAAGCATTTCGGCGTCCAGTTTGAATGAAGCCTAGCTGCCGCCCTCCGCCCGCACTGCGGCGGCGAGCGCGTGGATGTCCCGCTGTCCCTCCGGCATGTGCCGAAGCCAGGCGACGATGGCATCTGTGTAGGACGTGCTGGCCGGTGTGGCGGCAAAACTGCGGGTTCCAAGAGGGCCCTTGCCATCGCTCCGAGCGACAGCGCGCATGAACCGCTTCTCCCACTCAAGCTGCGGCATTACAATGCGGTAGCGCCGGCCCAGATCGAGCGCCCGCCCGGTCCCGCCCGCAAGTGAGAAACCCGACCAAGCCGCCGGATCCCCGCCTGCTGCCAGTGCCTCCACATAGGCCCTGATTTCCGCTCCGGTCAGCTCCGCAACGACCACCCGCTCCCCGCGCTGTCCGCCTGTGATGAAGACTGCATTCACATCGACCGGGCCAGCGGGCAATCGATCGCGGATGATGTGTCCGGGGTGGCAGAACCCGACGTCGGCCCCGGTGGCCCGCCGGAGTGCCTCGGCGGCGACCCAAGCAATTTCAAGCCCGGCAGGCCGCGAGTTCACCAGTAACGGTTCGCTGGCCTCCGGAGTCAGCTTCCGTTCGATATTCATGACTTTTGCCACCATCGCTTCGTCGGCTTGGAGCTGAGCATGCCGCAGGTGCACGAGCCCTCCTGCTACAAGCCGCATGCGTTTGGTCTCAAGATCCACTCGGAGGTCGAGGCGGCCGATCGCCATGGCGTAGCAGCCGGCCTGAACAATCAACGCGCCGGTGCCCTCCACAATCGCCGGCTGCTCGATGAATTCGTGGGAGTGGCCACTGACGAAGATGTCAACATCCGGTGCCAGCTTAGACCAAGCGCGACATGCTGCCGCACTGTGGTGACACACCGCAAGCACCACGTGATTTTCCTGCTTTAAATGCCGGGCTAGTTCGCCGAGACGACGCCCCGACTCCGCGAAGTCCAACGTGCCTGTCTCCTGCGGCGCGATGAGGCCGATGAGCGCCACGCGAAGCTCGCCGACTTTCACAATCCGGTAGGCATCAAACCACGGCTGCCCCTGTGGATCGACCGCGTTGAGACAGACAAAAGGCCGCCCGAGTGCTGCGGCGTAGCGCCGGAGCCAAGCGATGCCTTGGTCGTGATCGTGGTTGCCGATCGTGACGGCATCATAGCCGATCTCGCGCATGAGTTGAAACGTGAGTTCCCCGTGTGTGCGGTGGGCGACTAGGTCGCCCTTCTCGACCATGTCTCCGGCGTCAACCAACAGCACGTCCTTGCGTTCGGCCCGCACATCGGAGACATAATGCGCGATCAACGGCAGGCCGCCGATCCCCTCATAACCCGGCCGAACATGATCGTGCACATCGTTCGTGTGCAGGAGCAGCAACGGGGCCTCGGCGGCCGCGAGCCCGTTGACCAAAGTCAGAAGGCCAACCAAGAACAAACCTCGTAGGCCCGCCGTAAAAAGAGGTCGGATGGGCAGCATCATAAAGGAGCGACCTGGCCGAGGCAGCCCTCGGCCGGGTTGGGAACGGGGTTAGGGAAGTTGCCGGTCAGAAGTTGAAGTTAATGGACACCTTGTAGTCGCGGCCAAGGAGCCGACTGGTTCGCATCAAGCCTTCATAGCCGAACCGGAACTGTTCAGGCTCCTCGGTCAGGTTGCGGACGGAGACCGAGATCGAATAGTTCTCATTAATCCGATAGCGCATCAGCAGATCGTATTGCTCACGAGGCAGGCGATAGTTGTCGTTCAACTTGGTGTTGCCGACCGAATACAGCTGGCCGTCGGCGTAATTGTAGGCGATGCGCGCCGAAAAATGGGTCTTCTCATAGAAGAGCGCAATGTTGCGGATGTCGCCAGGCTGGCGGAAGAAAGGAAAATCCTCTCCCGCGCGAGTCGGAATCTTCACATTTGAGTTGATGACCGTGTAGTTGGCGTCGACGCCAAATCCGTCGAACGGATGCGGCAGGAACCAAAAAGGCAGGTAGACCGACATCTCCAAGCCCTCTATTAGGCCGCTGTCGGCGTTGCGCCGGCTGCTGAGGGCCAGCGTTTCCAAGGCGATACCGCTGTGCGTGACCCGGCTTTGAGTCTCCGAGTAAAGGTAGATCGGGTCGTCGATCTCCTTCCGAAAAGCGGCGACGGAGATCATGCCGCTGTTCTTGAGATACCACTCCAAGGACAGATCATAGTTCATGGATTGGAAGGGCCCAAGCTTCGGGTTGCCGATGTCAAGCGTGCCGCTGTAGGGATAGCTTGGATCCAGGGCAGCGGAGCCAAGCGCGCTGTAGCGGAAATTCGCCAGTGGGCGGGCATCCTCATAGGCGGGGCGACCGATGGTTTCCGTGACTGCAGCCCGGAGCACAAGGCGGTCGTTGAAGCGATAAGCCGCCTGCATGTTCGGGAAAAGCTTCCCGTAACTTGTGGTGCCCGAGGTCGGGAAGCGACCGAGCAGCGTGCTGCCTGCGGTGCGCGCTTCCACCGCGCGGATCGTCGCATCCGTCTTCTCCCAACGCACGCCCCCGAGCAGCGTTAGCTTGTCAAAGGTGACGCTGCCCATGCCGTAACCAGCATAGATAAACTCGTCGATGTCGTAGTCGTCCTCAATGGAATTCTGCGCCTCCTCGAGCGCGATCGAGCGGACCAGCGCGGGGTTGGCGCTGATGAACTGGTCGATCTTGGCCCAATCCAGCAAGAAACCGGTGTTATAACGCCCATCATAGACGGGAACCCCAGGAAGAACCCCGACTGAGTCGAGGCGCCAGCTGGTGACGGGTTCGAGCCGGCGCGACTCCAAGTCGGTCACACGGGACCGCTGAATGTATTTGAAGCCTGCTTTAAGGAATCCCGGGTGACCGAGGATGCGTTCGGAATCCCAGCGCAGGTCCAACTTGGCAGAGGAGGTATTCTCGTCGACTACGCCATAATCATCGCGGGTGCGTCGCAACGGATAGGTCGATGGTGTATCAATGGCCGGATCAGACGCCCAGCGCATGAACTCAAAGGTGCTAATGTCGAAGTTGACCGGACCTGACGCGCCGGTCGCATTGCGGAATTCGCGGGACTTGTCGTAAACGCGGTCTTCCTTCGCCGCCGAGTGTGTGATTGCTCCCTCGAGCTTCAAGTCGCCCATCACCTTCTCAAAGCCTGCGGTTGTGGTGAACAGGCTCTGCTCGTAGAGGCGACGGAGCGCACGACGCTCGGTGCGGGTGCGCGACCCGGCGAAAACACCGCTCGTCGGCGTCGTGTAGGTTACATACTGGTTGGCGTTGTCGACGCTGATGTTGGTCTCGAAGGTCTCCCAATGGTTGTTGGCGAACGAATAGTTCGGGCGGAGATAAAGGCGCAGGGTGTCATCGGGACGGAATTCCAGCGCGAAGCTGGCGCCGTAACGCTTGGTGTCCCCGTATTCGGGCTTCACTTGGAATTCATTGGGCACGTAACGGTCGGAGCCGCTGCCGTTGCGCAAGGCCCAGCCGCGGGCCTCCAGCCAGTGATTCTCAAAGTAGCGCTTGTCGTAGTTTACGTTGGCCGCCAGCCCCCAGTGCTGACCAGCACCAAAGAGGTCCGAATAGTTGAGCTGCGCTTCCTGGCTGAATTTCTCGGAAGACTCGTTGAAGTTTGCCGTGACGCTGCCGGCCACGAAGCGGCCTTTCCGGTCGAAGGGGCTTGCTGTCTTGATGTTGATCGTGCCGCCAAGCGAGTTCGCATCGAGATCCGGCGTGACGCTCTTGATCACTTCCAACTGCGAGATCTGGGAGGCGCCCAAGGTATCGAGCGGAGTCGCGCGACCGAGACGGGTGCCGCCGGGCGCAGCCATCGTTGCGCCATCCAGCGTGACTTGGTTGAGATTGGGTTCGACGCCGCGGATGCTGACATAGCGGCCCTCGCCCTGTTCGAGCGAAAGGCTGACTCCGGGAAGGCGGGCGACCGCCTCTGCCACGTTGCGATCAGGCAGGTTGCCGATGGCATCAGATGCGACTAGGTCGGAGATGTTGGTCTGGTTGCGCTTCTGTTGGATGGCGCGCGACCGGCCCTCGCGGATGCCCTGGACCATGAACTTGTCCAGATGCACAACATCGCTCGTCATGCGGATGCTGACGGACACCGTGCCGCTGGCCGGGACGCTGACCGCCTCGGTGGTGTCGGGGTGGCCCAGATAGGCGACTCGCAATGTATAGGCGCCCTCAGCCAAGCCGGTGAATCGGAAGCGACCGCCGCTGTCGGTTGCTTCGCTGCGGCCGTTCTCGACGATGGTTACGGTGGCGCCGGGCAGGAAACCGCGATCGGTGGTGTCGGAAACAACGCCGTTCACATCACCTGCCACGGCGGTCAGAGCGGCACCGCCAAGGCCGAAGGCCAGGGTGGCGCTGCGGATGAATCTACGGGCTCGTGCATTCATAGGTAGCTTGGGGTTTGGGGATGAAAATTCAGCTGCGCCGATGCTTCACGCCGGCCGGGTGGCAAAACCGCGCGGCGGCAGCGGCGACACCAAGCTTCGGGCTCGTCAGCACCGGCACTGGGGTGGGTCCGAGTTCGGCCAGGATCGCGACCATGCTGCCCTGTGCACAGACGACTACGTCGGTTTCGCGCGCAAGGCGGCGGATTGCCTGCAGGACCATGCGGTTGTGGGCCGCCCGGCGGCCATTGACCAGTTCGGCGAAGGCGCCCTCGACTAGGAGCGGCACAATCCGCACTTTGCGGCGCAGGCGGCGGGCCGAGGCCTTTATTAACCGACAGGTGGGTCCCAGCGTAGTCTCAAGCGTGGCCACCACTCCAATGCATCCGCCAATCCGGCAGGCCTCGTCGGCCATCGCCGTGTCGACCTTCATGACCGGCACGCGCACGTGGCGCGCGGCGTCGTCGGCCGCCTCACCCACGGACGAACACTGGTTGAAGATCAGATCGGCCCCAGCGTTTGCTGCGGCCTCGTAATAGGCCCGCATGCGTCGGCGCACCCCGCGGGTAACGCCGCCGTTGGCGAGCACCTCCGCGAGCAGGCTGTCATCGACGATGTGCTGCAGCCGCACCGCCGGGCACGCGCGTCGGAAGAGCGTGGTGAGGTATTTCACCGAGACAAAGCTGGTGTGTATGATGAAGATGGTCGGACGCGCCTTGGGCATGGGATCGTAAATCATGACAGTTGCGATAGGATCGAGCGGCCCGCCTCGTAGGCCCCGTAAACAGCGAGACAGAGCATGCCCGACATCATGGCGTTTTCCCACCAGCGGTTGCGGTGCTCCTCTCCGATGAATTTTGTCCGCGCGGTGATGATCCAAAGCCCGCCAGCCAGTGCGGGGATGAGAACGACCGTGAAACTGTTGGCAATCAACGTAAGCGACACGAACTCGGCGCGCCCCATCCAAATAAGCGGCGAAAGAAGGATCCACAGCACCAAGCCTCGATAGATGGGCTGCCGCTTGTAATCGTCCTGGGCTGACCGTGGGGCACCGCTAGGCCGCCGCCAGCGCTGCCAGGCATGCGTGGCCAGATAAGACAACCCGAGGCCTGCTCCGGCGATCGACGTGAAAATCGCCGCCAGCACACCAACGAGGAAGAGGATCCGGCCGCTTTCACCAAGCACGCCATAGAGCAGTATGGCTAAATCGTCCACGGAGCCGACCGTCTTGCTTGTGCCGTGAACCAGTTCTGCCCCGAGCGTCCAGACCGCCAAGTTGAAGATGATCATCACCACCACCGCGAGCAGGAAGTCGAAGTTCTGCACCTTGCGATAGGCCGGCCCACGCCAGCCCTTCTGTTCAAGAAAGTAGGGATAAATAAGATTCACCAGCGAACCGCCGACCGCCCCAACCATGCCCACGACAACGAGAACCGCGCCAAAGGGGCCATGCTGGGGCGGAAGCTGGAATGTGAAAACACCTTTAGCCACCCGGATCGGGTCAAAACCCACCCAGACGGCGCAGCCGAGAAGGGATGCCGCCAGCACGGCAACCAGAACCTTGAACAGGGTTTCGGCCCTCTCATAGGCGGGGCGAAAAATCAGGGCGAGGGTGACGAGCGCCCAAGCAACTTCCCAGGCGAATTTGCCTCCGATCCCTGTGATCGACATCGAAATCTCGGCAATGCCCGCCAGCATGTAGGCCGTGCTGAGATGGCCCCAGACTACAACCGAGCAGAACAGGAACGGTGCATAGAACCGGTGCAGCCGCACCAGTCCGTCCAGCACGCCCTCGCCATGAGGATTGCACAGCTGATAGCGCGCGATAAGCGAGACGAACATGTAGCGCACCAACAGCGCCAGCGCCATCGCCCACATTAGGGCGTAACCGTAGTTGCCGCCGGCCACTCCCGCCGCGACGATATCACCGGCCCCAAGCCAGCTGAGGACCGCAACAAAGCCTGGGCCCATAGATTTCATGTATTCCCAAAAGGTCTTGGGAATGAGGGCTGGTTTACTTTCCATTGGGATATGCGAGGACGGGAGAAAGGTGGATGTCTTGGTCGGAATTGGAGGGGAGTTTATTGTATGTCAACTCATATTATGAGTTGATTATGTTAAGAGAGCCTATAGTCTTACTGTGTGCAACCCGCCCCGAAATTCCCTTGTGCAATCGCTGAGCAAACACTGCTGGCCAGCCAACCTCCTGTCACAACCTCTGCCAGCACTCCTACACCTTCTCAATTGAAGGTCGTCATATTGGATGATGACCCGACTGGAACCCAGACAGTTACAGGGGTGCCGGTGCTGACCGAATGGAGCCGGGATTCCTTGGTGCGCGAGTTGCGCGGCGCAGCTCGCGGATTTTTCATCCTGACCAACTCTCGCGCTCTGCCCGCCGACATGGCCCGCCTTCGCGCCCGGGAGATTGGGGCCTCCTTGCGAGAGGCGTGCCAGATTGCTGGGTGTTCCGTGAACATCATCAGCCGCAGCGACTCGACCCTACGGGGCCATTTTCCTGATGAGACCGAGGCCCTCGCAGAAAGCCTGGGGACCGTCTTCCATGCGATCGTGCTGGTGCCGGCATTTCTGGCCGGTGGGCGGCTGACCGTGGACGACGTGCATTATGTCCGTGAAGGCGCACAACTCATTCCTGTGGGCGAGACCGAGTTCGCGCGCGACAGTGCTTTCGGCTTCCGCCATTCTGATCTCCGAGGATACATCGAGGAAAAGTGCCGGGGCCGGGTCCGCGCCGGAGATGTCCTTTCTATCTCTTTGCGCGATCTTCGCACCAAGGGGGCTGCGCACGTAGCACAGAAGCTCGCCTCCCTAACCGGCGGTGGCGTCGCCATCGTGAACGCGGCTGATCGCACCGATTTCCATGTCCTGACTGCGGCCTTGGCCGATCCGGCCTTGCACGGGCACCGGGTGCTTTTCCGCGCTGCAGCGGATTTCGCCGCCGCTTGGCTGGGTCAGGTGCCGCAGCCGCCCCTTGCCCCCATCCTGCTGCGTGGCGGTCCCGGCCCGCGCCGCGGTCTGGTGGTAGCCGGCTCCTACGTCGGCAAAACCTCGCGCCAGTTGCACCAGCTGTTCCAGTGTTGTCCTGAGCTCGTCACCGTCGAATGCGACGCTGACCGTGTCGCCCATGCCGACACCTCGGCCGGCGAGATCGAGCGGTGTCGCACGGAGATCAACCGAGCATTCAACCAAGGTCTTTCGGTTTGTCTCTACACCTCGCGGCGGCTGCTGACTGGGGCCAACCCCGCCGACAGCCTCCGCTTAGGGGGTGCCGTTTCCCGGGCGCTCGTGGGGATTGTTCGGAGCCTTGATGCCCGTCCAGACTGGTTCGTGGCCAAGGGCGGTATTACTTCCAGTGACCTGGCCACTGCGGCGCTGGACATCCGCAGCGCCACGGTGCTGGGACAGGCCCTGCCAGGAGTGCCCGTGTGGCAATGTGGCCCTGAAAGCCGGTGGCCCGACCTTCCCTACATCGTGTTCCCCGGCAATGTCGGTGGAGATGATACCCTCAGCAAGTTAGTCCATGATCTTTTACAAACCTGAGGAGGGCACTTGCTTAAACCCTTAGAATTTGCACCGTCGCCCCATGTGAGCGCCCTGTGTTTACTCGCAATACCAGTCAAAACGAAGGCAAACCATGTCAGTGACAATCAAGTCGGTTTCGGTGGTCGACGCAGTCGAGCAACACCTGAAACAACAAATCGCTACTGGGAAATTCCAGCCCGGACACCAGTTGCCGAGCGAACGCGAACTACAGGCTGAACTTGGAGTCAGCCGCCTGCCCCTGCGCGAGGCACTCGCGCGACTACAGGCACTCGGTCTCATCCGAATCCGCCACGGCAAGGGGGCTTTCGTTGAAAAGGAAGTGAGCACATCCGCCCTGAGTGACGTGCTGATCACGCTCTTCAACCACCAGGACCAGAACCGCCTCCGTGACCTCGTCGAAGCACGCGGCCTGCTTGAGAGCGAGATCACCGCACTTGCATCCCAACAGGCCACGGTGGCACAGCTGGACGCCTTGGAGAAAAGCCTACAGGAGCATGTGGCCGCGGTCGAGGATCCAAATCTGTTCGCCGACCTTGATTACGCTTTTCACCACGAGCTCGCGACCATCGCCGGCAATAGCTTTCTGTTGCTGATGCACGAAGCCCTCGGTCCCCACATCCGCTCCTTCCTGCTCACCTATTCCCAAAGCTCCGAAGAACGCCTGAAGGCTCATCAGCGAAACCTCGCCTTGCTGCATGCAATTCGCTCCGGTGATCCGAAGCTCGCATCCCAACGGGCTCGCGAACATCTCCAGCCCTGTCTGAAATCAGTCGCCGCGAGCACCCCCAAGGTCCACGCTGGACCCTAGATTTCGCAGTTGGGTGTCGGTTATTAGGAATGGGGGTGTTGCGTTTACGCGTGTAAGGGCGTGGCGATTTTTAACGGCAGAGCCTGCGTGATTAGGGCAACGCCGCCGGGGTGATGGCAGTGACGGAGGGCAGTGATCCGCGGACCCAGACGATCAGCACGCCGTTGGCTGCATCGACGAGGACGTATTCGTTTGTGGCGACGACGAGGTCGCGGCCGGCGAAGCGATAGGACTCGCCTGGCTTGGGCTCGCGCAGGGTGGGCGAGTCCTTGAGGTGCGCGGCTTGCGCCTGGATGAAATCGTTGACGAAGTCGGTGTGGAGGTTGCGGCCGAGCTGGCCGGGTTTCAGCTGCTCGTAGATGGAGCGGCCGTCGTCGCCGAACTTCACGGCGTAGAGCAGCAGGCCGTCGTTGCCCTCGAAGGTCCACACCGCCCGGTCCTTGCCGGGCTGGCCGTCAGGCTTCTTGCCGCGGTGTTTGGTGATCTCCGCCAGCGTGGCGCCGAGCACCGCGGAGGCGGTGCTGACGGAGGACAGGAGGCAGAGGACAGCGAGCAGATGGCGGATTTTCACGGTGAAAGGAAGAGAACGCGGATACAGAGGGATTCAAATCATGCCCGGGCTCGAGACAGGGGGAGACAGACCTACCCTATCAGGTTTTTCAATGCGGCCAGATACTTGTCGCGGGTGCGGTGTATTACATCGGCGGGGAGGCGCGGGCCGGGCGGGGTCTGGTCCCACTGGAGAGCGAGCAGATGGTCGCGCACGAACTGCTTGTCGTAGCTCGGTGGCGAGATGCCGGTGCGGTATTCGTCAGCCGGCCAGTAGCGTGACGAGTCGGGTGTGAGCACCTCGTCGATCAGGTAGAGTCTACCGGCGTCGTCGGTGCCGAATTCGAACTTGGTGTCGGCCAGGATCATGCCGGCCTGCTTGGCGCGGTCGTGGCCGAATTGGTAGAGCGCGAGGCTGTGCGCCTTCACCTGATCGTAGAGTTTCTGGCCGATGATGGCCGCGCCCTGGGCGTCGTTGATGGGTTCGTCGTGCTGGCCCTTCGGGGCCTTGGTCGTGGGGGTGAAGATGGGCGCGGGGAGCCGGCCGGCCTGCGGCAGCCCGGCGGGGAGCCGGAGGCCACAGACCCCGCCGGTCTTCTGGTAGGACGACCAGCCGCTGCCGATGAGGTAGCCGCGGGCCACGCACTCGATGGCGAGGGGCTTGAGCTTGCGGACGATCATGCTGCGGAGCTGCAAGTCGCGCTGGGTGAGACCGCGACGGGCGAATTCGCCGGCCTGATCGGGCAGCAGGTGGTTGGGGATGAGATGGGCGGTCTGCGCGAACCACCAGTGGCTCATCTGCGTGAGGATGGCGCCCTTGCCCGGGATACCGTCGGGCAGGATGACATCGAACGCCGACAGTCGGTCCGTGGCGACGAGGAGCAGAGCGTCGCCGAGGTCGAAGATTTCACGCACCTTGCCCGATGCGATGCGAGGGAAGGGCAGGCCGTCGATGGAGACCACGGCGATTTTAGGGAGAGAGGATTCGATCTCGGCAAAATTCATAAAAGGCGGGTAACACCGTTGCTGGTTGCTACCAGCCCGGTGTTTGTCCGGGCCAGTCGCCCGGCAAACAAAGCAGCAAGGCGGCAAAGGTCAGGCTGAATTTTCAGGGTATGACCCGAACCGGAGGAGATTCGCCGCTGATTACGCCGATGAACGCGGATAAGTCAGAGTCGGATCGAATTGCGTCTAGCGGCGTCAGCCGCGGGAAATTCAAGGCCTATGTATTTCTTGGTCTTTTTCATGTGCGGACTGCACCGGGCGCGCGATTTCGCTCCCCTTAAAACTTAAAACCTAAACCTTAGCACCTGATTGAAACACGCCTATTATCCCGCTCTCGACGGCCTGCGCACAATCGCAGTCGGCATCGTGCTCTGCGCGCATGGCGGCGTGACGTGGTTCCGCAGCGGCGGGGGGGGGGTGGACATTTTCTTCGTCCTGAGCGGATTTCTCATCACGACCATCCTTCGCACGGAGAGGCAGCGGACGGGCGCCATCAGCTTCAGGAATTTCTACACGCGGCGTTTTCTGCGGCTGGCCCCGGCGCTGGTGCTGACCTGCGCCCTCGTGGCGGTGGCGAAGCCGGCCCTGGGCGAACCTTTTCCTGGCACGGACATCGCCCTGGCGCTGAGCTACACGGCGAATTGGGCGCAGGCGCTCCACGGCTACTACATGACGTGGCTGAACCACTGCTGGTCGCTGGCCATCGAGGAGCAGTTCTATCTCATCTGGCCGCTGGTAATCCTCGGCCTTGAGCGCACCAGCCGTGCCCCGACGACAAAGGCCGGGCTGCTGCTGGCCGGTGCGGCGGGCATCGCTATGTATCGTGCGTGGCACGTCGGCATCTGGACGGACGAGCGCATCAACTTCGGCCTCGATACGCGCATGGACTCGCTGATGACAGGCGCGGTGCTTTCGTATGTGGTGCAGGCGGTGACGGAATGGAACGCCCGCGCCGCGGCGGGCCACAGGGATGCCGCGATCGAACAACCTGTCTGGACTCGGGCCCTCCAAGGCAAGGCCCTCGGCCGGTTTCTCGCCCCCCTGTCCCTCGCGACCCTGTTCCTGATCCCCAAAGTCGTGACTTGGTATAGTCCGTGGATGGGTTGGATTGGCTATGTCATCGTCGCCGGGCTGTCGGCGACAGTGCTGGCAGACCTGGTCCTGGGGAGGCATTCGCTGCTGGCCCCGGTGCTGGCGACCCGGCCGATGGTGTTTGTTGGGAAAATATCCTACGGCCTCTACTTGCTGCACCTGCCCGTTTATTTTGCCGTGGAGAAGCTCATTCCCGGCGCGCCGCTTGTGGTGCGCCTCGGCTGGAAGGTGGGGGTGAGCTTGGTGCTGGCGCTGACCTCATATTACTTGGTGGAGCGAAGATTTTTGCGACTGAAAGAACGGTTTGGCTGATGTTTTCCCGGCGCCTAGAAAACACTTGCGCGAGAGGGGGTAGGCCGTAGCTTCCCCGATTCCGTGCTGGGTCCCCATCGTCTAGCCCGGTTAGGACACCACCCTTTCACGGTGAGAACCGGGGTTCGAATCCCCGTGGGGACGCCA